>DATLOW010000522.1:0-16089 GCA_035536055.1 Paraburkholderia sp. | reverse complement strand
CCAGCACGCCACCGATCACGGCGGCGGCCAGCATCGTCGCGAATTGCAACAGTGCCGCCGGCAGTGCGTGCATCGCGAGCGCAATGCTCGCACCCACGGTGATGAGCGTCGGTATCACCGGCAGCGGTAAACCCAGCGACGAGGCCAGCACATTCAGCACCACGACCAGCACGCCGTACCGCGCAATCAGTTCATGCAAAAACATGATGCTCTCCTTCGCTTGCCGTGCCGGCCGGGACGGCGGTTCATCAATCGCTGCGCGAGGCGCCGGCCGTAGCCGGCCACACTTTGCGAAGCGCGCCTAGTTTGCCATGACGACGTGTCACGCCGCAGTCAAGGCATGCCATCTGGCATTGGACAGCGCCTCCTCCGGCTTGCGTTTTGCCGGTGGCGTGGCCGGCTCGACGCAGCCTGAAAGGCTGCCGTCAGCAAGAATCGTAGGCGCCGCCGCGGCGCGGCAGTAGCGCTGCCAAAGAGCGCACGATGTTGCCCGCACAACAACAATCGACGGCACAACGACGCGGCGATTGTCGTCTTCACATCAACATCGTGCGTCTCTGCACGATACTTCCGCGCCGGTTGCGACACGGTTACGATCCATGCAACGATGGCGCTCGCTCGCGCCATCCGCCAGGATCCTGCGGAGGCTCCACAGACGGCAGAGGATGCGCAATCGCTGTCTCGCTACCCGACGGGCCCGGCGGATCTGACAAATGGACGGATCGATATATGGACAAGCTGACGCCCCCGCCACTGAGCGCGCTCGACAAATACTACGGCGCTGACTTTCAGGAGCTTTACACCGGCACGGTACGCGTGACCGGCGGCGAGGCCGAGCACGGCAGGGCGTCCGGCGTCGTGCGTTCCGACGACGGCAGTCTCGAACTCGACTTGCGCCTGCCGGCAGCGATGGGCGGCCCGGGCGGCGGCACCAATCCCGAGCAGTTGTTTGCGGCGGGCTACGCAGCCTGCTTTCACGGCGCGCTGACCTTGATTGCCGCACGCAACGACATCCCGATCGACGGCGTGACCGTGGACGCGTCGGTCACATTCGGGCGCGACCCGGTGGACGGCATGTACATGCTGAAGGCCGAGATCCGGATTCATCTGCCGGGTGTGGAACAGGCCATTGCCGAGCAGCTGGTGCGCGCCACCGAGCGCATTTGTCCGTACGCGAAGATGGCGCGGCAGGGGATCGTCAGCGTGGTCGCGCTGCGCGACGATGCCGCACCGGCACCGGCATCGGCAGGCGACGCCGGGACGAAGTGGGGCTCAAAAGCGCCTTAAAGGTTTTTCCAGCCCGCAAACTCGTGATTTCCGCAGTAGCACGCAGACCGCACACACCGATCGTTGCTTTTCGACAGCTAAACGAGCACCTCGCAAACCGCGGCGCTCGATGATCCTTATTGTCAGCCTCATTCCTGCATCCGCGTCGTCGGGCGCCTTTGACGACAGAGCAGGAACGGGTCCGCGATCAAGCGGCATCATCGAGTCACGCTCAGCACGCCGAGGTCACCGTGAAAGCCATCGTCTACCGTCAGTGTGGACTTCCCATCGAGAATCCCGAATCCCTGTATGAAATCGATCTGGCGCGGCCGGATCCGGGTCCACGCGATCTGTTGATCAAAGTCGCGGCCCTCGCTGTCAACCCGGCCGACACCAAAGTCCGCGCCACGTCGCCCACCACGTCGCCACGCGTGCTTGGCTGGGATGCCGCAGGCAAGGTCGAAGCGGTCGGCAATGCGGTCACGCTGTTCAGCCCGGGCGACGAAGTGTTCTACGCCGGTTCGATCGTTCGCGCCGGCAGCTACGCCGAATACAGCGTCGTCGACGAACGCATCGCAGCCCGCAAGCCCGCGTCGCTCGACAACGCGCACGCAGCCGCGCTTCCGCTCACGTCTCTGACCGCGTGGGAGTTGCTGTTCGACCGCCTGCCGGTCCGTGAAGGCGGCGGCGACGGCGAGGCCCTGCTGATCATCGGCGCCGCAGGCGGAGTGGGATCGATGCTCGTGCAACTTGCACGCCGCCTGACGCACCTGCGTGTGATCGGCACCGCTTCCCGGCCACAGACGAGCCAATGGATCCGTGAACTCGGTGCACACGACGTGATCGACCATTCCCGTCCGCTCGTCGAACAGTTGCGCGCGATCGGTGTACCCGCTGTTCATCATGTGGCGAGCCTCACGCATACCGACGTGCACTACGCGCAGATCGTCGAAGCGTTGCTGCCGCAAGGGCACCTCGCCCTTATCGACGATCCGCAAACGCTCGATGCCGTGCCGTTGAAACGCAAGTCGATCGCGCTGCATTGGGAACTGATGTTCACACGGTCGATGTTCGAAACGCCGGACATGATCCGCCAGCACGAAATCCTGCAACGGGTTGCCGCGCTGATCGACGCCGGAACACTACGCACCACGCTCAGCGAGCATTTCGGCCGCATCACCGCGGACAATCTGCGCCGCGCGCACGCGCTGATCGAGAGCGGACGCGCGCATGGAAAAATCGTCCTCGAAGGCTTCTAACGCACATCCCGATCTGGAGCGAAACACATGAAACGTATTGCCGTCGTGATCCCACCGGACAAGTTCCGCGACGAAGAGCTTTTTATTCCGCTGCAGGCATGGAAGCAAGCGGATATTCAAACCACGCTGTTTTCCACGGTACTCACCGAGGTTACCGGTGACGTCGGCGGCAAAGCGACACCGGACGCATTGCTCGACTCGTTGCAGCCGCAGCAGTACGACGCGATCGCGGTGATCGGCGGTACGGGCACCGTCACTCATCTGTGGGCCAACCAGAAGCTACGCGACATCCTGCTGGAATTCGAGCGGGCTCGCAAGCCGGTAACGGCGATCTGCGCCGGCTCCGTTACGCTTGCACGCGCTGGCCTGTTGACCGGCAAGCCGGCCACGACCTATCCGGCGGAGCCGATGATTGCAGAGCTCAAGGCCCACGGCGCGCGCTATAGCAGCGATCATGCGCTCACGAGCGGATCGATCGTCACCGGCGATGGTCCGGATGGCGCGCAACAATACGCAGACCAGGTCATACGCGTGCTCGAAACACGATGACGCCGCGCAACGCCAGCTGATGGAAGCAAGCTAAGCCCCTCAGCGCACCGCCTCTCGCGCTGCGCGTGGTGCGTCACGGGCCCGCTCACGCCGGGCGCATCATGCTGCGATCGCCGCCGCGCATCGGTGCAAGCAGTTGCAACCACACCCGCTGGCGCCGTAACGCATCCGTCGAGCCCTCCCCATTTGGCATGCCGCTCGACGCGTTGCGTGCGTTGCCGATCATGCCGATCAACGCGCTCTGCACCAGCAGCGCAACATGCTTTCCCGGCAACATGAATGCCCAGTCGGCCTGGTCCTGGCCACCATGCCCGGCAGCCGGGGCATTGCGCACGCTGCCCGCGTCGATCCGGCTACCAAACTCGCGCAATAGCCCTTCAAAGGTCTGGACCGTCAGCATCGCCGTCTCGTCGAGACGCGCTCGCAAGGCCTCGCTGGACAGCGACGCGTTGCCGCTCGTGGCACCGTCCACTGGGGACTCGAAGCCGGCACCTGTGACCTGCTCGTCGATAAACTGGATCAGTCGCGCGCGGGTCTCCGTCCAGGCCAGCTGAGCAAACAACTCCGGAGTCGACACCAGATGGCCGGCAATTTGCCGGCACTCCGTGTGCCGCTGCATGCTGCCGAACGCGGCGATCGCATCGAGACACAAGGTCAGCGCAAGGTAGGGATCGCCCGCAGGACAACAGGCCCAGTCGATTGCCGCCAGAACCTCACGCTGGTTCGACGCCGGGCGCTCCGGGTCCGTGGCGGAACGCGCGGGTTGCCCTTGCCTGCTCGCCTGCAGCAATGCCCCATAGTAGACTGCATGCTTGCGATACACCGCGTCACGTTCACCGCTTTCGTCGAGCAACGCCGCGGCATAGGCGCGCGTGGTCTCGAGCAGCTTCAGCTTGCCCTGCGTGCGGCCAACGCCGATCGTAACCAGCGATTTCGCGGCGAGCGTCGCGATCAGGCCGCTCGTTTCCACTGCAGAAATACTTCCGCCACTCAGAACCTGTCGCGCCGCTTCGAACGTCACCGGTCCATGAAAAGCCGCCAGACGCCGGAATGCAATCTTCTCCCTGGCGGACAACAACCTGTAACTCCAATCCAGATTGTCGTGCAACGTGCGATGGCGCGGCAGCGCGGTGCTTCGTCCCAACATCTGCAGCCGCAACTCGCCACTGATGACCTCTGCCAACACCGGCAAAGCAAACGAGTCCATCCGTGCGGCGGCAATTTCGATGGCTAGCGGCAAGCCATCCAGATCGCGGCAGATCTTGATCGCAGCCGGCAGGTTCTCATCGCTCAGCGTAAAGCACGGATTGCTGGACGTTGCACGATCAACAAACAGCTCGATTGCCGAATACTCCGCAATGTTCTGCAGCGTGGGCTCAACGTTCGGTGCAGGAACCGTCAGCGTTTCCAGACGCCGGATCCATTCGCCGTCCGCTCTGAGCGGCTCACGGCTCGTGGCCAGAATGGTCAGTTTGGGTGCGACCGACAGGATCTGCTCGGCCAGCATCGCAAGCGCACCCAGCGCGCACTCGCAACTGTCGATGATGATCAGCGCGCGACGATTGTCGAGAAACGCTTCGATATCCTGCAGCAGATATCCGCTTCTGCCCACCATTCCCAACCCGGATCGAAACAGGCTTTCGAGTTCCGCCGGATGTGCGATGGCTTCGGTACTCACCAAGTAGATCGATTCGACATCCCTTGTGGCGTACGCGCGTTGCGCGGCGACGATCGCCAACGCGGTCTTGCCGATACCGCCAGGCCCGACAATGGTCACCAGCCGATGCTCGCCGATATCGCGCACAAGGCTCTCGATCGCCTGCTCTCTGCCGATCAGCCGCGGTTGCGGCAATGCGAAAGCCTGGCGATCCTGACCTGAACTGACCACGGTGATCGGCTCGACGAAGCGGTAGCCGCGCCGCGCGACGGTCGATACGTACGATCGCGCGCAGCCGGCCGCATTGAAGGCTCGTCTGAGCGCAGCCACAGCGGAACGCAAATTGGATTCGTCGATGTGCGAGGTGCCCCACGCCTCGAGAATAAGCTGGTCCCGGCTGACGATTTCCCCCGCGTGAGCAAGCAGCACCATCAATACGTTGTATGAGGGCTCACCAAGCCTGACCGGTTGATCGCCGCACAACAGCACGCGACGCGAGGGGATCAGTCGAAAAGGCCCGAACATCATTTCGGAACCGAGCGAATGACGGCGTACGACATCGAGTCGATCATTCATTGCTTCACCCTGCCATTTGGAAGACTTCTGAACCGGTGCTCGAGTGCGGATTACAGCATGGCAAGATCGAGTCGTACGCATTAGCGCATTTCTTTCCGATTATAGCGGCGAGGTCGCGCGCCCGCCTGCAAGGCGGCAACGCGCCTGTCACATGGAGCACTCACAAGTATTCACATTCATTCACGGGATCGGCCGGTCGGATCCGCTACGTCCGTCAAAAAAGCACTGCGCATCATGGACTGTCGAACAGATGCGCAAGCGCAGCCGTGCGCCAATTATCGAAAGGGACTTGCACTCGCACTCAATAAAACACAATAGCCGACATGACAAACGACCGACGACGCCGCAGACTGCGTCGCATAGCCCCTGTGCCGCCGCACGAATGCCATATGTGAAGAACCATAATGCACCCCGTCAAACCACTTTCGAAGCCACCATCGCGACAAACGGATGCGACAGCCGCAGCGGCGCACGAACGCGGCTGGTCGATCGGATCCGAACGCGTATGGCGCGCAGTGCCCGACGAGATCCGAGCTACCCGGCTTGCGGAATCCGCTGTGCTGGTCACGCGCTGGAGATGCCGCAAGCCATCCGGACCACTGACTCATCGCACGCCCAGCGACCGTCATCTGATCGCGATCGTGCTGAGCGTTACGCACGTGCGCTTCGCTCAGGGCGGCATCGTGCTGCACGACGGCCGCCTTAGCGCCGGTGCCGTTCAGATAAGCCGCGCCGGCAGCGAATCGGCCGCGTCGTTTGATGCGCCTTGCGACGTACTTCATTTGCATGTGCCGCAGCACCTCGTGGCCCAGCAATACGAACAGGCGCGAGGCACCGCATGCGTGCCGGCCAGTCTGTTCGAAGACAACGGCTTTTTTCTGGACCCCGAGATCGAGAGGCTCGGTAACGCGCTGCTCACAGCGCATATGGAAACCGCGATTGGAAGCCTCTATGCCGAGGCATTGACACGCGCAATCGTCACAAGAATTCTCGCTCGCGAAAGCATTGCATGCGTGGGGTCCGCAACCGCGCACGATAAGCGAAACAGACTACCCAAGTGGCGCCTGCATCGCGCCGTGGACTTTATCGAAGCCAATCTCGCGCTGCCCATTCAGCTTGACGAAATCTCCGCGAGTGCGGGATTGACCAAAATGCACTTTGCAACGCAATTCCGTCAGTCCACGGGCTTGTCGCCGCATGCGTACGTGACGCGCCGGCGCATCAGAAAAGCCAAGGCATTGCTGACGCAGAGCCAATTCAACATCCTCGAAGTAGCGCAATGTTGCGGCTTCGCCACTCATGCGCACTTCAGCTCCGTGTTCAAGAAAGCAACCGGGTACTCGCCAAGCCAATGGCGTCTGCAGTTCAACGGGCCGCGAACGTCGATGTCAGCGCCGGCAGCAAGCCCGGGAGAATTGCTCGCGCTGCACGAGCTCAATGAATGATCGTCCCGATTGTCGCGCTCAGGCATCTTCGTCTGCCGTGTGCGAAGGAATCCGCGCGGTCAGCTTCGCGGCTTCCATCCGTATGCAATCCGCCAGCACGTGCGCCGCGCTGTTCTTCGAACCTCTGCGCTGGTAAAGCACCACTTCGCGCATCGTGTCGAGTGGCGGGATCGATAATATCGAAATGCGGCCGCGCGCTGCATGCTCATACGCATACGACATCGGCAGAATCGCCACGTAGTCTCCGGTCGAAAGCAGCTCGACGTTGAGCGGCATCGAACTGGACTCCATCGCGGCGGCATCGATATCGAATCCGGCGTTCGCCATAAAGGCGCCCAATGCGGCATGCGACGGCGACTCCCGCATCGGCACGATCCATTTCAAGCCTGACAGGTCTCGCGCCGTCAGCGGGCGCCCCTGAATTCGCAGCGATTGCTGCGGGCCGGTCACGAACACGCACGGCTCGTGATAAAGGTGCTCCTGCACGATATCCGCGGTCTCCCTCGACCCCGTGCGGGCGATCACAAGGTCGGTTTCTTCGTTGCGCAGCGATTCGAGCAGCGGCTCGAGCAAGCCTTCGCTAAACGATATCGAAGCCTGCGGCGCCCGCGCAATGAAGTTGTCCACTGCCATCGATATAAACGAGTGCGACAGCGTCGTAACGGCGCCCAAGGTCACCCGGCCGGCGGTGCCAGCCATCAGCGACGACACGTCTCGTTGCGCATACCCTAGCTGGCGAAGCACCTCCCTGCCCCGCGCCACGAAGATCTCGCCCACATCGGTCAAAACCACATTTCGCCCGACCCGCTCGGTGAGCGTGGTGCCGATCGACTGCTCGAGTTCGGAAATCTGCTTGGAAACCGCCGCCTGCGTGACATTGAACGCGCGCGCGACCTTGGTCACCTGCTTCAGGTCGGCTAGCGCCACCAGCAGCCGCAGATGGGTCAGGCGAAGTCCGCTGGAAAAAAAGCGTTCGATAGAAGTCTGCATAGGAAAACGCCATACATTACCGTCCGGTAATAGCACCGCACGTAAAAGTGATTTGTCATCGATCGACCGGATACGTAGCATCCGTTGCAACGCCATCACGCGTCGATCGCAGAGTACTCGCAATCGTATTCTATTCAAGTGGAAGCCACTCAGCTTTAGCATACCAAAGCGATCCGCAAAGTAGTGTTGTCGCTCAGCCTTTTTGAAATGCTCAATCCTCCCTACCAGAACGACACCCCTCTTGCTGGCATCGATCTCTCGGAGCTTTACGATGCAACCCAGGGAGCCCGCGATCTTCTGGAAACGGCACTGGCGGCCACCGGGGCCCAACGTGTCGTGCTCGTCAGCATCAAACGCAATACGGTGCTGATCGAGGCCGAAGCGTTCGCGTCGGGCGACCAGTTGAACGTGCGCATCCAGCCACGCGTGTTCCGCGAAGAGGACACGCCGCGAGCGATCATCGAGGCGGTCGCACGCTCGCGCGCGCCGCTTGCCGTCGACGATCTAAACGCGTTGTATCCAGGCAGCAGTCCTTATGCACCGCCGCCGCACGCGCTGCTTTGTCTGCCCGTCGTCTACTCGCGCCCGGTGATCGGCGCGATCCTGCTGACAGGAGAAGGCATCGGCCGGCTCACCCCGGCCGACCGGTATGCGCTGGAAGTGATGGCCGAACAGGCGTTGCATCTGCTGGGACACCCAGACCCGTTCGACGCGCGCCAAAACGCCAGTGCCGCCGCAGCGCGCGCCAAACTGGCACTTAACACCGTGCAGCAGGAAATCGGCGCGGCGCTACGCTTCGACTATTTCAATGCGGCAGGCGCCACGCGTCTGTCGGACTTCCAGGCAAGGCTCAGCTCGATGCTGGAGCGCGCGGACTCCGGGGTACGCTGGCTCGACCGCGGCGTACCACCGCCGCAGCGGGACGGTTCAGCCTTATGGCGCGTACTCAGCGATACGACCCGAACCCTCAAGCTGATCGCGGAACTGCGCGAGCTGCTGAACGGCTCGGCCGCGAGACGGGGACGATTCGATCTGAACGAAGTGGTGCTCGAATCTCTGGCGTCCCATGGCACGCGGCTACGCCACGTGAATGTGCGGCTCGACACGCAGCCTCTGCACACCGGCGAGTTGCCGGTGTTCGGCGACCGCCTGCTGGTCTCGCAGGCGGTGTCGCAGGCATTCAGCAACGCGATCGACGCGATGGCCGACATACAGGACCGCGAGCGGATCCTGGCGGTTCGTTGCGATCGCACCGATATGGCCGGCATACGGCTGGAAATAGCCGACTCCGGCACCGGCGCAGAAGGCGAACTGGAGCAGCTTTTCACCGCGTTCTACACCACTCGCCCCGAAAAGCTGGGCCTCGGTCTGGCGCTTATCCGGCTGATCTTCGAACTTCACAATGGCACCGTCGTGATCGAACCCAACTTTCCGCATGGGCTGATATTCCGCGCCACGCTTCCCGCCTGCTTCTGATGCAGGATTCGCACCCGGACGCCATGCGTCAGCCGGGCATCAACGACGTCAGCGCGGCGAGGCGCTCGCGCAACAGCGCGTGCAGTTGCCGGATCGCCGGCAAGAACTGCTTTCGATGAGGACAGATCAGATTCAGCGGCGCCGCTTCGCCGGGCTGCTTCGGCAACACGACCTCGAGACGCCCAGCCTGCACGTCCGCGCACACATCGAGCCACGACTTGTATGCGATGCCCTTGCCATCGACGGCCCAACGCCGCACCACATCCGCGTCGTCGCAGAACAGCGCGCCGCTGACCGTGATGCGCCGCCGTTCGTCGCCGACCGGGAACAGCCATTTATCGTAGACGCGGCTGCTCAGCACATACAGCAGACACCGATGCTCGGCCAGTTCGTCCAGACTTTGCGGGCTGCCGCACCGGTGCAGGTAATCGGGCGACGCAACCAGCACGCGCCGGTTACGCTCGGCGAGAGGCAATGCAATGTAGCTCGCATCCTCGGCCATGCCGTAGCGAATCGCGGCGTCGACGGGGTCGCGAAACACATCGGTCAGATGGTCGGACAGAAACAGCCGCAGCGACAGGTTCGGATGCATGTCGCGAAACTCGGTGATCCACCCGAGCAACACGTTTCTGCCGAGGTCCGATGGTGCAGCCACCTGCAGCGTACCGCGCAATGTTTCGCTGCCGCCGAGGCGCTCGCTTCCTTCCTGGAGCACCTGCAGGACCTCGGTCGCATAGGGCAGATATTGCGTGCCCTCCTCGGTCAGCCTCAGGCTGCGCGTCGAGCGCGCGAACAGGCGCACGTCGAGTTCGCGCTCGAGCCGCTGTATCGCTGCGCTGACCTGGCCCGGCAGCAGGTCCGCCTCGCGTGCCGCGTTCGAGAAACTGCCGAGTGCGGCGGTTCGTACGAACAGAGCGAGATCGTCAAGTCGGATCATCTTCATTCCCGCAGTGAAAGTCATATCCGGCCGTCCCGCTTATTCGGCAGCCGCCGTCAGCCCATCATGGTGCCGTACGCGGGACAGGCAGTCAGCACGTTACCGCATTGACGACATAACGCCTACGAATTGTAGAACCCGATTTTCCCTTGAACTCGCCAAAGCGAAGGAGTGGTTGCCATGAACCTTGCCGATGCCGCCCAGACCCGACATACCGTCAAAGCATTCGAACCGGGACGCACGCTGCCGCAAGCCGCGGTCGACCAGTTGCTGAGCGTGCTGCACAACAGTCCGTCTTCGGTCAACTCGCAGCCCTGGCACTATGTGATCGCGTCGACCCGCGAAGGGCGCGCGCGCATCGCGTCGGCCGCGCAGGGACAGTATGCATACAACAGCCCGAAGATCCTGCACGCGTCGCACGTCGTGGTGCTGTGCATGCGCGTGGACATGGACGCACGGCACCTCGACGCTATTTTGCAGCAGGAAGAGCACGACGGCCGTTTCCAGAGCGCTGACGCGAAGTCGCGTCAGGATCAAAGCCGGCGCAATTACGTCGATCTGCACCGCTACGAACTGCGCGACGTGCCGCAATGGATGGAGAAGCAGGTTTACCTCGCACTCGGCGGCCTCCTTCTGGGCGCCTCGGTATTGGGCATCGACGCGACGCCGATGGAAGGATTCGACACACGGACCCTCGATCTCGAACTGGGCCTGCGCGAACGCGGCCTGACCAGCGTCGTGCTGGCCGCATTCGGCTACCGCAGCGAACAGGACTTCAACGCGGCGCTGCCGAAGTCCCGTCTGCCGAGCGAGCAGATTTTCACCTTCGTGTGACAGTCGCCGTGCGATCGGAAAAGCGGCAGACCGTTTTTCGACATCGCCGGCGCGGTCATCGACGTACATTTTTCGACGTTAGAGCCGTGTCACGCATGCCGCCTGTGGAGGGCCGGCAGACGATTACTCGAACGACGCACTGCAACCTTGAAGGAAATACGATGAACACCCGCAACAAACTGGCGGTATCCCTGCTGGCCGCGGCAGTCAGCGTGCTGTCTGCTACGGCATCTGCACAGACCGCTTCGGCCGCCGGCGGATCGCTCGCACAGGATCGCCCGATCGGCAACCTCGAAGCGGTTCACGAGTTCTACGACGCGATGCCGACCGGCGTCACGCGGGCACCCAATGGGCGAATCTTCGTCAATTTCCCGCGCTGGGGCGACGACGTTCCGTTTACCGTCGGCGAAATCGTCGGCGATCGGGTCGTCGCCTATCCGAACGCCGCAATGAACCGCCCCGACAAGAGCCACCCGGCAGCCAGCCTGCTTAGCGTGCAAAGCGTGGTGGCGGACTACCGGAACCGTCTGTGGATACTCGATACGGCCGCTCCGAGCTTTTCCGCTCCGCTACAGGGCGGCGCGAAACTGATCGCCGTCGATCTGGCCACCAACAAGGTTGTGAAGACAATCGTTTTCAAGCCCGACGTGCTATTGCCGACCACGTATGTCAACGACGTGCGCTTCGACTTCCGCGCCGGCAGCGAAGGTGTTGCGTACATCACCGATTCGTCGGCCAATGGGCCGGGCGGCATCATCGTGGTCGATCTGGCAAGCGGCACCGCGTGGCGCAAGCTGACCGCGCACTATTCGGCGCAGGTCGACCCGGCGTTCGTCGCCGTGGTAGAAGGCAGGGAGATGCGCACGGCCAGCCCGAGCGGCCGGCGGCCGCCGTTGCATATCGCTTCGGACGGCATCGCGCTGTCGTCGGACGGCAAGACCTTGTATTACTCACCGCTGTCGAGCCGGCATCTGTTCTCGGTACCCACCGCGATGCTGCGCGATCGCAATGTGCCCGAGGCCGACGTCGAGGCGGCAGTCAAAGACCTCGGTGAAAAAGGCGCATCGGACGGCCTCGAAGCCGACGCAAGCGGAGCCGTCTACGCCGGCGACTACGAACGCAACAGCATTCGCAAGATGAATGCCGACGGCAGCTGGGAAACGATCGCCCACGATCCGCGCATCCTGTGGCCCGATACGATGTCGGTCGGTACGGACGGATATCTGTACTTCACTGCCAATCAGCTGAACCGGATGGCGCAGTTCAATGGCGGCGTGGATATGCGCCGCAAACCGTACACGCTGTTCCGCATCAAGATCGATGCATCGCCGGTGACATTGCAGCCCTGACCGATCGATATCCGAACCACGCTGTGCCTGTGCATTCACAGGCACAGCGTCCTTCAGCAGCGAAAGTCCTCCAGCACCCTGGACTTGCGCACCAGCTCCGCCACCGAGCCCACCTGCATCTTTCGCATCATCTTGCCGCGATGAATCTTGACGGTGATTTCGCTTACCGCAAGCTGTGCGGCAATGTGCTTGTTCATCATCCCCTGCACGACGTACTGCATCACCTGCCGTTCGCGCGGCGTCAACGTGCCGAACGAGCTGCGTACGGATTGCGCATCGCGCTCGGCAGCGAGCCGCCTTGCATCCGTCGACAGCGCGCGCGTCACGGCATCGAGCATGTCCTGATCGCGAAACGGTTTGGTCAGAAAGTCGATCGCACCGCCCTTCATCGCTTCGACGGACATCGCGATATCGCCGTGCCCGGTCATGAAGACGATCGGAATATGCAACGCGCTCGCGGCGAATTCCTGTTGCAGCGCAAGCCCGCTCTCGCCGCGCAGGCGTACGTCGAGCACGAGGCAACTCGGCACCGACGGCCTTGCATAGGCGAGAAAGGCTCGCGACGTGCAGAAGGTTTCCGCAGACAAGCCTGCCGACGCAAACAGCGACGCCAGCGCGTCGCACATCGTTTCATGGTCGTCGATCACGTAGACCATCGGCGACGCCGGGTCGGCGTATTCGACGACCCTTGCCCCGTATCCGGCCACCGCGGCCACTACAGCAACGACGGCACGGTCGGGTCGATTTCTACCTCGATGAGGTAGGGACTGTCGATCGACATCGCGCGACTCAATGTGCGCTCGAGAAGCGCAGGACTCGACACGCGCTCGCCCTCTACGCCGTATCCCTTTGCCAGCGACACGAAATCGATCGCCGGCAGGTCGAGGCCCGGTACGTTCGGCGTATCGAGCTGCTTCGCGAACGACTTGAGGATGTTGTATGCGCCGTTCCTGACGATAATGAACAGCACCGGCAGTTCGTGCTGGGCGGCAGTCCACAGCGCCTGGATCACGTAGTTCGCGGAACCGTCGCCGACGATACTGAGCACCTTGCGCGGTTGCGCCGCGTCGCGCTCGGCAAGCGCGACACCGGCAGCGGCGGCGAGCCCATAGCCGAGTACGCCGCCCGACATCGAGAAGAACGAACGCGGATGCACGCTTGGCAAACGCTCGCGCAGCAGCTTCATCGTCGATAGCGACTCTTGCGTAATCACACTGTCGGCGGGCCGGGTCTGCTGGATCGTGTAGTACAGAAAGTCCGCGCTGATCTGTTCGCCCGCCGCGGGGGCTGCGCGTTGCGGCAACGCTGCCGGCGCACTACGGTCGGACGGCGCAACCGCATTTGCAAGCAATGCGCACGCTCTGCCGGGATCGGCGAGAAAGCTGTCGCCCACCGGCGCACGCGCGGCTTCCGATGGATCGTCGGTAATGTGCAGCAAACGCGAACCCGCTGGAATGTAGTCGCCGGGCACATACGGGTAGTAACGAAACACCGGAGCGCCGATCACGACGATCACGTCGTGTCCGGTCAAGCGCTCGCCTAGCGGGGCAATGGCAGCGGGGAGCGTGCCGCGGTACAGCGGATGACTTTCCGGAAAGCCTGGGCGCCCTTCCGCGGGCGCGGCCCAGACAGGGCAACGCAGCCGTTCGGCAAGCCGGATTGCATCGTGCCAGCCGCCGCTTTGATCGACCGCACCACCTAATATGAGCACCGGCGAACGGGCAGCGTCGAGCGCGTCGATCACCGGTCGCAGCAGCGCAGGGTCCGCACCGAGTTTGCGCTCGACAAAGCGGATCGCCGGCTCGCGCGGACAAGGCTTGTCTGCATCGTCCATCGGAATCGACAGAAACACCGGTCCCGCCGGCGGCTGAATCGCCATCAGATACGCACGCAGCAATGCGCCGGGAACATCTTCGGCACGCGCCGGCTCGTAAGACCATTTGACGAACGGCTGCGCGATCATATGCGGCTGCGTATTCGTCAGGTATGGCTCCATCAGCAGCATCTCGCGGGTCTGTTGCCCTGCGGTGATGATCAGCGGCGCGCGGTTGTACCATGCGCTTTCGATGTTGCCGAGCGCATTGCCCATCCCCGCGGCCGTGTGCAGATTGACGAGTACCGCCTCACCGGTTGCCTGCGCATACGCATCGGCCATCGCGACAGCTGGCGCCTCCTGAAGCGCCAGCACGTAGCGGAAATCCGCGGGGAAGTCCCGCAAAAAGGTTTCTTCCGTAGAACCCGGATTGCCGAAGATCGTCGTCAGCTTCAACTGGCGAGCGACGTTGAAGAAAGCTTGTCGAACGGTTGCCATATTGCGTTCCTTCTGTTGTATCGAACTTATCCAGCCTGCGAGACCGCAGGCGGCGGCGAGCCGGCGGGCGACACGCATACCAGCTTGCGATTGACGAACTCCGCAAAGCCCAATTCGGAGAGCTCCCGACCGTAGCCGGAATTCCTGATACCGCCGAACGGCAGTTCGGGCGCCGTCCACGTCGGATGGTTGATGAACACCATGCCGCTTTCGATCCGGTCCGCCACCCGATGGCCGTGTTCGACGTCGGCCGTGAACACGGAGCCGCCGAGGCCGAATGGAGTCGCATTGGCAAGGCGGATCGCCTGTTCTTCGCTGTCGACCACGTAGTACGACAGCACCGGCCCGAACAGCTCTTGCGTATAGATCGGGTTGTGCTCGTCGATGTCGGTGAGGATCGTGGCTTCGATAAAAAAGCCGGGCCGGTTCACGCGATTGCCGCCGAGCGCCACCCGCGCGCCGGCACCGCGTGCGGTTTCGATCTGGGCCAGCAGCCCCTTCAAGGCGCTGTCCGACGACACCGGGCCGAGTGTCGTGGCCGGATCGTTCGGGTCGCCGACCTGCAGCGCCCCCATGCGTTCGATCAAGCCGTCGAGGAACGCCTTGCCGCGTTCCCGTCCAACGACGATCACGCGTTTCGATGCAACGCAACTCTGGCCGGTATTGTTCATACGTCCCCAGACCGCGTTGTCGAGGGCGGCCTCGAGTGGCGCATCCTGCAGCACGATCAACGGATCGCTGCCGCCCAGTTCCATCACGGATTTCTTCAACGCGCGGCCCGCGCGCTCCGCCACTGCGGCGCCCGCCTTCTCGCTGCCGGTCACCGTCGCGCCGCGAACGCGCGGATCGTCGATCAGCGCCGCGACCTGTCCGGCCGACGCGCGAAGATTCGTGTAGATGCCTTGCACGGCGCCATCGATTCCATCGAACAGCCGGGCAAACGCCTCGGCGCACTGCGGAACGTTGCTCGCATGCTTGATCATCACCACGTTGCCGACCATCAGCTGGGGGCCTGCAACGCGGGCTAGCTGGTAGTACGGAAAGTTCCACGGTTCGACGCCCAGAATCACACCGATCGGCCGCGTGTCGACGAAGCATCCCGGCCGCTCCGGCAAGTCGACCGGCTGCAGGAAAGCTGCGGCTCGCTGCGCGTAGTAGTCGAGAATGTCGGCGGCGAGTTGCACTTCGCCTCTCGCCTGCGCGATCAGCTTGCCCATTTCGAGCGTCACGTACTGTGCGTACTCTTCCGCATGCTCGCGGAGCTTCGCGGCCGCGCCGGCGACGACCCGCGCGCGCTCGGCCACCGTTCGATGGCGCCAGTCGTTTTCATAGCAGTCGTGCGCTTTCGCTAACGACGCGGCCAGCGCTTCGTCCGACATGCCCGGATAGACCTCCAGCACCTCGCCGGTAGCCGGATTGATTGTTTGGTAAGTCATTGCT
>DATLOW010000521.1:0-12831 GCA_035536055.1 Paraburkholderia sp. | reverse complement strand
GCCACCGTTCGATGGCGCCAGTCGTTTTCATAGCAGTCGTGCGCTTTCGCTAACGACGCGGCCAGCGCTTCGTCCGACATGCCCGGATAGACCTCCAGCACCTCGCCGGTAGCCGGATTGATTGTTTGGTAAGTCATTGCTCTCTCCATGATCACGCGTTCAATGCCGTGCCGTCCCGCGCGAGCGGGAACGGCGCGACTAAACCGATACCAGGTATTGGCGGATGCTCGCCTCGTTCCAGTCGATGCCGGTGCCGGGCGTATGCGGCGCACAGACCATTCCGCCTTTCGGCTCGAGCGGTTCCGCGAGAATCGGGCAAGCCCAGTCGACCCACTCGAGCCAGTGCGCGGTCGGCGTCACACGCAGCAGATGAGCGGCGATCTCGGGGTAAAGGTGATTTGAGAACTGCACACCGGCAGCGGCGGCAACATTGCTCGCGCGCAACCATCCGGTCACGCCGCCGATTCGCATCAGATCCGCCATCGCGTAGTGCACGGCCCCCGCACTCATGAAATTCAGCAGGTCGCGCGGACCGTAGTAGTTCTCGCCCATTTGCAACGGTGTACGGACCTTGCGCGCCAGCTGCGCGTAGCCGTGAACGTTGTCGTACGCGATCGGTTCCTCGAACCAGTAAAGCGCTTCGTCGTCGAGTTCATGGCAGCGCCTCATTGCGTCGCCGAAACCGAGCGCCTGGTTGAAGTCGACCATCAGATCGATATCGAAGCCGACGCCGTCGCGCACTGCGTGGATCGCGGCGAGGTCGTCTTTCAGATGCAGGTTGCCGAGCCGCAGTTTCATTGCACTGAAGCCGCCTTCGCGCTGCAGCTCGCGCGCCTCTGCGGCAAGCGAACCGATCTCGTGGCGCCACAAGCCATTGCTGTTATAGGCACGCAGCGGACCGACGGTTCCGCCGAGGAACGCGCACAGCGGCATGCCGGCGGCTTTTGCCAGACCGTCCCAGATCGCCATATCGAGCGCCGAAGTGGCGATGGTGGACACGCCGCTTACGCCGACCACATTCAATGCCTTCATCGCGCCTTCGAATGCATCGTATGGCGCGATCGGCTTCTGGTTGAACAGGGCTTCCAGGTCGCGCAACTCGGCGACGACCGCTGACACAGCGGCGGCGCGATACGGCGCAACGTAGCTTCGTCCAACTATGCCGCCGGAAAGATCGAGATCGAGGAGGATTAAAGGCCAGCTATCGAACCTGCCGATTCCAGCGATAACCGGCCTGCGCAACGGGACATGCACAGCCCGCACAGTCAGCTTCTTCAGAACCAGCGTGTCGTTCACCCTACGCTCCTCAAGAATGTCGTACCCAACGAATGGATATTCACTCTAGGCGTTGGCGATGCCGCGGTCACGCATGCTGCCGTGGTTTATTGAGTATGTTTGTGAAGCGCGTGACACGACGTTGTGAACGTCTGTGAGCCAAACACAGACCATTCACAGCCGTTTACAGTTCTCCGCAGGATTGCACGGTTGGTAACGTGACAATCGCCTGCCGGATCGCTAGTCTCGCGATGAATCGATAAACAGCCGGACATCGTCATGCCGCAAACCGCTATTCCTGCAGCGATCGCTTCGGTCCCGCCGGTGCCATCGGTTGCGCCTGTTCCAGCGCGTAGCTGGGATCTTTCTGCTTTTGGCGATGCGCAAGGCAATTCGCTTTATGTGCTGCCGGGCGAATCGGACTGGCGCATGCCGTCAGGCCCAGACACTGACTCGCCGGATCGCAGTCGGATATCCGTATCTCGCTGGCAGCAGCACACGCCGCCTGCTCATCCGATGGTCAGCCGGAACGACCGCAGCAGCTATCTGATCGCAGTCAATCTTCAGTCGACGAATGCGAGCCTCAGGCTGGCCGACCAGTTGCTGTTCGACGGTCCCGTTACGCCCGGCATGATTCAGGTCACCCCTCCAGACTGCACGGCCTGCGTACTGTTTCGCTCATCGTGCGACGTATTGCATCTGTCCGTTCCTGTCGAGCTTATCCGTCGAGAGTGCGAGAGGATCCACGGCGCACGTAGTGGCGCCGATCCATGGCACGGCGCACCCGCGGTGTTTCCGGACATCGATATCGAGCGGCTGGCACGAACGATCACCGGCGCGAGCAACCTCGCTAACCGGTTCGGCCGCTTATACGTACAGGAAATTGCGCGAGCGATTGTCGTGCGCATACTCGGAAGCTACGCGAGGCCGAAGCCCGCGAATCGGGTAAACAAGCTTCCGTTGTGGCGCTTGCGCCGCGCCATCGAATATGTCGAGCAGAATCTCAGCCGTCCAGTTCAGCTTGCCGATATCGCCGCCAGTGTGGGCCTTACCAGCATGCACTTTGCGTGTCAGTTTCGACTGTCGACCGGCTTTTCGCCGCATGCCTATCTGATGCGTCGACGGCTGGAGCATGCGCAGCTGCTGTTGCAGCACCCCAATGCGAGCGTATCCGACGTCGCGCTGCAATGCGGCTTCTCGACCCACGCCCATTTCAGTGCGGCGTTCAAACGATATACCGGCTACTCGCCGCTCGCGTGGCGCTTGCACGGCTGACGAAAACGCGCTCGCGCGCGCCGGTCAACCGGCATCAATCCGGTAGAACTGCGCCGCCGCATCGTGAAACAGCCACGCCTTTTCCACCGCCGATACTTGCGCCGCAACGCGCTTGAATGCATTCCACAGCACACCATAAGCGACATTTCCTTTGTCCACCGGAAAGTTGCTTTCGAACAGGCAGCGCTCGGCACCGAACGCTTCGACGCAGGTCTCGACGTACGGGCGGATCGCCGCCGCGACTTCGGCCGACGAAGGCGGCCGCGCTTGCGCGTGGAAATCGAAACCGAACAGCGTCATGCCAAAGCCGCCAAGCTTGACGTGGAGGTTCGGATAACGCGCCAGCTCGCGTATCTCGCGTCGCCAGTTCTGGAACACGTCGTCGCGCTTGCCGCGGTACGGGCCGATGCCGAGCGGTCCGCCGACATGATTGAGGACCATCCGTGTGTCCGGAAATGCACCGGCCAGCGAGCGCAGCTCATCGAGCTGCGTATGAATCACCCATGCATCGAACCCAAGGTCGAGCGGCGCGAGACGGCTCAACCCTTCGCGAAAGCGAGCGTCCATCAGCAAATGCGGCGGCGGCGTCGCGACCGACGCGCGCACCGTCGGGTCGGCATGCCACACGCCGATGTTCCGGATGCTGCTGACCCGCCCTGCCGAAGACGAAATCAGCGCTTCCAGCACGGACGCAACGCGTGCGCCCAGCAACAGGTCGGCGTGCCCGACCATTGCCGCGGCGACTCGTACCGACGAACCGGCGTCGCGCGCCGCCTCAATCTCGTCGAGCACGAACTCGACCTCTCCGATGGAAGCCATCTCGGCAGGACCCGTTGCGCGATAGCAGGTCTGACACTCGATGAACACGGTGGCGCGAATGTTGTGCCCCGACGCCAGATCGCCGAGAAGATCCGCGCTGCGATAGCTCTTGTCCGGAAAACGCCACAGGTGATGATGCGCATCGATGATCGGCAATGCCGGCTCCAGCGCTTCTTCCGTGTGCAGCGCGAGCCACGCGGGACGAACCGGAATGTGCGGCGGTGCAGGCATCTCGCGACTCATGACAGCTCCCTTCCCGCGACAGCCGCTTGCGCAGCGGTACTGGTTGCGCGCGCACCGATCGGCTTCCAGGTCAGGAACCACGAAGACATCGCGCCCACCAGAAAGATTGCGCCTGCAGCGATGATGGCCGCCGCGAAATGGCCGGTGGCCTGCACGATGTAGCCGGTAACGATCGGCGCGAAAAAGCCGCACACGTTACCGCCGATAAACTGCAATGCCACCGCCCGGCCGAGATCGCGGCGCGTGCGCAACAGGTCGCCCAGTAACGCAACGTTCAACGCGATGCCGGTCGAAGCCGCGCCCAACGCCACGGTGATCAGGCCGAGCGCGGCCCATACGCTGGAAACCCACGGAATAAATACGATCACCGCGCCGGCGCACATCACCGCGCCTACCAGCCTGCGCCGCCGTCCTTGCTCGATCGCGAACGGATCGAGCGTCGCATCGCTCAGCAAGCCGAGCGCCATCGAGATGACGATCGAACCGAGATACGGAATCGCCATCGCGGTGCCGCTGCCGAGCAGCGTCATGCCACGCTCGGTTTGCAGATAGTTGGGCAGCCACGTGAGAAACAGATACTGCGTGTAGACGTTGCACCCTTGCGTCAGCATTTGCGCCCACATGGTCCGCTCGCGCAGCAGACCGCCCAGCCCGATCGAGACGGTATCGGAGCCGGTCTGCTGCACCGTTTCACGTTGACGCAGAATCGTGCGCCGTTCTTCGTCGCCGATCCAGCGGGTATTCTCGGGCGACTTGAAAAAGAGCAGCCACGCGCCGATCCACAGAAAACCGATGGCGCCGCAAATCGCGAACGACCAGCGCCAGCCCGCGCTGGAAATCAGCCAAGACAACGCGAGCGCGCCCAGCGCGGGCCCGAAGTAGGCGCCGGAATTGAGGGCAGTCATTGCAATACCGCGCTCCCGGCTCGGCGCCCAATCGCGAATGATGCGGGCAGCCGACGGATAACAGCTCGCTTCGCCCGCCCCCATCACGATGCGCGATACCAGCACACCGCCGGCGCTGGACGCGGCGCCGGTCAGCATCGTCGCGAGCGACCACACCGTCATGCTGATGGCGGTCACGTAACGCGAGCCGAAGCGGTCGATCAACAAGCCGATCGGCAGCAGAAACAGCGTGTAGCCCCACAGGAAAGAAGAAAAAAGATACCCGAGCTCGACCTTGTCGACATGCAGTTCGGCTGCAAGCGGCCCCGCCCCGACCGAAAGCACCACCCTGTCCAGATAGTTGATGGTGGCCAGCAGGAACAGCATCAGATAGACCCAGTACCGCGCCTTCCAGCGCGACGCGCGCGTTGTCTCCACCATGAGTTCGCCCCGCTTTACGACGCGATGGTCTGATAGCTGATTTCGCGCCTGTCCGCGCTCAGCACCCGGATCGGCTCACCGGCGATCCACGCGCGAATGTTCTCCACCGACTCGCCGTAGTAGAACTCGTACGAACCTTCCGTCACGTAGCCAACGTGGGACGTCGCGATCACATTGTCCAGCTTGCGAAACGGATGGTCCGACGGCAGCGGCTCGACACCGAACACGTCGAGCGCGGCGCCGGCAATCTGTTTGCGGCGCAACGCGTCGACCAGTGCGTCTTCGTCGACGATCGGGCCGCGCGCCGTGTTCACCAGCAGCGCATGCGGCTGCATCAACGACAGCTCGCGCGCACCGATAATGCCGCGGGTGCGCTCCGACAGCCGGACATGAATCGACAGAATATCGCTGTGTGCCAGCAGTTCGTCTTTCGATACGTATTGCACGCCGAGTTTGCCGGCCGATTCGGCCGTCATGTTCTGGCTCCATGCGATGGTTCGCATGCCGAAGGCCTGCGCAACTCGCGCCGTCACGCTACCGGTATATCCGAGACCGAGCAGACCGATGGTCTTGCCGTTCAGATCGCTGCCGACCGAAACCTGCCAGCCGCCGTTGCGGAACGCAGCGACTTCGGCGGGAATATGCCGTGCCGCCGCGAGGATCAATGCCCATGTATGCTCGCCTGCCGCAGTCAGCGACGATGCGGTGCCGCACACGGTGATACCCAGTTCGTCGGCGGCTTCGATATCGATCGCGACATTCCATGGGCCGGTGCTGGCGAGCATCTTCAGATTGGGGAGCTTCGCCAGCACGCTCCTTGTGAACCATGTGCGCTCACGCATCACGCACAGAATATCGTACGGATGCAGGCGTTCTATCAACGTGTCTTCATCGTCGATGTGGTCGCTGAAAACGGTGATGTCCGCGTGCTTGCGCAAGCTGTCCCAGTTGCCGAACTTCAGCGCGGTGTTCTGGTAGTCGTCGAGAATGGCGATCTTGTGCATGAGTTCCGTGATCTGTTGAGGCCGGCGCGGGCGACGCTGCGCGAGCGGCCAGTCGTTCAAACGATGTGTGCGCAAGCATCGCCGTTCATGCCGATGCCTGTTCCGTCGAGGCTCTTGCCGCGGCCGTTTCGCGCGGCTTGAGCCCCACCAGCATGACGACGATGCCGAGAATCAGCAGCGCCGTCATCGTGTAAAGGCCGCTCACCAGCGTGCCGGTCAGGGTCTTCAACCAGCCGATGATGAACGGGCTGACGAATCCGCTCAGCAAACCGATGCAATTGATGAATGCGATGGTGCCCGCCGCGGCAGGCGAGCCATGCAGGTAGTCGGTGGCGAGCGACCAGACCAGCACATTGGTCGCGGCGATGCCGGTGGCGGCGACGGTCAGTAACGCAACCGTCAGCAACGGCTGATTGGACGGATGCGACACCAGCACCAGGGCGGCGGCGCCGATCACACCGGCGCAGGTCGCATGCCAGCGCCGCTCGAGCCGGCGGTCCGAACTGCGGCTGATCAGCACCATGCCGATCGCGGCAGCGCCATACGGAATCGCGGACAGCCAGCCGAGCTGCGCCAGATTGGTGATGCCCGAATTCTTCATCACGGTCGGCAGCCAGAACGTCACCGAGTAGGTTCCGCAGACGAATGCGAAGTCGACGAACGCGAGCATGTAGACCTTCGGGTCCGACAGCGATTGCACGAACGACCGGTGGCCATTCAGATTGCCCTTGCGTTGCGTCTCGGCGCGAAAGCCGTTGTGCAGCGTCTCCTTTTCGGCGGCGGTCAGCCATTTGGCCTTGTCGATGCTGTCGTCCAGCAGGCAAAGGGTAACGATGCCCAGCACGATCGCGGGTAGTGCCTCGACGATATACAGCCACTGCCACCCCGCCAGGTTCGCAAAGTGCGCGAGCTGCGTCATCGCCCAGCCGGACATCGGGCCGCCGACGACGCCCGCGACCGGAAAGCCCACCATAAAGCACGCGATAATCACGCCGCGCCGGGTTTCCGGAAACCATGAGCTCAGGTAGTAGATCACCCCCGGGAAGAACCCCGCTTCGAATACGCCGAGCATCAACCGCACGATGTAGAACTCGGTGACGTTCGACACGAAGGCGGTGCAGGTGCCGACGATGCCCCAGCAAATCATGATGCGGGCGATGGTTTTCTTGGCCCCCATGCGCTTGAGCAGCATCGCGCTCGGCACCTCGAGCAGACAGTAAGACAGAAAGAAGATTCCTGCGCCCAGGCCGTACACGGCGTCGCTGAAGCCCAGCGCGTCCTGCATTTGCAGCTTCGCGTAACCGACGTTGATACGATCGAGAAACGCGACCACGTAGCAGACGAACAGCAGCGGCACGATGCGCAGCGTGACGCGCCAGTACAG
Source organism: Paraburkholderia sp. (assembly GCA_035536055.1). GTDB lineage: Bacteria > Pseudomonadota > Gammaproteobacteria > Burkholderiales > Burkholderiaceae > Paraburkholderia. Next base: position 5,506 of record DATLOW010000521.1, on the reverse strand, counting down.
CGCGCGCTCCTGCGCACTGATTTGCGCGGCGGACAGCGCGGCATCGGACTGCGGCTTGGCCGGTTCAAGAAAGGTCTGACTCAATTGATGTCTCCTCGCTGTCGCTCGATCGGCGACTGCATTCGGTCAATGGACGAGAACCTTGGTGGACGTCGACATGCCGGGATGGGGCGGCAGCGCTGTCTACCGTCGAGGCGGGTGTGCAGCGTCAGGGGGGCTCAGCCGGTTGGGCGTCGAGCACAGCATGTCGGGCGAGATGTTTTGCGCACCACGATATCTTTATTGAAACGTTTCCAAATTTTAAGCAGTAGAGCGGACGCGTGTTTAGCTGCAGTGCGCGAGTCAGATTGAAACGTTTCCAATAATAGGTCGATGAGCGGCTTTGTCAAGGCGGTGAGTTCCCTGGCGCAGCGGCGTTCGAACCTTCCTATCCTTCCGATGATGCCTTCCTTGACAAAGTAGACACGCCCGGCAAAATTGGGAACGTTTCAACCCAACCGGCTTGCGCCCACAGAATGAGCACCGATTCCAAAAGCCATACGGCACGCCGGGCCGCAGACGACGTCGCGGCGCTCGAAGACGAGCGCAAGCCATCCATACGCGAAGTTGCGCAGCTTGCCGATGTCAGCCTGGGCACCGTGTCCCGCGTGATCAACGCGCACCCGAACGTGCGCGAGGAAACCCGCAAGCGTGTGCAGGCTGCGATCGCCGAACTGGGGTATGTGCCGGACATGGTCGCGCGCAGCATGCGCAGCAACCGCTCGATGACCTTCGCCTGCGTGATGCGCGACTTTACGGTGCCGGTGCTCAGCATGTTCGTCGACTCGATGCAAAAGGAGATCGACGCATACGGCTTTTCGCTGATGGTTGCGTCGAGCTATCACGACGCGCGGCGCGAAGTGGAGTTGCTGCGCGGTTTTCAGCAAAGACGCATCGATGGACTGGTGATCGCGACATCATCGGAGGAAGACCCGGTGCTGCTCGCGATGCTGTCGGAAGCGCAGTTTCCGATTGTGCTGCTGGACCGCGAATTGCCCGCGGAACTCGACTCGGTGACGGTCAATCATGCTGCGGGTATCCGCCAGGCGGTGCATCACCTGGCCGATCTCGGTCATCGCCGCATCGCGATGATTTCCGGCGAACCTGGCGTGCACCCGACGCAAAGCCGTCTGAAGGGCTTCAACGACGGCTTCCGCGAGCGGGGCCTTACGCCCGAGCCCGAACTGATTCGTCAAGCCACGTTCGCGCGCGACGCGGGCTATACCGAAACGCGTCATCTGCTGGAGCTTCCCAAGCCGCCCACGGCGATCGTCGCGGGCGGCACATCGTTGCTGCCTGGCGTACTGCAGGCCACGCGCGAGCGCGGCCTCGCGATCCCCAACGATCTGTCGATCATTGCCGGAGCCGACAGCGACGTTGCACTGCTGGCCACGCCGGCCTTCACTGTCGTACGCTGGAACCACGATCAGCTCGGCAAGGCCGCCGGGCGCTTTCTGATGGAGCGCCTCGACGACGCGAAGCTGCCGCGCCGCAGATTGACCGTCGATGCGGAACTGGTGATGCGGGGATCGTGTGCGGCCCCGCGCCGGGCGGTTGCGTTGCGAAGCTGACGGCGGCGGTCGCTATCCACTGCCAGTCATTTGCTTGCGGCTAAAGATCGGTTCGCGCCCGGCAAACCGGCGGGTACGATCAGTCGATCGACACTACGAAGAGCTCGCCGCCCGCCATGTTCAGAATCGGCCTATCGCGCCAACGCCGCGCATTTCTCAGGTATTCCGTCGGCGCGATGGCCGCCGCCGCATCGGTTGCGCATGCAAGCAACGGGTTCGCGCAGGCGGCGCCGCAAACCGCACCCCGCACGTTACGTATCGGCAATCAGAAGGGCTACCTGAGTCTGCTGAAGGGTCGCGGCACACTCGAAAAACGGCTCGCACCACTAGGCGTATCGGTGACGTGGACCGAGTTTTCCGCGGGGCCGGTGCAACTGGAAGCACTGAATGTCGGATCGATCGATTTCGGCGACGTCGGCGAGGCGCCGCCGATCTTCGCGCAAGCTGCCGGCGCACCGCTCGCATATGTGGCCGCCACGGTGACCCGTCCGCAGTCGGAAGCGGTACTCGTGCCGCCCGGTTCACCGATCCGCAGCGTAGCCGATCTGAAAGGCAAAAAGATCGCGCTCAACAAAGGCAGCAACGTCCATTATTTTCTTGTGCAGTTGCTGCATCAGCATGGGCTGCAATACCGCGATGTGAATCCCGTGTTCCTCGCGCCTGCCGACGCGCGCGCGGCCTTCGAAAGGGCATCGGTCGACGCGTGGGTGATCTGGGATCCGTTCTTCGCAGCGGCGCAGCAGACCCTGGGCGCTCGCGCCATTGCCGATGCCAGCGGCGTGGTCGGCAACCGCTCCTACTATTTTTCGTCGCAACGCTATGCCGCGTCGCATGCGGACGTGATCCGCATCGTCATCGACGAACTGGACAAGGTCGATCGCTGGGGCCAGCAGAACAAACAACCGCTGGCAAACGAACTCGCGCAGCTGTGGGGTCTGCCGGCGAACGTCGCAGGCCTCGCGGTGAACCGCCAGCAATTCGGCACCGTGCCGATCACCCGCGAGATCCTCGCCGAACAACAGCGCATTGCCAATACGTTCGCCGAGTTGGGCCTGATTCCGCAGCACATCGACGTGCTGAAGGCGGCGCCGCCGGATCTGGCCTAGCTGCGCACGTGTATGGCCGGCGACGGCGCTTCGGTCAAGTCGCCGCCCCGAAAAAGCGATTCTCCGGACGCGCCAGCCCAAGGTGTTCGCGCAGCGTGCTGCCCTGGTACTCGCGCCTGAAAATGCCGCGCCGCTGCAGTTCCGGCACGACCTTGTCGACGAAATCGTCGAGTCCGCCGGGCAGATACGGGAACATCACGTTGAAGCCGTCCGAGCCCTCTTCGACCAGCCACTGTTCCATCTGGTCCGCGATCATCGCCGGCGTACCGATCATCTCGAGCCCGGAATAACCGCCGACGCGCTGCGCAAGCTGCCGGATCGTCAACTGCTCGGCCTGCGCCCAGTCGATTATCCGTTGCCGCGCGCTCTTGCTGGCATTGGTCTCGGGAATCTCGGGCAATGGGCCGTCCGGATCGAAACCCGACACGTCGTGGCCGAGTGCGATCGATAACGAAGCGATGCCGCTGTCGTAATGAACGAACGTGTCGAGCAGCGCGCGTTTTTCACGCGCCTCTTCAAGCGAATCCCCGACCACCACGAATGCGCCGGGCAGAATCTTCAGCTGGTCGCGCGGCCTGCCGAGCTTGTCGAGCCGGCCCTTGACGTCCGCATAGAAGCGCTTGCCGGCCTCTAACGATGGCTGCGCGGTGAACACCGCATCGGCGGTTTCCGCGGCAATCTGCCGGCCCGCTTCCGACGACCCCGCCTGCACCACTACCGGCCTGCCCTGCGGCGGGCGGGCAATGTTCAAAGGTCCGCGCACCGAAAAATGCTCGCCCTTGTGATCCAGCACATGTACCCGCTCAGGGTCGACGTATACGCCGCTTGCGACATCGCGCACGAATGCGTCGTCGGCCCAGCTGTCCCACAGCCCGGTCACCACGTCGTAGAACTCCCTTGCGCGCCGGTACCGCTCGCCGTGCTCGACGTGCTCTTCGAGCCCAAAATTCAGCGCGGCATCCGGATTCGCGGTGGTCACGAGGTTCCATCCTGCGCGGCCGCCGCTCAGATGATCGAGCGAGGCGAAACGGCGGGCAACGTGATACGGCTCGTCGTATGTCGTCGACGACGTGCCGACGAGGCCGATGCGTTCGGTAACCGCGGCCAGCGCGGCAAGCAGCGTAAACGGCTCGAACGACGTGACCGTATGGCTGCGCTTTAGCGCATTCGCCGGCATGTTCAGCACCGCGAGGTGATCGGCCATGAAAAACGCGTCGAAACGGCCACGCTCGAGCGTCTGTGCAAACCGTTTCAGATGCGCAAAGTTGAAGTTGGCGTCCGGCAAGGCGCCGGGAAAACGCCACGCGCCGGTATGCAGACTGACCGGACGCATGAAAGCACCAAGATGGAGCTGACGGGAACGGGACATGATGTCGCGGCGCGCGAGCGCCGTCACGCAGACGAAGTGTCTAACGTTACTCGCAACGCGTGGATTTTGCAGCGGTGGCGCACGGCACATGTTCCGGAGATTGCCTTGCTGGTTCGTGCCGGCGCACCGAAGCTCGTCAAGGCGATAACGTTCGATCCGACGTGCAATCCCCGATTTGAATATCGAAGTTGAAACTGCATGGAAATTTTTTTAGATAAATCGGAATGGCCGATTAACTCTGGAATTGAAGGAGCATTCGATGCCCCTTTCCCAGTCGATCACTACCTTCCAGAATTCCGGTCATACGCAAGACTCTCCCATATATGCCGGGCTTGCAATTCCTTAAAGCGCGCTATTAAGTATCCGTCGTGCACGGTAATGGATGCCGGTGACGCTGCCACGGGCAGCACCGCATCGGTCGCATTGACCGGCCTAACCGTCATAGGCGTCGTCAAACAGCCGGACGGTACGGCTGGCCTGTATCTGATCGATGGCGATCGAGTAAAATTTGTCTCGCTCCACACGGCCGCAGCGACGCTATACTTTTCAGACCAGATGGAGAAGCAGACTCATGGATACAGTGCCTCACTCTCCGGGTGATGCCGCAGATATTCCGATCGTCTACGTTATCGACGACGAGGAGTCGATGCGAGAATCTCTGCGACAGCTGCTGCGCTCCGCCGGCTTCGCCGTTACGACCTTTGAGCGCGCCGAAGACTTTCTCGCTGCACAAGTGCCCAACGTTCCCGCGTGCGTGATCATCGACGTACGGCTGAAGGGGCAAAGCGGCCTTGCATTGCAGCAGCGCCTTGTGGCAAGCCACAAGCATCTGTCCGTCATCTTCATGACCGCGCATGGCGACATCGAAATGTCCGTCAAGGCGATGAAGCGCGGTGCGTTCGATTTCTTTGCGAAGCCGTTTCGCGAGCAGGATTTGCTGGACTCCGTATCGGAGGGGTTGGAGCGCGCTCGCAAACAACACGAAAACGACCGCGCACTGGAGCAATTGGGCCGCTGTTACCGGTCGCTGACGCCGCGCGAGCGCGACGTGATGAGCTTGATCGTCGGCGGTCACCGGAACCGGGAAATAGCCGGAAAATTGGGCATTAGCGAAGCCACCATCAAAGTCCATCGTACTCAGGCAATGAAAAAGATGGGCGCCGCCTCGGTTGCCGAACTGGTTGTCAAAGCCCGTCAGTTGGGGATGAATCCGCTTGCGGCCACCACTGGTCACGAGGGCGGGCACTGAAACGGCCGGCCCGTTCGACATCACACGCACGCACAGGCGGCCGCGGCATATCGGAGCGCTTTGCGCGTCGTCAAAACCGGTGCCGAATGCCGGTCAGCACCGCAATCTGACTGCTGCGTCCCGCTCCGGCGGGCGCAAAGAAGTTGATCGCGACCACGCTCGCATCGCCGGC
>DATLOW010000520.1:0-2174 GCA_035536055.1 Paraburkholderia sp. | reverse complement strand
CGGCCGCATCGATGACTGCGAGATCGTGGCGCGCCAGTTGATCCCGATGCAGATGATGGTGTGCGCATCGCCCGCCTATGCGCAGGCGCATGGCTTGCCGCGCCAGGTGGAGGACCTGTGCAGTCACCGCTGCATCAACTTTCGCAGTGAAGCAGGGCGGCTGCGCGACTGGGAGTTCAAGGTCAACGGCATTGCGCAACGTTACCGGCCCACTGCGCAGCACACCTTCAACGATACCGAACTGATCTTGCAGGCCGTGCTCGACGGGGAAGGTCTCGCGCAACTGCCGGCCTATCAGATCTTCGATCTGCTGCGCGACGGGCGGCTGGTCTGCTGTCTCGCGCAGTACGCGCCGGACGACGGCGGCCACTACCTTTGCTATCTGAGCCGCAAACATCTGCCCGCGCGCATTCGCGTATTCGTCGATTACATGACCGAACAGACGCGCGCGCTCGATCTGCCTTATCCGCTGACGATCAACACCGCGCCCGCTGTGCGTATCGTGCAGGCCGCGCAGGCCTGAGCGTATGCATCGATTGGTGTTTGTCGCGCAACACCGTGCGTCCTTGTCCGGCTCTACTGCAGTGCGACGCCTGCGCCTACGATGCGTTATGTACCGGGCCGGCCATAACGGGCGATCCGGCACACGCAGCGCGGCGCAGGCCGTGCACCCGTTTACCGCTTACGGGCGAGCTGGCATCAGGCCATTCGCCGGAGACCCGCGCGCCATGACGAGGTTGCGTCCGCCCTCTCTTACGCTGCTTGGCCGCTGCCGCGGCGAAGACGCTCAAACCGCTCAGACGCTCTATACGACCACCGTTACCGTAACGGGTGGCGAATCCGGCAACGGACGCGAGTCGGGCATCGCGCGCTCGGACGACGCTCAACTGGTGCTCGAATTGCGCTTGCCGAAAGCGCTCGGCGGAACCGGTGGCGGTCCTAACCCCGAGCAGCTTTTCGCGGCCAGCTATGCGGCCTGTTTTCATGGCGCGTTAAGCATGCTTGCGGGGCGCGCAGGCATCCGCATCGCGAATGCGACGGTGGCGGTGACGGTGCGCTTTAGCCGCGATCCGGTCGACGGGCTGTATGTGCTGATGGCCGACACGCGCATCAGTCTGCCCGGCGTCGAGCGGGCGTTAGCGCAGGAACTGGTGCGCGACACCGAACGCTTTTGTCCTTACACCAAGATGGCGCGCCAGGGGATCACGAACGTCGTTGCGCTCGCAACGACCGGCGATGGTGAACAGAGGTAATGCGGTACGTCACAATTTTCGCAGAAGGGGAGGCACTACAACATGAACAGGATCGACCGCTGGTCGCAGATTGTCGGCGGCTTGCGCGCAGTGGTTTCAAATGGATTGGGCGGACGCCGCCGCAGATCGTTGGCATACGATGCGCGCGAGCGCGACGCGGATGTGTGCGGCGTGGCACCGTATCGGCCGTTTATCAGCAGTGTCGAACGACGCAGCACGTCGACCATCGTCGTGTCGTGGAGCGATGCGACGCGCGGCCGCTATCTGGACCAGGTGTGGCGAGCCGGCTATGCGCGCGCGGCGGGCTTTTGCGGCCTGACGGGCGTGCCGGTGCGACGTGGCGATGTAGTGTTTCGGCCGTTGTTGCGCGGGGGTGTGGCGCCGGTCAATGCGTTCGATATGATTCTGGCGGATCACGTGCCGGGGGCTGGCAACGTGGAGTCGTGCTGAGGCGTTCATACCTGCATTACTTCTTCGATAGATGCCTCCGACGCCGCTGCCGCGCAGCGCGACTCGCGGCCCGCTCAAATCTGTAGCCACCCTCGACGCACCGCTATAATTCCGCTCAAACATCGTCAGGGAAGCCCGATTGTGAAACGACTCACCGCCTTTGCGCTCGTTGCATTTGTACTGGTGGGCTGCTCGTCAGCCGAAAAAGAACAGCGCGAGGCGCAACGCTTCGCTCACGACGAAGCTAGTCTTGCAGTGGCGCAGCGTAATGCCGCGGTCGATTGTTCGGCCGCCAGTTGCGATGCCGCGTGGGCGCTTACAAAACGCTATATCGAGCAACATTCCAATACGCACGTGGTGCGCGCGGATGCGGTTGCAATCGATAGCGATGTGCCGTCCAGCTCGGGCGACGTTGCATTGTCGGCGACACGCGTGACGAAAGGTTCGGGCGCCACGCTGACGCTCTTTGCG
>DATLOW010000519.1:0-24213 GCA_035536055.1 Paraburkholderia sp. | reverse complement strand
TCTCGACAACGGCCGCTATCCGACCCAGGAGCAAGGCCTGCGCGCGCTGGTTGAAAAGCCTTCGACGGATCCGGTGCCGAACAACTGGAAGGACGGCGGTTATCTCGAGCGTCTGCCGAACGATCCGTGGGGCAATTCGTACCAGTACCTGAATCCGGGCGTGCACGGCGAGATCGATGTGTTCAGCTATGGCGCCGACGGCAAGGCGGGCGGCGAAGGCAACGATGCCGACGTCGGTTCGTGGCAGTGATGCAATAACGCCGCGTTTGCGTTTGTCCACTCTTCCCCTCGCCTAGCTGCGGTTTTCCGGCGCCATGCGTTTATCCTTCAGCACCTCATCCCGGCTGCGTGCCGCGCGTGCGCCGCTTGCCGCGGCGCCGCGCACGTGCACGCTGCCGCCGCGCGAGCAACGGCGTGCGCGTCAGCGCGGCTTCACGCTGCTCGAGATGATGGTCGTGCTGGTGATCGCCGGTTTGCTGGTGTCGCTGGCGTCGCTGTCGTTGTCGCGCAATCCGCGCACCGATCTGAATGAAGAAGCGCAGCGTCTCGCGCTGTTGTTCGAATCGGCCGGCGACGAGGCCCAGGTGCGTGCGCGGCCGATCGCATGGACGCCTTCGGAAGGCGGCTTTCGTTTCGAGGTCCGCACCGATGACGGCTGGCGTCCGCTGCGCGACGATCTGCTCGGGCCGCGCCGCTGGGAAGGCGGCGTGACGGGCGTATCGATCACGTATCCGGGTGCGAACGGTTCGGATGCACAACGCAATCAGGTGCTGTTCGGCACCGAAAGTATCGATGCGCCGGTCAGCATCACGCTGTATTCCGACGCCGGCAGCGCAACGATCGTCAGCACCGGCAACGGCCGCTACGAGGTGCATTGATGACGCCGCGCGCAGGGTTTCGCCGTCAGGCGCGTGCCGGGTTGCTGCGGCGCGCCGCGCGCGGCTTCACGATGATCGAGGTGCTGGTCGCGCTGGCGATCATCGCGGTGGCGCTGGCGGCGTCGCTGCGCGCAGTCGGCAGTCTCGCCAACGGCGAAGCGGATCTGCATCGCCGTCTGCTGGCCGGCTGGAGCGCCGACAACACGCTTGCGCAACTGCGTCTGACGCATGCGTGGCCTGACATCGGCGCACAAAGTTTCGATTGTTCGCAGGGCAACCTGCAGCTGATCTGCACCGAACGCGTTAGCGCGACACCGAATCCGGTGTTCCGCAAGGTCGAAGTGTCGGTCACGATGCCGGGCCGGCCCGGTGAGCTCGCGCAGATGGTGACGGTGGTCCCGAATGAAACGAACCGGCCGCTTTGAACGCGGCGGCAACGCACCGATGCGGCGGCAGGCGCGTCCGCGCGCGGCACGCGGATTCACGCTGATCGAACTGCTGGTGGCGATCGCGATTCTCGCGGTGATCGCCGTGTTGTCGTGGCGCGGGCTCGACCAGATCGTGCGCGGCCGCGAGACGATTTCGCGGGCGATGGAAGACGAGCGCGTGTTCGCGCAGCTGTTCGACCAGATGCGTATCGATGCGCGCCTCGCGGCCACTGAAGACGAAGTCGGCCAGCCGGCCATTTCGGTGGCGAGCAGCGGGCTGCAGATCGTACGCGAACTGCATACGCTGGGCACCGCGCCGCGCTTGCAGGTGATTCGCTACCGCGTGTCGAACGGACAGATGACCCGCTATGCATCGCCGCCGCTGAAGAATCTTGGCGAAGTGCGCCGCGCGTTGTCCGGCGACGAAGGCAGCAACTGGAGCGCGGTGCCGCTGATGGGCGGCATCGGTGTGATTACCGCGCGACTGTATGTGCCGAAGACCGGCTGGACCACGCAAATGAAAGATGTGCAATCGTCGATGACCGATAACGTCAACAACCTGAAGGTGCCGCAACTGGGCAATGCGCCGATTCCGCGCGCCGTGACCGGGCTCGAAGTGAGCATCGGCGCGGCCGCGTTGAAGCGTCCGGTGACGCGAGTGTTTCTGGTTGGGGAGTGATGTCCGTGAAAGCCTGCATGCGTAACGCCAGTACCCGCCGTTCGAAGGCGCGCTTCGTCGCGTGCGTCGCTGCGCGTCGGCCGGCGCGTGAGGCCTTTTACAACACGGTCGGCAACACGGTCAGCTACGCGCAGGCACGCCGCCCGGCGCAGCGCGAGTCGGGCGCAGCGATCATCAGCGCGCTGCTGGTGGTCGCACTGTCGGCGATTCTGGTGTCGGGCATCCTGTGGCGCCAGCAGGTGCAGGTGCGGCGCATCGAAAACCAGCGGCTGCTCGCGCAGGCGCAGTGGGTGAGCCGTGGCGCAATCGACTGGACGCGGCTGATCCTGCGATCGGAAGGCGATACGTCAGCGGGCATCACGTATCTGGGCGGCATCTGGGGCGTGCCGATCGCGCGCACGAGGCTGTCGGATTTTCTCGGCAAGATCGGTGATTCGCGCGCGGCCGATGCCGCGGATACCTACTTGTCCGGCTCGATCGAGGACGCGCAGGCCAAATTCAATCTGCGCAATCTCGTGTCGAGCTCGGTGCCGGGCTCGTTGCAGGTGAACGCGCAGCAACTCGAAGTGTATGCGCGGCTGCTGGGTATTCTCGGACTCAACGGGCAGCTCGCGAAAAGTACCGCGCTCGCGTTGCGCTCGAGCCTCGCACACTCGATCACCCGCTTCCAGTCGACCGCGGCCAGTGCGATCGCGTCGACCAATACGGCCACCAACACGCCCGGCCAGCCGGTGCCGCAAGGCGGCTCGGAAGGCGGCGGCGAATACACCGATAACCCAGGCCTTGCCGATGCCGACACCAACGCGGGAGTCGCGCCGCTGCAAATGACGAGTGTCGATTCGCTGCTCGACGTGCCGGGCTACACGCCGGAAATCGTCGCCCGGCTGCGCCCGTTCGTGACGGTCCTGCCCACCACGACCGCGCTCAATATGAACACGGCGAGCGCCGAAGTGATCGCCGCGACCGTGCCGGGCATGAACGTGTCGAGTGCGCAGGCGCTGGTGGCGCGCCGCGAGACGGTGTTCTTCCACAACGTGTCCGACGTGCAGCTCGCGCTCGGCGGCGCCGGCGTGCAGAACGTCGCGCTCGATCCGAGCCAGCTCGACGTCAACTCGAGCTACTTCATCGTGCACGGCCGCATCGAGCATGAGCGCGCGGAAATCGATCGCACGACGCTCGTCTATCGCGACGCGCTGACTCATACGACGCGTATCGTACGCGTGCGAGACCAATTATGAACAACGCCTTTTCCGGAGAGAGTGGGCTTTGAGCACGCTGATCGTTCTATTGCCGCCGCGCGATCCGGCGGTGTCGTCGCAGGAATGGCAACTGCCGGAAATGCCGTTCGTGCTGCTCGACAAGACGGGCCACACGATGCGCACCGGCCATGCGGCGCTATCGCTGCTGCCGCGCGCGACGGCGACGGTGCTGATGGTCGCCGCGCGCGATCTGCTGATGATGGCGGCCGCGGTGCCGGCGCTGAAAGGGCCGAAGCTGCGCCAGGCGCTGCCGAACGTGGTCGAGGATCATCTGATCCAGGATCCGCAAACCTGCCATATCGCGATCGACCCGAAGCCGCTCGAAGACGGACGGCGTTTGCTCGCCGTCGTCGATCGCGGCTGGTTCCGGTTTATCTACGAAGCGTTTTCGTCGGCGGGGCATCGCAACCTGCGCGCGGTGCCGGTGACGTCCTGCCTGCCGCTGCCGGAGATGCCGGTCGATGCGCTCGCGGAAGTGGCATCGGCAGCGGCTGCCGAGGTCGAAGGCGATGCGCAAGCGGATGGGCTGAGCGGCGCCGCAGGCGTGGCCGCGCCGGTGCCGCTGGTCGCCGCCGTGCTCGGCGAAGTCGCCAATGCGCTGGTGGGATTGCCGGGCGGCGAAGCGACGCCTGACGTGTTGCCGCCGCGTCTCGAGGTGGCGATTGCGCGCGGCCGGATCGGCGAAGGACTTGCAGTACCGATGGCGGCGGTGACCGGCACGGTGACGGCGCTCGCCGGCGAGGCGCCGGTGACGCTCTATGCGCTGACCGGCCTGCCGGGCAACGAACCGCAGATCGGCGCGAAGACCGGCATGTCGATTCCCGGCGCATTGCCGCTGACCTTCGACGAACTCGCGCAACGCTCGCTGAAGGCTGGCTTCGATCTGTGCCAGTTCGAATTCGTGTCGCAGCCGTGGCGCCTCGACCGCGCGACGCTGCGCCGGCTGCGCGTGCCGATCGCGCTGCTCGGCGCCGCAGCGGTGATCGCGATCATCGGCGTGAATACGCAGTGGCTGATGCTGACGCGCCAGCGCGATGCGATCAGCACGCAGATGACCGAAATGCTGCTCAATGCATTCCCGAAGACCACCGTCGTGCTCGATGCGCCCGGACAGATGACGCGGCAGCTCGCGCAATTGCGCGTCGCGGCCGGCGAGCTGTCGCCGGACGACTTTCTGACGCTGGCCGATGGACTTGCGCGCTCGCTCGGGCCCGTGCCGGTCAACGGCATTGCGGCGATCGACTATCAGAACCGCCATCTGGAAGTCACCTTCAAGCCGGCCGTGAAGGTCGATCCGGACCTCGCGCAGCGTCTCGCGCGCAATGGACTGAACGGCGCGATCGACAGCAATACCGGTAAGTGGACCATCAGGAGCGGACAATGAAAGCTCAACTGCTCGACGTATGGGCCGGATTCTGGGGCGCGCGCAATCCTCGCGAAAAGGCGCTGCTGACCTGGGGCAGCGTGGTGCTGGCGATCGTCATCGCGTGGTCGGTGCTGTGGCAACCGGCCGTCGAGGGCCGCGCGAAACTGCTCGACGCGCTGCCCGGCATGCAGCGTCAGCTCGCGCAGATGACCGCGCAGGCCAACGAGGCGCGTGCGCTCGCCAGCGTGACGCAAGGCGTGCCGCCGACTGGCGGCGCACTGAAGGATGCGCTGTCCCAATCGCTGAACGACCACGGCCTGACGCCGCTGCAGGTGCAGGTGATCGGCAGCGCCGTGCAGATCCAGCTGAAGAACGCGTCGTTTCCGGCGTGGACCAGTTGGCTCGACGACGTGCGGCGTCAGTTCAAGGTGCAGGTTTCCGAAGCGCATGTGACCGCGTTGAAGGAAGACGGCCAGGTCGACTTGACTGCGTCGCTGCAGCCGTCGACGACCAAGTGACCCCGCGCGGATAGGACCTGTGATGAATGTCTGGATGCGGCGCATCGGCGCCGCGTTGCCGTGGCTGGTCGTGGCGTTGTTGTCGAGCGGCGCGGTGTTGCTGACCAAGCTGCCTGCTGCATGGATCACGCCTTACTTTGCGAAGGCAACGCAGGGTCACGTGAATCTGGTCGAGCCGGATGGTTCGCTGTGGCACGGTTCGGCGGTGCTGGTGCTGGCCGCGGGCGGCACTGGCGCCGATGCCGGCACCGGCACGCTGCTGCCGGGGCGCATCGAATGGCGCACCGGATTCTGGCCGCTTTTCACCGGCCGCGTGCGCATGCAGATGCGGCAGACCGAGGCAATGCCCGACGCGGTCACCGTCGACGCGACGCTGCGCGGCGCGACGATGTCGGCAGGCGAGCTCGACGTGCCGGCTTCGCTGCTCGCCGGGCTTGGTGCGCCGTTCAACACGTTGAACCTGCAAGGCGGCGTGCGGCTCGCGTGGTCGGATTGGCGCAGCTTCGGCAAGGACGCGTTCGGGCAGCTCGCGGTGCAGCTGACCGATATGAGTTCGAGCCTGTCGCGTGTGAAGCCGCTCGGGTCGTATCGAGTGGTGCTGCAGGCGCAAGGTGCCACCGCGACGATCGATCTTTCGACGCTGAAAGGGCCGTTGCTGCTGAACGGCCATGGAACGCTTGGTGCGGGCGCGACGGCGTTTCAGGGTACGGCGAGCTCGACGCCCGATGCGCGCGATAACCTCGCGGGCCTGTTGAACCTGCTAGGTGCGCCGCGCGGACCGGGTGTGGTTTCGCTCGATTTCTCGCATTGATGCGGGCGCCGCGGCGCCCCGCTTAGTCGTTGCGAATCTGACTGGTGGGCGGCGCGGCTTTTTGGCTTTGGGCGACGGGTAGTGTGTTTGGTTGCTTGCCGGGTTGTGCGCTCGCCGTGTCTCGTGAAGCCTCGCGCGCGGTTGCTGCGGCCACGCCTGCCTGGGTCCCGCTCTGCGCCGCCACACCGCTGGCCGGCGCCGGCGCTGCCGGTGCTTTCACGTCGCCGGTTTCGCGATCCATCTGCGCCACCTGCCAGCCGCCGCCGAGCGCTTTTACCAGCCCCACCGACGACACCATCCGCTGCCCCTGGATGCTCGCCAGCTTCTGCTCGGTGGTAAACGCGGTGGTTTGCGCAGTCAGCACGTTCAGATAATCGACCGTGCCCGATTTGTACTGGTTGGTCACGATGTCGAGCGCCTGCTGCGCCGATTGCACCGCCTGCTGCTGCACGACGATCTCCCGGCCGAGGATGCGCTGCGAGGCGAGATTGTCCTCGACGTCCTGGAACGCGGTCAGCACCGTCTGCCGGTAGGTCGCGACGTTCTGGTCGTACACAGCGCGCGCCGCATCGGTTTGCGCGCTGCGCAGGCCGAAGTCGAACAGCGTGGCGGCGAGCTGCGGGCCGACCGTCCAGAAACGCGCGGGCGCCGTCAGCAGCTGCGAGAACACCGAGCTTTCGAAACCGCCGGTCGCGGTGATGGTCAGCGTCGGGAAATACGCGGAAATCGCCACGCCGATCTGTTCGTTGGCCGCCGCTGCCTTGCGCTCGGCCGACGCGATGTCTGGACGCCGCTCGAGCAGCGCGGACGGCATTTGCGGCGGGACATCCGGCGGCACGGCGTCGAGCGGCGCCTGCGGCAGCGTGAAGGTTGAAGCCGGCTCGCCGATCAGCACCGCTATCGCATGTTCGTTCTGTGCGCGGGCGACGCCGTTGTCGATCGCCGCGGCTTGCGCGGACTGCAGCTGCGTCTGCGCCTGGATCACGTCGGCGCGTGCCGCGACGCCCTGCCCGTAGCGGTTTTGCGTCAGCTGCAGCGAGCGTTCGAACGAGGCGACGGTGTCGTCGAGCAGCTTTTGCTGCGCATCGAGCGAGCGCAGCGTGAAATAGGTTTGCGCCAGCGTGGCCTGCGCGGACAGCCGGGCATTGGCCAGATCTGCGGCGGCGCTCTGTTGTCCGGCTTTTTGCGCCGCGACCGTGCGGCTCACCTGCCCCCATAGATCGGGTTCCCAGGAGGCATCCCCGGAAAGCCGGAAGCTGTTGGTGATCTGCCCCGACGACCCGACCGAACCCGTACCGGTCACGAACCCGCCGCTGCGCGCCGGCGATTGCTGGCGCTCGCCGCTGCCGTTCAGCGTCACGACCGGGAAATATGCGGAGCGCGCTTCCGCAGTGAGCGCGCGCGCCTGACGGTAGGCGGCCGCGAACTGCGCGATGGTCTGGTTCGATGCGTCGAGCTTGTCTTCCAGCGCATTCAGCTGCGGGTCGTTATAGATGGTCCACCACGGACCGCGGTCCTGCTGGTCGGCAGGCTGCGCGACTTTCCAGCCTTCGGCGGCTTCCTTGTATGACGCCGGAATGGCGGCCTCAGGCCGCTTGTAATCCGGGCCGACGGCGCAACCGGCCAGTACCGCGGCCAGCGCGCCGGCGACGGCGATCGTCATGACGCGCGGCGCAACGATGCCGCGGCGCGAAGTGAAGTCAGACTGCATGCAAAAGAATTCCTGTCGATTCTGCCGGCGTATCGGCGGGTGTCTCTGCCGGCGGGCGGGCGCATTCGGCATGCGCACTACCGTATGGAAATTCGGGACTGCGCGCGACCGGTAGCTTACGCTCTGCTTGTCGCGCGGGAAACAGAAGAGTAATGCGCTGCCCCATGCACGTGTGTTACCGACAGTGATCTGACGGTTACGTGCCGTTACTGTGACAAGGGCTTCCGGCCAACTCAACCGGTGGCGAACGAAGGCGGTTTGGGGGACGGAGCGGAGGGTAGCATCGCCGCGGCGCGTGCGATGCGGTGGTGGATCGACTCACTACCGCCGCGAGGCGCGGCGGCAGCGGTTTGCGGTGGCTGCGGGCGGCGGCAGGTGATCAGGCTCGCAAATCGTTACCAACCTGCCGGGTCTGCTTGCCGACCGCAGCGCGGCAAGCGGGCGCATCCGGACGCGCCTGGCACAGCGTCGCGCCGGGCGCGAGCCCCTGACCTGCCGACGACGCCTTGGTACGCGACACCGAACCAAGCACCGCCACCGGCTTCACCTTCACGACCTTTGCACCCCGCCCGTTGCGCCGATGATCGATCCACGCGAGCAGCAACACACCCAGCGATCCGCCCGGCAGTACGAACACGACTGCGTAGAGCGCCAGCTTCCACCAGCGGTATGGCTTCTGGAAATTGCCGAGGGCGGAATCGATCAGGGAGCGGCTCAAGCCGCCAAGGGTGTTTTTCAGGTACAGCATCGCGGGTGATCCTCTGCGGCCGGCATCAGCGGGCTCGCACAAAAGCGGTCAGAACATAGTCTCGGGTGGCGCGGCTCGCGCGTAACTCGTTGACTGACATAATATTGACTATGCAATTAAGTTTCAACATACTTCACGCTAAACCCTTGGTTGAGTGTTGTTTTTTGGCCATGGCGCGGTCCCATCCCTGTATTCGTCTGACTACCGATATGAGCGACGGCTTTTACCTCGCGGACGGCGTTCGTCCCGAATCCGGCATCGGCTACTACCTGTCGAAGGCGCGCGCCGCGCTGATCGACAGAATGGATCGCGCGGTCAAGCCGCTTGGGCTGACTGCGCAACAGATCAGCGTGATTCTGCTGCTGGCTTCCGGGCGAGCGGGTACACCGCTGGAACTGTCGCGCGCGCTGTCGTACGACAGCGGCTCGATGACGCGCATGCTCGACCGGCTGGAGAAGAAGGGCTTCGTGGCACGCTCCCGCAGCGACGCGGATCGCCGCATGGTGAAGCTCGAGTTGACGCTGCAAGGTCGCGACGCGGCCGCGCGCCTGCCGGCCTTGAGTGCGGCGGTGCTGGATCAGCAGCTGCGCGGATTTTCCGACGACGATATCGTCGCCCTCGTCACGTTGCTGGGACGCTTTATCGCGAATGGGGAGGATGAGCCGGAACGAGCGTCGCTAGCCGTGGCCGCGCTGGCAATCGCAGAAGAACTTCCTGAGGTAGACGAGGCGAAGTGACCGCTTGCCTGCGGTCACACGGGTTCAAAAGAGCGGCGGAATTGATTGCCTAGGCAGAGAATGCACATGCATGAATCCCGTCGCCGGGTCGGCGGACAGATCCATGCAGTGACAAGTGTTTTTTATAGCTCACCGCAATGAGCATTCTAACGGCGATAGTATTGCACCATCGTGACCGTCTTATTGCCGATTGATGTAATCGGCGCTCGGGACCGAGCAGTCGGAATGCATAAAAAAAGCGGCATCGAATGAATCGATGCCGCCGTACAACGCGAACCGGGGACCGCCGGTCCGCTTCCTGACGGGAGATGACTGGCGGGTTACTGGCCGTCGACCTGAATCTCGACGCGCCGGTTCTTCGCGCGGCCCGCTGCCGTCGAATTCGGCGCGACCGGCGACGCACTGCCATAGCCGTTCACGTTGTAATGCGCAGCCCGCATGCCGTGCGACGCGAGATAGCTCTGCACGGTACGTGCGCGCGCAGCCGACAAACGGTTGTTCAGCGCGTCGGAGCCGGTCGAATCGGTGTAGCCGGCGACCGTCAGTTGCTGAATGTCGACGCCGCGGTTCGCCGCGATGAACTCGTCGAGGTTGGCCTTGGCGGCGGGCGTCAGCGATGCGCTGTTCAGTTCGAAGTTCGCGTCGCCTTGCAGCGTCACCTTGCGCGCCGGCAACGGCTGCGGCGTCGGATGGGGTGCGGCTTGCGGGACCGGCTGCGGTTGCGGTGCGGGTTGTGCAGGCGGCGGGACCGGCGTCGGCGTCGAGCAGGCGAACAGGATTTCGCGCGGATCGTCCTCGGGCTTCATGCCGGACGCGACGCGATCGATCGTCTGGATACGCACCGCAGGATTGCTGCCGCAAACCTTCTTGACCTGGTCCAGACAGCTCTCGGTGCTTTCAAACGCGCCGAGACATTGCGCGCGATAAGCCTGCGTGCCGTTGGCGAGCGTGACGGAATCGAGGTTGTAGGTCAGGCCGGACGTCGTGGTGCAACCGGCGGCGAATGCGACACACGCGGTCGCGAACAGGATTCGAAAGTACATGGGAGCTTCTCGATCAGAATGGAGGGCCACCGAACGATAAGTTCGCATGCCTTCCACTCCAATCGGAGAAGTCTGAAACGACGCCTACAAAGTCTGCGTGTCGATCCGACTCACTGGGACACCGGCTCGCCGGTCGGCGATTGCGTCGATTGTCCGGGCAACGCGTCGGTGGCGGGCTTGGCGGCGGCTGGCTGAGGCGACCGGGTTGGCGCCGCCTGGTTGTCCGGCGCGCCGCCTCTCACGAACTGCTTGAAATCTGCGCCGGCTTCCCATGGATTGGGCCGGCAACCCAGCGAACTATCGCAATGCGCGGAGAAGCCGATCGTCGCGGTGCCATCGTTATTCGGCGACTTCGTGATCTGATACGCGAGCGCACGTTTGCCGCCGTCGGGGCCAGCGGTTTGTATCAGCGAATCGGTGGCCACCGTCACGTCGTAGCTTGAATGATTCGTCACCCATGTGCGGGCGCGTTGCCACCAGCTCGCGCATTCGGCGTCGCTCGTGCAGGTCAGCGGTGCCGTGGCGATCTGCATCACATCGGGGTTCACCTGCCCTCGCGTCGAACATCCGGCCGCCAGCACGCACACGATGGCCAATAGACTTTTTTTCATCGCACTCATTCCTCCCTGATCGCGGCGCGCGGCGGCACATGCGCGTTGCGCATGCCGTCCCGCGCTCGATACCGGTTGGACCGGACCGCTTGCGGCGTGTTTCATATGATTGATGAATCCGCTTGGGGGCTTTCAGATGCCCACGCGCGCGGCGCTCACCGTGCTGGTTCGCACGCATGCGCCGTGCGCGAACCACCAGCGGTTTGCGTCAGACGCTAAAGCGATTCAGCGTGTATGCGCGGTACGCAGCGACGAACGAATCGAACGATCCCGCGTCTTCGCTTTCCAGATTTTGCTGTTCGGCTAACGACTGCGCGGCAAGCTCCGCGAACTCCTTCGCTTGCGCCGCATCGAGCGGACGCGCGCGAAACTGCGCCGCGTGTGCTTCGCTTTGCTCCAGCGCGAACGCCAGGAAGCTTTGCTGCTTGTCGCGCATCGTTTGCAACACGCGCGCCGACGGCGTCAACGACGGATCCGCAAGCTTCGCGCGCTGCGCAGCCACGGCCCGCATGTGCTGATCGTTGCCGGTGAGCGCATCGAGCGTCTGCGCCGCAACCTCGATGCGCGCGAGCAATTCATTGGCCCAATCGAGCATCGCAACCGGCTGGCCGTCGCGTACCAGCTGGAGGCCGGGCTTGCGCCCTTCCATCGTCACGCGGCCGAAATTCTGGTTGGCTTCCGCATAAGCGGGCGGCGGCAGCGGCGCGCTGTCCTCGAGTGCGCACACCAGCAGATATGCATCCAGAAACCGCGCGGTCTCGACCGAAATGCCGGTCGGTTCAAACGGATCGATATCCATGCAACGCACTTCGACGTATTGCACGCCGCGTGCCGCGAGTGCATGCAGCGGACGTTCACCCGAATAGGTGACGCGCTTGGGCCGGATCGTCGAATAGAACTCGTTCTCGATCTGCAGCACGTTCGTGTTGATCTGCACCCACTCGCCGTCGCGTTTGGTGCCGATCGCTTCGTATGGCGGGTACGGCCGGCTCACCGCTTCGGCGAGCGCTTCGAGATAGCCCGGCAACGTGTCGTAGTCGGCATGCAGCGCGGACTGGCCGGTCGTGTTCGAGTAGCCGAGGTCGCTCATCCGCAAACTTGTCGCGTATGGGCGATAGAACGTGTCGGCGTCGAAGCTCTCGAGCGTGTGCGGACGGTCGCGCAGGAAGCGGCGGTCGAGCGCCGGCGACGCGCCGAACAGATACATCAGCAGCCAGTTCGTGCGACGGAAATTGCGGATCAGCGCGAGGTAGCGTTCCGATTGAAAATCGATCGCGGTCGCGGTGGACTGCTGGTCCGCATGCAACTGACGCCATACTTCTTCGTTCAGCGAATAGTTGTAGTGGATGCCCGAAATGCACTGCATGGTGCGCCCGTAACGCAGCGCAAGCCCGACGCGATATACGTATTTCAGCTTGCCGATGTTCGACGTGCCGTAACGCGCGATCGGAATTTCGTCGTCAGCGGGCAGCAGGCCTGGCATCGACTCGTTCCACAGGATTTCATCGGTGAATTGCGAGTAGACGAAACGATGCAGCGTGTCGAGCTTTTCGATGGCTAGCGCGGCGTCGTGTTCGGCCGGCGTGATCAACTCGAGCAGCGCTTCCGAATAGTCAGTGGTCAGCGAAGGATGCGTGAGCGCCGAGCCCAGCGCACGCGGATGCGGCGTCATCGCGATTCGACCGTCTCGCGTGACGCGCAAACTTTCTTTTTCGATGCCGCGCAGGCCCGTCGTCAGCGCGTCGCGCTGCGGGCCCGAAGTCAGCACGGACAGGCGGTGCAGCAGCGCGTCGGTCGTGCGGGGGGAGTTCGTGTTTGGCATTGATGGAAGTCGCACGTTGTCGGATGCTAAGCGCCGCATTCTTTGTGCGGTCGACTACGTTCGGCAGAATTTTCAGTAGCGGGCACTTTATCATCTCGTCACGACGCCTGCTTGAGGCCGATTCGCGCGCTTTCGGCGCGACCGCATTTGCCGACTGCGGTGGCCAACCGCGGTTGCCAACGATTGGGATAGCGTGCAATCGAACTGCGGCACGCCGCGCGGCCTTCGGCGCGATGCGCGTGACCGTGCGTTTTGGCCATGGCGCGCTGCGTCAACGGTTTCCCGCCGGTGAAATCAGCTGGGTCGGCATTGCCTGTCTAGCAAACGGCGCGCCGCTTGCGGGCGAGAGGTGGGCGAGCCGCGCATGCTGCGTGGTTGCCAGCATGGCGGCCCGTTGAAGACAGTTGGGGCTGGTTGCGACCGGTTGCGATCGCAAAAGAGACGATGGCGCTGAATGCCGCTGGCCGATGTCACGCGGCGTGATCGAGATCGGCCGTCGCTTCTGAAGATGACGCACGCGACGCGGCGCTGTCCTTGCGTTGCGCTTCGTTTTCCAGCAGCGTGGCCTTGCGCTGCGCGCCCCAACGGTAGCCGCTCAACGAGCCGTCCTTGTGCAGCACGCGGTGGCATGGAATCGCCAACGCTACCGGGTTCGACGCGCAGGCATTCGCGACCGCCCGCGCCGCCGTCGGTGAACCGAGGTCTGCGGCGACCTCGGCGTAGCTGCGGGTTTCGCCGTAAGGAATCCGGCGCAACGCGTCCCACACGCGCTGCTGGAACGCGGTTGGCGCGATGTCGAGCGGCAGGTCGATGCGTTGCCGCGAACCGCCAAGGTACGCGTGGATCTGCTCGATGAACGGCGTGAGCGTGGTCGGGTCGTCGCGCAACTCGGCATTGGCGAACTCCCGCTTGAGCTCCGCGGTCAGCTCATCTTCATGCTGGGCGAACGCGATCTTGCAGATCCCTTTGTCGGTGGCCGCGACCAGCACGAGACCGAGCGGCGTTCGCGCGCAGGCGTAGCGCACCACGAGACCCGCACCTTTGCGGCGGTACGCGGACGGCGCCATGCCCAATTCGACGGGCGCCGTATCGTACATCCGTGACGGCGAGCCAAAGCCAGCGTCAACCGTCGCACGCGTGACGTCGGCGCCTTGACGCAGCGCGTCGCGCAACGCCGCGCCGCGCTGTGCGGCCTGATATTGCCGCGGCGATACGCCCACTACCCGCTTGAACAGCCGTTGCAAGTGGAATGGGCTGACGTGCACCGCATCGCTCAGCTGCGCGAGCGTGAAGCGCTGCTGCGGATCACGCGCGAGCACTGCGCATGCGCGATTCACGATGTCGATTTCGCGTGGCAGGCCGCCGGGCTGGCAGCGCTTGCAGTCGCGGTAGCCGGCGGCGCGCGCCTGCTGCGCCTCGTTGAAGAATTCGACGTTTTCGACACGCGGCTGACGTGACGCGCAGGACGGCCGGCAAAACACGCCGGTGGTCTTCACGGCGTAGAAAAAAGCGCCGTCGGCGTCGCGGTCACGGTTGGTGACTGCGGACCAGCGTTCGGCGTCGGTCGTGTAGGCGGTTTTCATCGTGGTGCTTCCGGACGGGTTTCGACGGTTCCTAATTTAGGGCGCACGTCGACACGGTACGCTCCGGTTCTTGCGATGTCATCGTGCTTTCATCGTGTTGATTGCCCGCGACAAATCGTATATTTCGCTGCATTTAATGGGGTCGAACCGCGCCAAACCCCGTGCGAATATGGCAAAGCCACACAACATCGGGTTTTCCCTTAAAAAGTTGTTGCGTCGCGGTAGTCCGTTGTGTATAGTGATTCCTGTCTCCTCCATGTCTCCTCCTGATATGGATTAAGCCCGCTCAATGAGCGGGCTTTTTTTCGTCCATCGTCAGCCGGTTGCTGGGCTTGTGTCGCGTCTTCGCACGGCCGTCCGCAGGCGGCGCCCCTTTCTCCTACACTCTCTAGACCAGTCGACCAACCGGTGGCGAGGCCGCATTCACATGAAGTTTCACATCCGCGAGATTGACCATGTCGTGATCAGGGCCAACGACGTCGATGCCATGACGCGCTTCTATTGCGACGTGCTCGGCTGCAGTCTTGAGAAGGAACAGCGTGAGCTTGGGCTGATCCAGCTGCGCGCGGGCCGATCGTTGATCGATCTGCTGCAGGTCGGCGGCAAAATCGACCGGCCGGACAGCGGTGCGCCGCAAGCCGGGCGCAATATGGATCACCTTTGCCTGCGCATCGAACCATTCGACCAGACGGCGCTGGAGCAGCACCTGGTTGAACGCGGTGCGCGCATTGGGGAAAAGGCAGTGCGGTACGGCGCGGACGGTTTTGGGCCGTCGCTGTATCTGTTCGATCCGGAAGGCAATATGGTCGAGCTGAAAGGGCCGCCGGAGGCGGCGCGCGCCACTTCGCTCTAGCGCTCGCTACGCCGCTGCGCCGCGCGGCGCCACGCCACGCAGGATTCGCATCGTGCCGCGGGCCCCGCTGCGTGGCCCGCCCGCTATCTGACGCCGTACGCCTCGGAACGCGCGTCCGGCGCAGCCTTCAAAACGGTCCATTCGATCTGCACGGCGTCGGCGTCTTCGCTGCCGAGCCAGGCGGCGCCGTCCTGCACCGTGCACTGCAGACGCATCGTTCTCTGTGCGAGCTTGCCCAGCGAGTCGGCGACGCCGTCGCCGAGCGTCCAGACCGTCACGTTACGCAGCCGCTCGACCTTGCTGCGCACACCCTGCCACCAGACATCCGACGTACGGCCGCCGTAGGCGATCACGATCACGCGATTGGCCCGTCCACTCGCCTTGGCGATGCGCCGTTCATCCGGTTGGCCGACGTCGATCCATGTGTCGATCGCGCCCGTTAAGTCCTTTTCCCACAGATCGGGCTCGTCGGTGTCCGACAGGCCCTTGCAGAATTCGAGCCGCTCCTGCGCGAACAGCGCGAAAGCGGCGACGCGGACCATCATCCGCTCGCTGGTCTCAGACGGATGCAGCGCAATGGTCAACGCGTGGTCGGCGTAATAGTGCCGGTCCATGTCGGCGATCTGGAGTTCCGCCTTATAGATTGTCGATTTGAGCGCCATGGAAAGCCCAGGTCCCGCAAACGCGGACCGGATAGTGAATAGTGATTCGGGGCCGTAGTACCGTGCCATTTTGAAAACCCGCCTTTGCTGCGCATCACGCGTCTCACCGCAGATACGGTTTCGCCGGACCGCGACGGCTCGACTATCGCTAGTGCGCGCCGACACGGCTTCTGCTGTCGCTTCATCTGCAATCGAGCAATGAACGTGCCGAGGACGGGCAGAGAACCGCGAAACAGGCAGGGCGGGAGCGTGATGATACCGAATCTGCCGGTCGGGTATGACGCGGCGATGGCACGGGAGCGAAGGCGCGCGGCGCGTCGCTTATCCGCAGATGGTTTGCATACGCACGCCAGGCGACCGCGGGCATTGCAATAGCATGCAACGCGGAGAGCGACTCATATAAAAAGCGAAAAACGGCCGCGCGTACAAACGCGGGCCGTTTCAGGCGCGTAACAGATTATCCGGACTTAGGCCGGACCGAATTGTGTTCGTATTTACCCAACTTGCTTGTCGGGCGAATTACGACTACGGCTTGATGAAGCGATCGTTAGTCCAGAGGCCTTGCGTATCGCTATTGGCGGCATTAACGAATTCGACGTCATGTCCGTCTACACGCACTACGCGGAAACTCGCGTTTTCCGGGGTGGACAGACATTCGTAGCCGGAGAAATACTCCTGCATTTTCTGTTGTTCGCCGGCCTGTGCATGCTGGTTCACCGCATCCAGCTTGTCTTTCGACAGGCAGCCATACGAATTCGGCTTGAACTGGACGGTCTGCTGAGGCCTGATGACGACATCCTGCGCCATCGCTGCAGATGCGCCGACGAATCCCGCCATTACGAAAAGAACCGCGACTCGCATTTTCATAAAACCTCCGGTGCGGGCGAATACTCAGGTTAGCTATGTATTTAACTTCCGGGAAAGACCCGCAACGTTCACTCTAGAAGAACTTTTCGCGAGCACAAGCACGACTTGTGTGCGTTCGCAATAGCGGCGGAATGCCGCATCTTCAAATATGCAGTTTGATAGCCGGTGGAATGGCTGAGCGCTCGCGGCTTGGGTCTGTTTAGCGCCTGTGACATAACGCCGCGCGCTTTATCTGACAATGCTTTGCAGTCCACATTCGCGTAAACGCGAATAAGGAATTAAGTGAATTGCTACACACGATTGCGCTCGTTGATGCGTCGCACACAAAGTCATTCATGCAGATTGCGAATTCGCACGCTCTAATCATGTGAACGCAGAATAAAAACAATGCCTGCGGTTGCGCCGGCGGGCAGCCTCCTCCGTCGGCCAGCGAAAAAATCCGGTTGCGCTGCCCCGAAGTTCGTGGATAAATCGAGCGACCTTCAAGGAGACTGTTTCATGACGCTGGCTCATTGGCTGCCGTTCGCGATTGCGTCGGCGATTCTCGTGGCGATTCCCGGCCCCACCGTTTTGCTCGTGATTTCGTACGCGCTCGGCCACGGCCGACGCTACGCGATGGTCACGACAGCGGGTGTCGCATTAGGCGACCTGTCGTCGATGACCGCGTCGATGCTAGGGCTCGGCGTGATCCTCGCTGCTTCTGCGACACTCTTTACCGCGCTGAAATGGGTCGGCGCGGCTTATCTGATCTATTTGGGCATCAAGCTGTGGCGCGCGCCGACGCGCCCGGCCGACGCGCCGTCGACCGCCGAAACCCGCACCGGCCGCATCTTTGCGCACGCCTACGCGGTCACCGCGTTGAACCCGAAGAGCATCGTGTTTTTCGTCGCCTTCGTGCCGCAATTTATCGACACTCAGGTCGCGACGTGGACCCAGATCGCAGTGTTCGAGGCCACCTTCGTGGCGCTCGGCACGCTGAACGCGCTTGGCTACGCGCTGCTGGCATCGGCAGCGCGCCGGGCGATTCGTAGTCCGGGCGTGCAACTTGCTGTGAATCGTACGGGTGGGACACTTCTGATCGGGGCTGGCATGCTCGCGGCGGCCTGGAAGAAGACCGCCGCGTAAAGCAGGGCCGGCATCGGCGGTAGCAACCCGGTCGCGAGAGCTCAACGAAAATTGTGCTCGCTCGACCACACGGAGTTGCACCCGGCGGTATGCAGGACGCCTACAATGAAATTGCGAGTCAACATCGATCCAAGGAGGCTACTGTGATCGAGAACCTGATCCTGGGTGCGTTTCTGGTCGTACCGCTGCTAATTGTCGCTTTCCTTTTCTCGGACGAACTGTGGCAGGAGCATCGCCAGCAGATTGAGGACGAATTCGACGAATGGCGGATGGACTGGAAGCATCCGATCCGCAGCCTGCTTCACCATTAACTCCGCTGCGCCGATCGCATATCCGTCTTCACAACCCATAACGTGTACGCTACGTGCGCGTTATGCCGGATGTGGTAGCACGTGCTGTAGCTAAGTCTCGCGTTTCCCGTGGCCCGCGCGCGCCGACGCGCGGCCGTCAGCAGAAGCAAAAATACCCCCGAAAAGCCGCGCTATTCGCGCGATTGCGATCCGCGTCGCATCAGTAATCTATGCATGCGGCAACTGCGCCCGTCCGTAACTCTCCTTAACGACAACCCTACCTATCTGTTTTCGCAGGGTGGGCTTACATACGGGCGCGGCTGAAGTAAATTATCAGACGTATGTACCAGAACGTCGATTCGCATAATTCACATCGGGGCGGGACATGAACGGCTTGATCGATCGGGAAATCGCGCATCTTATGCGTGTCATGCGCCCTTCGCTGACGGGCGATCTGGCCGGCCCGATTCTGACTTCGGCGTACTGGCGCAAGCGGCTCCACGACCTGCTGAACGCCCCGGCGCTAACCAAGGCGCAGCTTTGCGCGCTCGACAGCCTGCTGGTCGAACTCGACGAATTCGATGCAGGCGGATTTGGCATTCTGTTTCCCCATCCGGTGTATGCCGCAGACGGCACGCGCGAAATGCAGGACGTCGCGCAACCGGCGTAGGCGCAACCGATCGCGGCTGCGCCGTCCGTGACGGGTCGACGATGCGTGCTCAGGACCTGAGCGCGAGACCTGACTTGATCTTGCCTTCGGTGTCCTTGAACGGATCGCTGGGCTTCAGGCTCGGTTCGCCGATCATGTCCGCGATCTTGGCGCGCTCCTGATCCGGCGTCAGTGGCTTGCTGGTGCCGCTCGCACCAGACGCGGCGGCGGCCGGCGCTGCACCCGCACCCTGCTTCGGCAGAGACTGAGGGCTCATCCTCGACATCAGCATGGCGGCCTCGCCCTTCGGGATGCCGGTGTCGGTCAGCAGCGTGTGCACGGCGCGCAGATTCGGGTCGCTGTTGATGTGCTCCATTGCGAGCCCCTCGCGCTGCGATCTGGTCAGGTTGACCTCGTCGTTGACTTTGCCGAGCTTCGTCAGGCTGCCTGCGCTGGCGCCCTTCATGCCGTTTTGCACGATGCCGCCGATGTGCTTGTTGGCCAGATCCTGCGCATCGGCTTTGTTCACCGCGGATTTGCGGTCGTTGATCATGCTGCCCGGAAGCATGAAGCCGAAGTTGTTCTGCTGCGCGGCGTTACGGCGCGCGTTGTCGTAGGCCGCGGCGTAGGCGCCGGCTTTGGCTTCGAGCGGCGCGTCTGCGGGCAACGGCGGCAGGTCCTTGTCCGTCATTCGCTGGTTGACGTGGCGCAGCACTTCGTCGCCTTTTTCGTTGCGCAGGTTCTGTCGCGCTTCGACGAACGGCTTTCTCATCTCGAGCGCTTCCTTGCCGCCGAGGCCTGCATGGCCGGCGACCAGCGCCGGCGTAATCGCGCCATGCGTGCCGGCGATCTGAGCCGCCGTCGCGGCCACGCCGACGCCCGAGCCGAGCGCCTGTACCGCGGCCCCGCGCCGTTGCTTGCCCTTGTTCTCGGCGATGCTCATCGCCGCCAGTACATCGCGGGCGTGCGTCGATTGCGGATGCGAGGTGTCTTTGGCGATGCGCGTGAGCTTTGCCTTGTCGTATTGCCAGTTGCCTTTGTCGTCCTTGGTGATCACCTGGTTTTCGGGAATGGACGGATTGTTCTTTAAGGCAAGCTTTTGCGCCGGCGTCAGATTCTTGTAGTCGACGAGGCCCTGGTTCAGCGATTGGGCCGGCTTTTGGTTCGCCATCTGAAAGCGTTGCACGTCGCCGGCCAGCATCTCGTCGACCTTGTTGTCGTAGCGCTTGTTGACCTTATGCGCGGCGATCGCCGTCGAACCCGACGCGGTTGCGTTGACCAGTTCAGTGGCCGGCGCCGCATCGTAGGCGAACTTGCCGTGTTGGCTGGACGACGCGGCGTTCAGCACGTTGTTCATCGGCTTCTTGCTGGCGAGGCCGACCGCATGAACGCCTTTGCGGTTTGCACCGAGCATGTTCGCGAAGCCTGCAAAACCGCCGCCCGCTTCGCCTTTCTCGGGCACGAACGAATGGATGTCGCTGAGGCCGCCCGGAATCGCCGGCAACGGCCGCGCCGGTCGTTGTGGTGCGCCGCCGGCGCCGCCGTCGGGCGGAGTGGGCGCGGGTTGCGAGGCGGGTGCTCCAGGCGGCAGCGCCGGCAGCGGTTTCTCGCCCGACAGGCGCGACGACGAAGGCGACGAAGGCGACGGCGGAGTCGAAGGGCTCGCGCTCGATCCCGATTGCCCGCTCGGCGGCCGCTTGCTGAGCGACTCGAACGGTTGCACGGGGCGCTGGGTCGGTTTGCTCACAACGGGTTTCGACGTCGATGCGCTCGATGTGCTGGCGGTCGGATGAGCCGTCGGGCGCGACGTGCTGCGGATGGAGGCCATGGCTTGGGTTCCGTGAATGGGTTCGGGACGGAGCTTCGACTTCGGCGTACGCGATCTTTTGCGGGCCGCGAGGTACTGGCCTGCGAATTGTTGTGCGTAGCGACCGCAGCGAAATCACGCCAGTCCGAACCGACGGAAACTCAACCGAAGTTCGCCGAATGACATTTTGGTGAACCCACTTTTGTGACGAAATTGTTATGCGTGTCGCGCGTTTGATGGAACTGAGGACGGGCGCAATCGGCCTTGGCGTTGTCGTGGCAACGCAGAACGAATGGATTGATCGATGGGGCGCGTAGATACTCCGGACGCTTGTCCGGTCAGCACTCACTTGCCGATACAGAAGCGGCTAAAAATCACGCCCAGCAGATCGTCCGACGTGAATTCGCCGGTGATCGAATTCAGTTGATCCTGCGCGAGACGCAATTCTTCCGCGAACAGATCGAGTGCCTGCGCGTTCTGGTCGGCATGCTCCGCGGCGAGTTGCAGATGCTGGGCAGCGGCTCGCAACGCGATCAGATGCCGCTCGCGGGCGAGATAGACGCTCTGCGCGCCCGCCTGCCAACCGGCAATGCGCAGCAGTTCGACGCGCAGCAACTCGACGCCGTTGCCGTGTTTGGCCGACAACCGGACTTCGCGGAGATCTGCAACGCGTGGGTCGTTCAGCTGCTGCACGGCTGGTGCGATTTCAGTGAGGTCGGTCTTGTTCAGCACGCGAACCACCGGCACGCCTTGCGGAAAACGCGCGGCGATGGATTCGTCTTCCTGCGTCATCCCGGTTCGAGCATCGAGCAGGTGCAGCACCACGTCTGCTTTCTCGATCTCGTTCCAGGTGCGCGCGATGCCGATCTTCTCGACCTCGTCTTCTGTTTCGCGCAAGCCGGCTGTATCGATGACGTGCAGCGGAATGCCTTCGATCTGGATGGTCTGCGCCACCTTGTCGCGCGTCGTGCCGGCGATCGGCGTGACGATCGCCAGCTCGGCGCCCGCGAGCGCGTTCAGCAGCGATGACTTGCCGACGTTCGGCTGCCCGGCCAGCACGACCGATAGTCCTTCACGCAGCAGCGCGCCTTGGCGCGCATCGGCGAGCACCTGTGTGAGGCGCTCGCGAATCCGCGCGAGTTTGCCGCGCGCGTCCGCGGCTTCGAGAAAGTCGATTTCTTCTTCGGGGAAATCGAGCGTGGCTTCGACGAGCATCCGCAGCGTGATCACCTCTTCGACCAGCTGATGGATGTCGCGCGAGAACGCGCCTTCCAGCGACCGTCCGGCCGATCGCGCCGCCGCTTCGGTGCTCGCTTCGATCAGATCCGCGACGGCTTCGGCCTGGGCCAGATCGAGTTTGTCGTTCAGAAACGCGCGGCGTGTGAATTCGCCCGGCTCGGCAAGCCGCAGACCGAACGCCTTGCCGGCATCGATGCAGCGCTGCAGCAGCAGCTGCAGCACGATCGGGCCGCCGTGGCCTTGGAGCTCGAGCACGTGCTCGCCGGTGTACGAATGCGGCGCGGGGAAGTACAGCGCGATGCCGCGGTCCAGCGCATTGCCGGTTTCGTCGAGGAAGCCGACGTAGGTGGCGTGGCGCGGCTTCAATTGATGGCCGGTGAGCGCGAGCATCAGCGGCTGCACGGCGGCCTCGCCCGCCCGGCCGAACGAGATCCGCACGACACCGATCCCGCCACGACCTGCGGCGGTGGCAATGGCAACGATGGCGTCGGAATCGGTCGGAAGCATGGCAGATCGGGTACCGGAAATTTCGCAAAAAATTGGTGTGCACGAACGCGTTCGGGGCGCGACGCATTGTAACGCGAGGGCTCCGAGCGCTTTCGACGCACCGTTGAGCTCTTAATTCCTCGCGACATTTTGCAGACTTATCTCAATTGAGATATCTTAAAATAAGAGATGTCCGAGCTTGTTCGCATGAAAGGATGCTTGCTAAGCCTATCTCAGCAAGCCGATCGAGGCATTCGTGCATTTCCTAGTAGTTTTCTGAACTCGTCCTAATTCAGCGAGTTTTATCTCAGGTGAGATAAATGTAGCGTGCACAGTTGTCTACCCTCGGCGGATGCAATTGCACAATCTCGGCATGCCGACCACTGACGAAAAACTCGCCTTCTCCGAACGCCTGAAACTGGCGTTGCGGCGCGTTCCGGAAAAACCGGAAGGCCCGACTGCGGTCGCGCGCTTTTTCAATCTGCGTTATCACGGCGAGCCGGTATCCACGCAAACCGTCGACAAGTGGTTGAAGGGCCGCACGATTCCCAAAGCCGACAAACTCGAGACGCTTGCGAAGGCGCTCAACGTAGATTTGCACTGGCTGCACTACGGGCCGGCACCGAACGGCGCGAAGACAAAAGTGAAAGCAGCGGCGCCGCGCGACGACAAGTACCCGCCGTCCCCGGAGACGATCGAACTGGCCAACAAGATTGGATCGCTGACGCCGCACCACCGCTACCTCGTACAAGAACTGGTGGCGCAATTCTATGACGACGTCGAGAAGCAGTGATCAACCAAAACCGAGGGCCGTGCACATTCTGGCAAGCTGACGGAGATCGGTTGCTGCACGGTCCTTTCTCTCCCGCTGGCCGAGCGAGAAGCATGCTGTAGAAATGAAAAACCCCGCGCTGCGAACATCGGCGCGGGGTTTTCAACTTCTGCCTGCAGATCGGAAGTGCCGCCTGGAAATCGCGGCTATCTTTGAGACCTTTGATCCTCAACGGAGGAGCACCCTGCTCCTCCTGGTTGCTACACGCGTCAGGCCGGCTTCTTCTTGCTCGCGCCCATCATGCGCGTGATGTAGTACTGCTGCGCGATCGACAGCACGTTGTTCACCACGTAGTACAGCACCAGACCGGCCGGGAAGAAGAAGAACATCACCGAGAACGCGATCGGCATGAACATCATCATCTTGGCTTGCACCGGATCCGGCGGCGTCGGGTTCAGCTTGGTCTGCAGGAACATCGAGACGGCCATCAGCACCGGCAGGATGTAGAACGGGTCTTGTTGCGACAGATCGTGAATCCACAGAATCCACGGCGCGCCGCGCATTTCCACCGACGACAGCAGCACCCAGTACAGCGAGATGAACACCGGAATCTGGATCACCACCGGCAGACAGCCGCCGAACGGATTCACCTTCTCGGTTTTGTACAGCTCCATCAGCGCCTGGTTCATCTTCTGCGGATCGCCCTTGAAGCGTTCGCGCAGCGCCTGCATCCGCGGCGTGATGGTCTTCATGCGCGCCATCGACTTGTAGCTGGCCGCCGACAGCGGGAAGAACACGGCCTTGATCAACAGCGTCAGCAGCACGATCGACCAGCCCCAGTTGCCGACATAGCTGTGGATCTTTTCGAGCAGCCAGAACAGCGGCTTCGCGATGATCGTGACCCAGCCGTAGTCCTTCACCAGTTCGAGACCCGGCGCGATGCCTTCGAGCATGCGCTCTTCTTCCGGACCGGCGAACAGGCGCGCCGACACGTCGTAGGACTGGCCCGGCTGGATGGTCGGCAACTGCTGCGTCACACCGACGCGGTACAGCTTCGGATCGATCTTGTTGACGTAGATGTCGCGCTTTACACCATCGGCAGGAATCCACGCCGACGCGAAGTAATGCTGAACCATCGCAATCCAGCCGTTATTGGCCGAGGTTGCGTAATCCTGCTTGTTCTTGTCGACGTCGCTGAACGACAGCTTCTGGAAGTGATGCTCAGCCGTATAAACCGCCGGCCCGATGAACGTATGCGAGAAGCGCGGC
>DATLOW010000518.1:0-2369 GCA_035536055.1 Paraburkholderia sp. | reverse complement strand
TGACAACGACAACCCATTGGACTGCCTGCGCGCAGTGGCTGCTCATGGCGATCTGCTGGAGCGCAATGCTCTACGCGGCGCTTGCGTCCGGCCTGATGCGTCGACGCAATTCAGCCGAACGCAAGCGCCGCGCGCAACGTGCGACTGCCGGCTGGCTGCCCGGCGCGATCAGCATCCTGAAACCGCTGTGCGGCGCAGAGCCGCGCCTCTACGAAAACCTTGCAAGCTTCTGCGAGCAGACCCATCCCTGCTTTCAGCTGCTGTTCGGCGTATCGTCGCCGCACGATCCGGCGATCGCGATCGTCGAACGCCTGCAGGCCGCTTACCCGCATTGCGACATCGAACTCGTGATCGATGCGCGCGTGCATGGCAGCAATCTGAAAGTCAGTAACCTGATCAATCTCGCCGAACGCGCGCGCTACGATCTGCTGGTGATCGCCGACAGCGATATCGCCGTCGAGCCTGACTATCTGCAGCGCGTCTGCGCGCCGCTCGCCGATCCGCGCATCGGCGTGGTGACGTGCCTGTATCGCGCAAGCGGCGTCGGCGGCTTCTGGTCGCGCGTCGGCGCGCTGTTCGTCAACGAATGGTTTTTGCCTTCGGTACTGGTTGCGCACGCATCGGGTTCGCGCAAGTTCGGCTTTGGCGCGACGCTCGCGTTGCGCCATGAGACCTTCGCGCGGATCGGCGGCTTCGGGCCGTTGAAGAACTGTCTGGCGGACGACTACTGGCTGACCGAACACGTGCGCCGGCTCGGCCTGCGAACCGTGCTGTCCGACGTGACGGTAGCGACCGACGTGATCGAAACGAGCCTTGCCGCGCTGTGGCAGCGCGAGACGCGCTGGCTGCGCACGATCCGCTCGGTCAACCCGGCGGGTTTCGCATTCCTGTTCATCACCTTCACGTCGCCGTGGATCGTGCTGGGCGCCCGTCTTGCGAAATCCTTTCACGGCGATCCCGCAGCAATGCCGGCGGCCGCCGTGATGTCGGGCGTCGCGCTGATCGGCGTGACCGCGCGTCTGCTGATTCACGCGCAAGGTTCGCAAGGCTTGCGCGCCTTCTGGCGCGACCTTCCGCTGGTGCCGCTACGCGATGCAATGCTGATGTTACAGTGGCTGGTTAGCGGTTTTGGCTCATATGTGATCTGGCGCGGCGCACGTGTGCCGGTTGCACTCGAGGTGGCCGATGAAGTCGACGCAGCCGAACTCGAGACCACCACCGATGTGCTCGAAGTTTCCGATGGCAGATAGAGCGCAGTGCATGCCTACATACCTGAAAAACACGATTGAATGCAGGTCGGAGTGAAGATGAAAACATTGTTCTTGCAAGCGCCCTCGTACGACGGCTTCGACGGCGGCGCGGGTTCGCGCTACCAGGCCAAGCGCGAGATCCGTTCGTTCTGGTACCCGACGTGGCTCGCGCAGCCGGCCGCGCTGGTGCCCGACAGCCGCGTGCTCGATGCGCCGGCCGACGGCATCTCGGTTGATGCGGCGCTCGACATTGCGCAGCAATACGAGCTGGTCATCATTCACACCAGCACGCCGTCGTTTCCGACCGATGCGCTGTTCGCGCAAGACCTGAAGGCGCGCAAGCCGAACGTGCTGATCGGCATGGTCGGTGCGAAGGTGGCGGTCGATCCGCACAATTCGTTGACCGCCAGCGACGCGATCGATTTCGTATGCCGCGAAGAATTCGATTTCACCTGCAAGGAAGTGGCCGAAGGCAAGCCGTTCGCGCAGATTCAAGGCCTCAGCTATCGCGCGCCGGACGGCTCGATCGAGCACAACGAAGCGCGGCCGATTCTCGAAGACATGGACGCGCTGCCGTTCGTCGCCCCGGTCTACAAGCGCGATCTGAAGATCGACAACTACTTTATCGGCTATCTGAAGCATCCGTACGTGTCGATCTACACCGGCCGCGGTTGCCGTTCGCGCTGCACGTTCTGCCTGTGGCCGCAAACGGTGGGCGGCCATCGCTACCGCACGCGTTCGACCGAAAACGTGCTCGAAGAAGTGAAGTGGATTCGCGACAACATGCCTGAAGTCAAGGAGATCATGTTCGACGACGACACCTTCACCGACTTCAAGCCGCGCGTCGAGGAAATCGCTCGCGGCCTCGGCAAACTGGGTGTGACGTGGTCGTGCAATGCGAAGGCGAACGTGCCGTACGCGACGCTCAAGATCATGAAGGAAAACGGCCTGCGCCTTCTGCTGGTCGGCTACGAATCCGGCGACGACCAGATCCTGCTGAACATCAAGAAGGGCTTGCGTACCGACATCGCGCGCAGGTTCAGCGAAGATTGCCGCAAGCTCGGCATCAAGATTCACGGCACCTTTATTCTCGGCCTGCCCGGCGAGACCAAAGAGACC
>DATLOW010000517.1:0-2694 GCA_035536055.1 Paraburkholderia sp. | reverse complement strand
TTCGGTGGCCGAGGGCCTGTCCACCTATCTGACCGAATGGCTGATGATGGGCCGCATCGACGCCGCGGTGATGTACGACACGCCCGGCACGCAGCTGATCGAAAAGCGGCCGGTGTTCGAGGAAGAGCTGTTTCTGCTCGGTATGGCGGGCGCGGATGGCGCGTCCGAGGCCGGCAGCAAGGATCGTAATCGCGATGTTAGCCGCGAAGAAAGTCGCGATGCCGGCCGCGACCTCAAAAGCCTGCCGCGCATTCGCCTGAACGAGATCACGCGCTACCCGCTGGTGATTCCGGGCCGCATGCACTCGATGCGTAGCGTCGTCGAAGCGCGCGCAGCGGAAGTGGGCGCGAAACTGAGCATCGCGCTCGAGGTGGACGCGGTGCCGTCGATTCTCGATCTTGTGTGCGAAGGGTACGGCTACGCGGTGCTGCCGCTGAATGCGGCCGCGAGCGACCCGCTGCAGCGTGAATTCTCGATCATGCGCATCGTGCGGCCTACCTTGCTGAGCCGCCTGACCATCGCGACCAGCAGCCAGCATCCGGTGTCGCAACTGGCCACGCAGGCGATGGCGATGATCGAAAGCGAACTGTTTCCGCTGTATCGTTCGGAACGGCAGCGCCGGACGGGTGTGAACGTCTGAAACAACGGTCGCGCAGCGAACGCGCGAGGTGCGCGACCTGCGGCATGCGTGCCGCGCAGATGCAACCCGTTCGCGCGGCGCATGTGCCACGCGTGCGCATAGAACGGCGGCGGCCTTTTCCGACCCCGCGCCGTACCCTACGCAACAACCCCGGCGATAACGCCGGTCAGCGCGCGAGCAGGTCCAGGAACTCTCGCCAGACAAACGGCACCACCTCTTCATAACGGACGCCGCGCGCCTGCATCGCATCGACCACGCCATCCTGCAGCTTCGCGCACGCTTCGCTCATCAGCGGCTCGAGCTGCGCATCGCGCAGCGTCTGCGCCACCTCGCGCATTTCTTCCGCGCGCCGGCGTCCATGCTCGGCCACGCGGCTGATCAGATAACCCGGCACGTCCGTATCGTTCTGCATCTTGCCGAAGGTTTCCTTCAGCGAGCCGAGCACGATTTCTTCCGCGCCGTAGCGCCGCGCGGCGGCCAGACATTCAACCGACAGCGCCTCGATGCCCTTGATCATTACGCTGCGGCACATCTTGGCCGCCGACGCGACACCGACTTTCGGCGACACCGCACGCGCATTGAAACCGAGCGCCTGCAGCTGCGGCGCGAGCGCTTCCGCCGTGGCGCCGCCAAGCAGCATTGGCACCTTCAGGCCGTAAGGCGGCACCGGCGCCATCACCGCGGACTCGACGTAATGCCCGCCCGCCGCTTCGATGCAATGCTGGCCGTGCTGCTTGGTATGCGGCGACACCGAGTTGATGTCCAGATACGTCTGGCCGCGCGCGATGCAGCGGCTCGCCGCTTCGGCCACTTCGACGTCGGCGGCCGCCGTCACCGCCGAGATAATCAGCTGCGCGCCAGCCAGTGCCTGTGCGAGATCGGGCGCCGCGCGCACGCCGGCCTTGAGCGCCTTGTCGCGCATCGCCTGCGCATGCTGCGCATCGTCGAGCAGTTTGTCGTACATCGCCACCTGCACGCGTTGCGCCGCAAGCGCGCTGCCGAGAATGCCGCCCGCTTCGCCGAAGCCGATCAACGCTACTTTGTCCATGCTTGCCATGCACGCTCCACTTGCTACGGTCGCTACGATTACCGCGCGGCGGTAACCGTCTTCCTGATGGGGGCCAGAGAATCGCCGCAAAAAACCATTGCGGTTCATCTTTTCCACCGCTGTCGATTCTAGAAGCAGCACGCCCGCGACAGGTACGCGAATCGCCATCCGAAGCCATCTGTTTTGCTTATCGCCCGCGCACGCCGAAAGCCAACCCGCGATGCACCCGCAGCGAACCTTTGTGCAATCTTTGCAAGCCTTGCGGCAAGCGCCTCGACAATACCGCCGACAAGCCGCCGCGCCTTGCCGCAGCAAGCGCGGAACGCATGAAACTTTTTCATGCAGCCTATGAAAGATCGTCGTTTGCCGCCCCTTCGTTGCGCTTGCACTATCCGCTTAACGGTTCGCCTGTGCGTATCGGGCAACCGATGAAGATTCACCGCCCCCCCCTGCGTTCAACGATTCTGCGGAGCATGACCCGATGACCAACCAGCCGAATTCCTCCGATAACGTCGTGTCGTCGCATCTCGCCGTGCGCGACGGCACCCGCATTGGCTATACGCTGCATCGCAATCCGGCGCGCAAGGCGCGCGTCGTGTTGATCCATTCGCTCGCGATGGACCGCCACTTCTGGCAACCGGTGGTCGCGCAGCTTGCACCGCACGCGTCGGTGCTGACGCTCGATGCACGCGGTCACGGCGTGTCGGACAAGCCGGCCGGTCCTTACACCGTTGAAGGCTTCGCGCAGGATGTGCGCGACGTGATCGAGAAGCTCGACTTCGGCGGCGTGCTGATCGCCGGCGCATCGATGGGCGGCTGCGTGTCGCTGCAGTTCGCCGGCGCCTACCCGGAACTGACGCTGGCCGCGGGCCTGATCGATACCACCGCGTGGTACGGCGAAACCGCGCCGCACGACTGGAACGTGCGCGCCAGCAAGGCCGAGAAGGAAGGCCTTGGCGCGCTGATCGACTTTCAGGCCACCCGCTGGTTCAGCGATGCGTTCCGC
>DATLOW010000516.1:0-2696 GCA_035536055.1 Paraburkholderia sp. | reverse complement strand
CCGACTGCCTTGAACGCATTGGTCAGACTGGCGGCGGCCGACACGATCAGTTCGTCGGCGCGCGCTTGCGCGCAAACCGCGAACGAGACGACGGTAGCGACGAGCGCGTGATTCAGCAGACGGCGGGACAGTGACATGGGTTGTTTTACCGGAAAGGGGGATGATACATTATCGTAATATATCCGGGTGTATAACGGTACCGGCGATCGATGCGGCGTCAAGCCGCTGCTGCTGCATCGGCAGGGTCAGGCAGTGGGTGTTTGTGGTGCGGCGAAGCGGTTCGGGGTGTGCGACACCGGCGCAAAGATCGCGTTGCTGCGCCGCTCATGCGACGCTTTCCAGCGCGCGCGCACGAATGGCCGCGCGTGGCCGGACACCTTCAGCGCGATGTTCTCGACCCAGCGGTGCGTCGGCACGTGAATGTTGTGGAAGGCCACTACCAGCACGACGAGGCTCATCATCACCGGCAGCGTGGACAGCGGACTGCGGGCCGGCGTCGTGTGCCACGCCACGCGCACGAACAGCAGTGCGACGGCGGCGCCCATCAGACAGCCAGATATCGCTTCGGACGGCGAATGCGCTTCGACCACCACGCGCGAGAAGCTGATGGCGACGCCGATGCCGAACCCGGCGGCAAGGCCGGCGATGCGCGCCTTGGCGTGCGCCGGCAGCAGCACCAGAAAGGCGGCGGCCGGATACACCGCGGTCGACATCATCGCGTGGCCGGACAGGCCGGTGAAGTCCAGTTCGCGTACGCCGATGCCCCAGCCCATAAAGGCCAGCTTGGTGATCGTGACGACCAGCGCGGCCCCGGCGATCAGCGCCAGCCAGCCGAGCGCGAGCCGCACCGAATAGCCGAGCGCCAGCCACAGCGCGATCGCGAGCGTGAGCGGGATGGTCACGCTCGCGCCGCCGATGCTGCTGGTCAGATACCAATAATGAAGCGGCAGGTCGGGCATGGCTTGATGGGCAAACGAAGTCGGCGCGAAGGGAAAAGTGTGCGGAATCAGCCGCCGGAGACCACTGCAAGTCGCCCGCAAACACATTTTTCGGACGGTATCGGCATTCGGCGAGCGCGTATTTTATAAGTATAAAAGCGCGGTCTTTCTATTTATGTGCGGTGGCCGGCCCGCCCCGCGCGGCCGGCGATGCAATCGTCCGCGGTTTTGCGTAATGCGGTACGACGGGTGGTGTCCGGCTATCAGCATCGCGACGGGATTGGTGTTATTGTGCATTGCACAACTGCCGCCAGATAAGGCAGGTATCGATCCCTTTTTGCGAGGTGTTCATGGCAAAAAGCCTGACGAAAATATGGCTTGGCGGCCTAAAGCGTCTGATCGCCATCCAGAAAGAGCACGCGCACGCCACGTTGAAGCGCACCGGCACCGCAGCGCGGCCGGTCAAGGCGAAAACCAAGCCGGCGCCCACCGGCGGCGCACGCAAGTCGACGGCGCGCGACCCGCTGCGTCCCGGCGCGCGCGAATCGCGCGTGCGGCCGCGCGCGGCCGCGTGGGCCGCGGGCTCGTGGACCCGTTCGTTTCACTCGGCGCCGGCCGCGCCCGGCCGGCTCGTCAACCATCTGCAATACGGGCTGTATCTGCCGGCCGGCAAGAAACTGCGCGGCGCGCCGCTGGTCGTGATGCTGCACGGCTGCCGCCAGTCGATCGACGAATTCGCCGAAGGCACGCGGATGAACCTGCTGGCCGATCGCTTCGGTTTCGCGGTGGTGTATCCGGAGCAGTCGAAGCATGCGCATGCGCATCGGTGCTGGCACTGGTACGACGCGTCCGATAGCGCAGGCGGCGCGGAGGCGCGCGCGGTGGTGTCGCTGGTCGATGCGCTGGTGGCCGAGCACGGCTTCGATGCGGAGCGCGTCTACGTGGCAGGGTTGTCGGCCGGTGCGGGGCTGACGGCGCTGCTCGCGCTGCAATATCCGGAGCGCTTCGCGGCGGTCGGGCTGCATTCCGGCCCCGCTTTCGGCGAGGCGCATTCGGGCATCACCGCAATGGACGTGATGCGTCGCGGCACACGCCAGGATCCCGTGCAGCTGGTGGACCACGTCGCCGACGTCGCCGCCTATCCAGGCATGCCGGCGATCATCCTGCAAGGCGAAACCGATCGCGTCGTCGCGCCGGTCAATGCCGAGCAGCTGGCGACGCAGTTTCTGCGGCTCAACGGCCTGGTCGACGCGCAAGGCGTGCGCAAGGCAGGCGACGTCAAGGAAGAGCGCAAGGCGACGGTGGTCACGCGCGACTACGTGCGCAGTGGACGACGCGTGGTGCGGCTGTGCCGTGTGCAGGCGCTTGGTCACGCGTGGAGCGGCGGCGACGAAGCGGTACCGTTTCATTCGGCGAGCGGGCCGGATGCGACCAGTATGCTGTGGGAGTTCTTTCGCTATCAGCGTCGCGTGCAGGCGGCGGACGCGGCGGTCGGCAGGGCCGCGGCACGATAGCTTCCAGGTAAATTCCGAAATTCTGGTTTCCCTTAAAGAAAAGCTGGCGTCGCTCTAGGGTTTTCCCTATAATTCGGGGAATTACCTAGGGGTTATCCCTTAGCGCCAACTTTCGAGGGTTAGACCATGTACCTGCTGAGCCGCCTCCTTCTGTTGCTGACCAAGTCCGCTGACGAACTGGACAAGGAACGCCACGACGCTTACCTGAACGAAGCCACCGATCTGTACGACCTCGAGTTCCGCA
>DATLOW010000515.1:0-5128 GCA_035536055.1 Paraburkholderia sp. | reverse complement strand
AACTTCAAGTCGAACATGCCGAGCGTGCCGGCGCGTTCCGTCGGCATCGACAATTACACGGACATCCTGACCGACGAAGACATCTGGTACGCGATGCAGGTCACCGCGCGCTTCGTGTTCTGGTCGGTGGGCCTCGAAGTGCTGCTCGGCTTCGGGCTTGCATTGCTGATCAACCGGCAGTTTCGCGGCCACAGCTTCTGGACGACGCTGATCCTGCTGCCGATGATGCTGTCGCCCGCCGTCGTCGGCAACTTCTGGACCTTCCTGCTGCAACCGCAAACCGGCCTGTTCAACGACATCGTCAGTTTCTTCACCGGCATTCCGCCCGGCTCGTTCCAGATGATCGGCGACGTGCCGCTCGCACCATGGACCATCGTCATGGTCGACACATGGATGTGGACGCCTTACGTGATGCTGATCTGTCTTGCCGGCCTGCGCTCGATCCCCGACTACATCTACGAAGCGGCCGAAGTGGATCGCGCTTCGCCGTGGCGCCAGTTCTGGTCGATCACGCTGCCGATGACGCTGCCGTTCCTGATGCTCGCCGTGCTGTTTCGCGGCATCGAAAACTTCAAGATGTTCGACATGGTGAATCTGCTGACCTCCGGCGGCCCTGGTTCCGTGACGGAAACCGTGTCGATCACGCTGAAACGCGCCGCCTTCGAAAAGTGGCAAACCGGTTATTCGTCCGCGCTGGCCATCATTCTGTTCGTCGTCGTGTTCGGCGCCGCGAATATCTATGTGAAGGCACTCAACAAGGTGAAACAGCGATGACCGACCTTGCCCTTCAACAATCGGTGGTCGCCGCGTCGCCGCGCGGCAAGACGTTCGCCGCCGTCATCGTGATCGCGTATGCGCTGATTGCGGCCTTGCCGATCGTATGGATCATCCTGACCAGCTTCAAGACGCAGGAAGACGCGATTGCCTACCCGCCCGTCGTGATGTTCCAGCCGTCGATGGAAGGCTACGTGAATCTGTTCACGATCCGCTCGAGGCAGACGCCCGAGTTCATTGCGAGCCTGCCGCCCGCGCAGACCTGGTATGACCGCGACGTGCGCAAGCGCAATATGGTGATCGCCGGGCCGTCGAAGGTGGTGCCGCGCTTCGTCAATTCGCTGGTGATAGGCTTCGGCTCGACCTTTCTCGCGGTATTTCTCGGCACGCTTGCGGCGTATGCGTTCTCGCGCTTCAAGGTGCCGATGGCCGACGATCTGCTGTTCTTTATTCTGTCGACACGGATGATGCCGCCGATCGCCGTCGCAATTCCGATCTATCTGATGTACCGCGCGCTCGGTCTGGCGGACAGCTATCTCGGCATGATCGTGTTGTACACGGCTGTCAACGTTTCACTGGCCGTGTGGTTGCTGAAAGGCTTTATCGACGAAATTCCGCGCGAATACGAAGAAGCCGCGCTGGTCGACGGCTACACGCGTCTGCAGGCGTTTATCAAGGTGGTTCTGCCGCAAGCGATCACCGGCATCGCGGCCACCGCGATCTTCTGTCTGATCTTCGCATGGAACGAGTACGCATTTGCGTTGCTGCTGACGAGCGGCGACGCACAAACGATGCCGCCGTTCATTCCGTTCATCATCGGCGAAGGCGGTCAGGACTGGCCCGCCGTCGCGGCCGCCACAACGCTGTTCGTGTTGCCGATCCTGTTCTTCACCGTCGTGCTGCGCAAGCACCTGTTGCGCGGCATCACTTTCGGAGCGGTGCGCAAATGAAAGTGCCAACCACCCTGCCGCGCCGGCGTCTGCTTGGCCGTCGCAATTGCGAAGGCGCTTCGACGGTGCTGATCGGCGTCGGCATCGCGATGCTCGTGCAGCCGTTCACCGTCGCGCTGTACACGTGGTCGTTTCCCGTCATTCTGGTGGGCGCGCTGGCTTTCGTCGTGACGAGTCACTTTCCGGACTGAGCCATGTCGACGATCGTTCTTTCCAACCTGCACAAGCGCTTCGGCGATTTTACGGCGGTGCGCAATACGAACCTGACGGTCAGCGCCGGCCGCTTCGTGGTTCTGCTCGGACCCTCCGGCTGTGGCAAGACGACCACGTTGCGCATGATCGCCGGGCTCGAACTGCCGACCTCGGGGCACATTCATATCGACGGCGAAGACGTGACGGCGCTGCGCGCGCGCCAGCGCGACATCGCATTCGTGTTCCAGATGTTCGCGCTCTATCCGCATATGACGGTGCGCAACAACATCGCATTTCCACTGAAAAACGAGGGCATATCGCGTCACGAAATCGCCACGCGCGTCGAATCCGCCGCGCGTATGCTGCGCATCGAAACGATGCTCGACCGTAAAACCGGCGGGCTCTCCGGCGGCGACCGTCAACGCGTTGCGCTGGGACGCGCGATCGTGCGGCATCCGAAAGCCTTTCTGATGGACGAGCCGCTCGGCACGCTCGATGCCGATTTCCGCGAACTGATGTGCCTCGAGCTGCGCAAACTTCATAACGCGCTCAACGCGACCACCGTCTACGTCACACACGATCAAAGCGAAGCGATGGCGATGGCCGACGACGTGGTGGTGATGAATCAGGGCGAAGTGCTGCAATCCGCGTCGCCGCATGAGATTTATCACTTTCCCTCCACCGTGTTTGTCGGCAATTTCATCGGTAGTCCGCCGATGAATTTTCTGCCCGTCGACACCGGTGTCGAAGCGGGCGCTGAACAGGTCTCGCTGAGCGGTGCGCCGGTACCGGTGCCGCGCACCGAGGCATCCGCCGCGCAAGCGCTGCTGGGCATCCGGCCCGAGCACATCCTGCTCGACGAGCACGGTGCGTTACGCGGCCGCGTGATCGCCGACGAGTATCTGGGCTCGCATCAGATCCTGGTCGTCGATACCTCGCTCGGCATCGTGCGCGTGCGGGTCGGCAAAGACGACGGACGCGCAGTGGGCTCGCCGGTCGGATTGTCGTTTCGCAAGGAACGCACGCTGCTGTACGACGCTGCGAGCGGCAAGCTGCTGCCGGGCGCGGCACGCCAGATGGCCGTCAATGGAAACGGCAAAGGGGACGCTTATGTCTGAGATCCGCTTGCAACAGGTGACGAAGCGCTTCGGCGATATAGTCGCGGTGGATAACGTGTCGCTCGACGTGAAGGAGGGCGAGTTCGTCGTGCTGCTCGGGCCGAGCGGCGCCGGAAAAACGACCACGCTGCGGCTGATCGCCGGGCTCGAACGGCCCGACGCAGGAGATATCTTCATCGACGGCGCAGCGGCGACGCATGCTCACCCCGCGGATCGCGACGTCGCGTTTATCTTTCAGCAATACTCGTTGTATCCGCATCTAACCGTATTCGGCAACCTCGCGTTTCCGTTGCGTTCGCCGCGGCGACGCGTCAGCGAAGCGGAAGTGACTGCCCGCGTGCAGCAGGTCGCGCAGATGCTGCATATGGAATCCAAGCTCGGCAATATGGCAACGCATCTGTCGGGCGGCGAAATGCAGCGGGTGGCGATCGGGCGCGCGCTGGTACGCCAGCCGAAAGTCTTTCTGATGGACGAGCCGTTGTCGTCGCTCGATGCGAAGCTGCGCGAAGAACTGCGCATCGAACTGAAGCGGCTGCATCGCACGATCGGCGCGACGATCGTCTACGTGACACACGACCAGGTCGAGGCGACCACCCTTGCCGATCGCATCGGCATCCTCGAACATGGCCGCATCGTGCAGATGGGCACGCCGCGCGAAGTGTATGGCAATCCGGCTTCGCTGAGCGCGGCACAGCGTCTCGGCTCGCCGCCGATCAATGTGCTGCCCGCGGCACTGTTCGATGCCGCCGCTTTGCCGGCCGGTACGTCGACGGTGGCGATCCGGCCGGAAGACATCGTGCTGCACGCGCCAGATGCGCAAGATGTGCTGAACCTTCGCGTGCTCGAATATTCGCCGCTCCGGCATCTGCTGATTCTGGATCGCGCAGGCACCGCGATCGTCGCGACGACGATGACCGAGCGCAATTTCGTGCCCGGGCAAACCGTCGGCGCATCGCTGCCGCCGCGCAGCCTGCTCTATTTCCGCTCCGACGGCAGGAGGATTCCGGCATGAACGGCAAAACGGTCATGGTGTGCATCGAGGCAGCGCATGCCACGTTGAAGGAACACACCGACGAAATCACCGTGCTCGATCAGCAGATCGGCGACGGCGATCATATTTTCAACCTGTTGCGCGGCGTCGATGCCTTGCTAGCGATGCGTGCCGATATCGAGGCCGCAGCGTTTGCACCCGCGTTGGATCTCGCAGCGTCCAAGCTGCTGTCGACCGTCGGCGGATCGTCGGGGCCACTGCTCTTCTCGCTGCTGCACGGCATGGCGAAAGCGTCCGCCGACAGCGCGGATCCGCCGAGCCTGGATGACGCCGCGCGGATTTTCGCGGCAGGCGTGGATGCCGTCGCGCAGCGCGGCAAAGCCGGCATCGGCAGCAAGACGATGATGGATGTGCTGATTCCAGTTGCGTCGCGTTTTGCGGAACTGGCCGACAGCGACGCAGCGGCCGAAGCCGTGCTCGATGCGTTACCGCAAGTCGCCGAAGCGAGCATGCTCGCCACCCGCGACATGCTCGCGACCAAGGGACGCGCGTCCTTTCTCGGCGAGCGCTCGCGCGGACATATCGATCCAGGCGCGCGCTCGAGCCAGTTGATGATCGGCGCGATCTGCGCGCGGCTCGCACAAGACAGAGAGTAAGGGAGCGTACGCCATGAAGAAATTCATCAATCACGTCGACGACTTTCTGTCCGAAAGCCTCGCCGGATTCGCCGCTGCGCACAGCGATCTGGTGGTGTTCAA
Organism: Paraburkholderia sp.; assembly: GCA_035536055.1. GTDB lineage: Bacteria > Pseudomonadota > Gammaproteobacteria > Burkholderiales > Burkholderiaceae > Paraburkholderia. Next base: position 345 of record DATLOW010000515.1, on the reverse strand, counting down.
TCACGAGCAGGTCTTCGTGCGGCGCAAGACTTTAAACCCTGGCAAGGTCGCGCTGGTCTCGGGCGGCGGATCGGGACACGAGCCGCTGCACAGCGGCTTCGTCGGCTACGGGATGCTCGATGCCGCATGCCCCGGACAGGTGTTCACGTCGCCGACGCCCGATCAGATGATGGCAGCGGCCAAGGCCGTCGATACGGGCGCGGGTACGCTGTTTATCGTGAAGAATTATTCGGGCGATCTGATGAACTTCGAGATGGCGTCCGAGATGTCGGATCTGCCTAATGCAATGGTGTTGATCAACGACGACGTGGCGGTCGAAAACTCCAGTTACACGACGGGGCGGCG
>DATLOW010000514.1:0-2194 GCA_035536055.1 Paraburkholderia sp. | reverse complement strand
CGCCGGCGCCGGCACGCCGACCGCCGGCTCGACCGGACGTCCGCTCACCGGATCCACCGTGCGGCCCGTCACCGTATCGACCGTGCGGCCGGTGGCCGGATCGACCACCGTGGTCTGCCGCGGTGACAGCACCGGCTCCACCACCGGCTCGGCGGCCGACGCATAACCTGCTGTCGCAGGTTCCACGCGTACCGCTTCCTGCGCCCGGCTATCGCGCTTCGCATCTTTCGCCGCCTGACGCGACGCGGCGCGCTCGGCGCGTTCCGCCGCCGCGGTCTCGGCCGCCAGTGCGCGCTCGCGGCGCCGCACGGCGCTCGCGAGCCGCACGCCACCGAGGCCGACCACCAGCAACACCACTGCTGTCAGCACCGCCACCAGCTGGCCGAAACCCGTCAGCGCAGGCGTATGCAAACCGATCAGCCATACCAGCATCAACACCGCGGTCAGCCAGTTCACGTGGCCGATCACGCGGGCCACGGCCGTGGTCAGCGCGCCGTCGATCGACGCATGCAACGCCAGCCACGCCAGACCGATCAGCGCGATGCCGAAGCCCTGGCCAACCAGCACCGGTTCGGTTTGCACCAGACCCAGCGCGTCGTACAACGACTTCCACGGCGTGAGCAGAAACAGCAGCCCGAACGCCAGCAGCAGCAATGCATCGATGATCAGTACGGCACGCAGCAGCGGCTTCATCGGCGATCAGTCCACGTGGTAGTTGGGCGCTTCCTTGGTGATCTGCACGTCATGCACATGCGACTCGCGCATACCGGCGGCGGTGATTTCGACGAATTCGGCCTTCTCGTGCATATCGTCGATGGTCTTGCAGCCGCAGTAGCCCATGCTGGCGCGCACGCCGCCGATCAGCTGGAACAGGATCGCGCTGACCGCGCCCTTGTACGCGACACGGCCTTCGATGCCTTCCGGCACCAGCTTGTCGATGTTCGCGGAGTTATCCTGGAAGTAGCGGTCGGCGGCGCCGTCCTTCATTGCGCCGACCGAGCCCATGCCGCGGTACGACTTGTACTGGCGGCCCTGGTACAGGAACACGTCGCCCGGCGATTCTTCGGTGCCAGCGAACATGCTGCCCATCATCACCGCATCCGCGCCTGCCGCGATCGCCTTGCTGACGTCGCCCGAGAAGCGCACGCCGCCGTCGGCGATCACCGGTACACCGGTGCCCTTCAGCGCGTCCGACACATTGGCGATCGCGCTGATCTGCGGCACGCCGACGCCGGCGACGATCCGCGTGGTGCAGATCGAGCCCGGGCCGATGCCGACCTTGACGCCGTCCGCACCGTATTCGACCAGCGCACGCGCCGCGCTGGCGGTCGCGATATTGCCGCCGATCACTTCGACGTGCGGGAAGTTCTTCTTGACCCACTGCACACGCTCGAGCACGCCCTTGCTATGGCCGTGCGCGGTATCGACGACGACCACGTCGACACCCGCCTGCACCAGCAACTCGACGCGCTCTTCATTGTCCGGGCCGACGCCGACCGCCGCGCCGACGCGCAGCTTGCCGTGTTCGTCCTTGCTCGCTTCCGGGTGTTCGGTCTGCTTGGTGATGTCCTTGACGGTCATCAGGCCGCGCAGTTCGAACGAATCGTTGATCACCAGCACGCGCTCGAGGCGGTGGCTGTGCATCAGCGCCTTTGCTTCGGCGAGCGGCGTGCCTTCCTTGACGGTGACGAGGCGTTCGCGCGGCGTCATGATCGAGCGCACCGGCTCATCCAGACGCGTTTCGAAACGCAGGTCGCGGTTCGTGACGATGCCGATCAGCTGCGCGCCTTCGACCACCGGGAAACCGGAAATGCCATGCTGTTGCGACAGTGCGATCACGTCGCGCACCTTCATTTGCGGCGGAACGGTGATCGGATCGCGCACCACGCCCGACTCGAAACGCTTGACCTTCGCGACTTCGCGAGCCTGCTCGGCGGCGGTCAGGTTCTTGTGCACGATGCCGATACCGCCCTGCTGCGCCATCACGATCGCGAGACGTGCTTCGGTGACGGTGTCCATGGCGGCGGACACGAGGGGCATGTTCAGGGAGATATTGCGGGTCAGCCGGGTTTTCAGGCTGGTGTCGCGCGGCAGAACGTCGGAGAAGGCCGGGACGAGGAGCACGTCATCGAACGTGAGTGCTTTTTGGATCAGACGCATGGCAAATCCTATAGGCGCAAAACCGAATTATACG
>DATLOW010000513.1:0-26867 GCA_035536055.1 Paraburkholderia sp. | reverse complement strand
CGCGACGACAACGGCGACTGGAAGCGCTCGCCGCCGATCACGCTGCAGGAGTTTCTCGGCCCGCAGACATTGCGGGCGCGCTATTGGGCGCGCAGCATGGTCGGCTGGCCGGTGGTGGCGCAGGCGCAGCCGAACGTCGCGCATGTCGCGCTGGCGCGGCTCGAAGCGGCCGGCTACGTCGATACGCTCGTCACGCAGAACGTCGACGGCTTGCATCAGCGCGCGGGCAGCAGCGACGTGATCGAATTGCATGGCAGCATCGGCGAGGTGGTCTGCCTTGCTTGCGGTACGCCGCACACGCGCGCTTCGGTGCAGCAGACGCTCGAAGCGGACAACCCCGCGCTGCTGGATGCCAGCGCGGAGCCGGCCGCCGATGGCGACGCGCACCTCGAATGGCACGCGCTCGACGTGTTTCGTGTGCCCGCCTGCACACATTGCGGCGGGATGCTGAAGCCGTCGGTGGTGTTCTTCGGCGAAAGCGTGCCGCGCGAACGCGTCGATACGGCGATGCGCGCGCTCGAAGCAGCCGACGCGATGCTGGTGATCGGTTCGTCGCTGATGGTCTACTCGGGGTACCGCTTCTGCGCGCATGCGCACAAGCTCGGCAAACCGCTGGCGGCGATCAATCTCGGGCGCACGCGCGCGGATCCGCTGTTGTCGTTGAAAGTCGCCGCGCCGTGCGGCGGCGTGCTGAGCGCGCTGGCTGCGCGTCTTGCGGTTGCCTGATGGTTGATGCCTGACGCCCGATTCCTTGCCCCGCTGCCCGACGGAGATTGATCACATGCCGCTGCTGACCACCCTCGAAGAACTCGAAGCGATCTACGGCGAGCCGCATCAGCGCTCGGTGCGCAAGGAACTGAGTTTCATCAACGAAGACTACCGCGCGTTCATCGAACATGCGCCGCTGGTTGTGCTCGCAACGGCCGGCCCGGAAGGCCTCGACTGCTCGCCGCGCGGCGACGCGCCGGGCTTCGTGCGCATCGTCGATGAGCGCACGCTGGCGCTGCCCGACCGCGTCGGCAACAACCGCATCGACAGTTTGCGCAACGTGATCGTCAATCCGCATGTCGGGCTGCTGTTTATCGTGCCGGGCGTCGGCGAGACGCTGCGCGTGAACGGGCGCGGCCGCATCAGCGCCGAGCCCGCGCTGCTCGACGGCTTCGCGGTGAACGGCAAGCGGCCGCGCACGGTGCTGCTGGTCGACGTCGATGCGGTCTACTACCACTGTTCGAAGGCGCTGGTGCGCTCGCAGCTGTGGAATCCGGCGCACCACGTCGAACGCGCGCGGCTGCCGAGTGCCGGCGAGATCCATCGGCGCATCAACGGCGCAGGCTTCGACGCCGATGCATACGATCGCGATCTCGCTGAACGTCTGCGCACCAGTCTCTATTGAATCGACCTTGTGAGCCCTTTTCGATGACCCAGATGAGCCAGCCTTCGAACCCCGATCTGCGCGAGCACTCGCCTTCGGCCGAGCGCAATCGCGAACCGATCCTCGCGGTGCTGCAACAGGTGCTGCCGCGCGAGGGCAGCGTGCTCGAAATCGCCAGCGGCACCGGCCAGCACACACTGCACTTCGCCGCGTCGCTGAGCGCACTCGACTGGCAGCCGAGCGATCCCGATGCGGTCGCGCGCGCGTCGATCAGCGCATGGATCGCGCATTCGGGTCTGACGAATGTGCGTGCGCCGCTCGATCTCGACGTGCGCCGTCAGCCTTGGGACATCGATGCCGCCGATGCGATGCTGTGCATCAACATGGTCCATATTTCGCCGTGGGCCGCATCGCAGGCGCTGTTCGACGGCGCGGCACGAATCCTGCCGCACGGCGGTGTGCTGTATCTGTACGGCCCGTACCGGCGCGGCGGCGCGCATACGGCGCCGAGCAACGCGGCGTTCGACCTGCAATTGCAGAGCCGCAATCCGGAGTGGGGTGTGCGCGATATGGAGGCCGTGCAGCAGCTTGGCGCGGCTGCCGGCTTCTCGTGCGACGAGCCGATCGCGATGCCCGCCAACAATTTCAGCCTGGTGTTCAGGAAACACTGACCGTCGCGCCGGGTCTGACGGGTCGGCGCATGGTCCGGCACGGCCGCAGCCGGTCTTACATGCGGCGTCACGCCATTTCTTTTATTCTTTCATCCTCGGTGCCGCGTCGGTGCAGCGCGTCCGCGCGGCCTTGGTCACTCACGAATCTGGAGAACTCAGATGGGCAAACAGGCAATCGGCGTAGTGGGGCTAGCGGTCATGGGCCGCAATCTGGCGCTCAACATCGAAAGCCGCGGGCACGCGGTCTCCGTGTTCAACCGAACGCGCGAAAAAACCGATGAGCTGATGGCCGAGTATCCGGACCGCAAGCTGGTGCCGACCTACACGATGCAGGAATTCGTCGACTCGCTCGAAAAGCCGCGCCGCATTCTGATGATGGTGAAGGCCGGCGCCGGTACCGACGCGACCATCGCCGCGCTGAAACCGCTGCTGGAAGCGGGCGACATTCTGATCGACGGCGGCAATACGCACTTCACCGATACGATCCGCCGCAATCAGGAACTGGCGAAATCCGGATTGCATTTCATCGGCACCGGCGTGTCGGGCGGCGAGGAGGGCGCGTTGAAGGGCCCGTCGATCATGCCCGGCGGCCAGCGCGATGCGTACGATCTGGTCGCGCCGATCCTCACCGAAATCGCCGCGAAAGCACCCGACGACGGCGAGCCGTGCGTCGCCTACATGGGGCCGGACGGCGCGGGCCACTTTGTGAAAATGGTGCATAACGGCATCGAATACGGCGACATGCAGCTGATCGCCGAGAGCTACGCGGTGCTGAAGCAGGTGCTCGGGCTGTCCAATGAAGCGCTCGGCCGCGTGTACACCGAATGGAACAAGGGCGAGCTCGACAGCTATCTGATCGAGATCACGTCGAAGATCTTCAGCAAGAAAGACGACGAGACCGGCAAGGATCTGGTCGACATCATTCTTGACCGCGCTGCGCAAAAAGGCACCGGCAAGTGGACCAGCCAGAATGCGCTCGATATCGGCGTACCGCTGCCATTGATTACCGAATCGGTGTTCGCGCGCGTGCTGTCGTCGCTGAAGGATCAGCGCGTCGCGGCGAGCAAGGTGCTGCAGGGACCGGCGGTGAAGCCGTTCAGCGGCAATCGCGAAGCGTTTATCGAGGCGGTGCGCCGCGCGTTGTACTTCAGCAAGGTGATTTCGTACGCGCAGGGCTTTGCGCAACTGCGCGCCGCTTCCGACGAGTACAAGTGGGAACTCGACTACGGCACGATCGCGAAGATCTTCCGCGCGGGCTGCATCATCCGCGCGCGCTTCCTGCAGAAGATCACCGACGCCTATACGAAAGACAAGGCGCTCGCAAACCTGCTGCTCGACCCGTACTTCCGCGATATTGCCGCGAATTACCAGGCGGCGCTGCGCGACGTGGTGACCGCGGCGATCGCGGCCGGCGTGCCGGTGCCGGCATTCGCGTCGGCGATTGCCTACTTCGACGGCTATCGGTCCGAGCGGCTGCCGGCGAACCTGGTGCAGGCGCAGCGCGACTTTTTTGGCGCGCACACGTTCGAGCGGATCGACAAGGGCGGTAGCTTCCACGCGAACTGGTCGTAATCGACTAAACGCAGGCGCGGGTCTTCGGGCCCTTTTTCGGTTTCGATCCAAATGCGGCGATGTGTCTTTCGACAATCGCCGCATTTTTCTTTCAATTATTACGTCCCAAATAATAAGATAATGAATTTTGGCGTAACGAAATTCAATTATTGCCAAAACTGAAATGGTGTATCGCCGCAGTAGGGATTTACCCTAATCGGGGTTTTCCCGTAGACTTCATTCAACGCGTCGGACACGGGTCCGGCGAAAAAACCCAAAAAAAGAAGTCTCGGAGGTAAGAACCATGAAAACGCTGATTCCTGCACTGCTCGTCGCTACGCTACTGGCCGCTCCGGTGGCCTCGTTCGCGCAAGCTTCCCAATCGAACCAGTCGCTCACGCGTGCGCAGGTTCGTCAGGATCTGGTCGAACTGGAAGGTGTGGGCTACGACCCGCTGGCCGACCGTCAGGAATATCCGCGCAACATTCAGCGCGCTGAAGCTCGCCTCGCTGCGCAAAAGGCGCAGAAAGCGCAAGGCGATACCGGCTACGGTGCGCAGGCTGCTGGCTCGTCGCAGACTGGCCACGCGGCTGACTGATACAGGTTGTCCGGCGTCTCCCCTGTCGCCGGTCGGACTGTAGGTAGTGAGGGGTTTGACCGTAGTACCAGTGCCGCCGTGAAGCTGGGCGGTTTGCAGTAGGCAGTAGGGAAGTACGCAGTAAGTGCGGTAAGTGTTAAGGCAGGACGAAAGTAGCAGTACGGCAGTGGTAACAGGTGGTACCGCAGTAAGCAGTCCGGCAGTAGGCAATGCCCGCAGTACTCGCAGTACGCAGTCGAGTAGCAGCAGTATCGAAGCATGCAGCACCGCAGTACGAGGTACCGCAGTCGCAGTACGCAGCATCGCAGTGAGCAGCACCGTAGTAGCAGTACGGCAATAAGCAGTACCGTAGTACGGAAGCATGCAGTGTGCAGTACAGCAGTACGCAGTAACGCAGTTGCGGTAAGCAGCATGAAAAAGACGCCGGCCAGAATCATAGCCGGCGTTTTTTCTTTTGGGCGGCCGCGCTGCGCGTTGCCGCGCGCAGGGCCGGTTCAGCGGGTTGTCAGATGCGGCGTGCCGTCATGCGCGGCCAGATCGAGCTGATGGGTTTGCCGTTGCACCTTGTTTAGCTGAGCCTGCGCGGCCGCGCGCTGTGCCTCGAGTTGCGCGACTTCCCGGCGCACCTGGTGCTGGCGTGCGGTCACGGCCTGTTCCTGCGCGCTTGACCGTTGCAGTGCCTTGCGCAGCCGCTCGGCCTGCAGTTCCGCCTGTGCGATCAGTTGCGTCAGCTGTTCGTTTTGTGCCTCGAGCTGCAGGCGGCGAACCTGCCCATCCGACAGCCGGATGGCCTGCAATTCGAACTGGTGAAAGATCGCCTGCGCCGCGTCGAGGTCGTGCGCTTTCAGCGCGCGCCACGGCGTGCCGTCGTGATACAGCACGATGTAGTACTTCAGTTCCTTCGCGTGAAACAGCAGGCTCGCCGAATAGTCGAATGCGCGAAAGACGCGGAACGGTGTCAGGGCCTCGTGAACCATCAGCAGTTCGACTTCAGCCGGATCGGCGAATTGCGCCGCCCGCCCGTTCGACTGCGAAGGCACCGTATGCACCGCGTGTACCGGATGCAGCGCGGCCACCGGACGCACGGTGCGCGCGGCCGCTTGAGCGGCAGCATCGGTCGACGCTTCGTGCGGCGTTTCGCCGGCAGTGGGCTCCGCCGACATCGAAGCATCGAGCCCGACCCGCACCAGCTGTGCGATGCTCTCGGCAGGCGCCGCGCGGCGCCGGTTCAACAGGGTCTTCACGTCAGCCACCTCCCGATCGATGCGCTGAACCTGTGCGACATCCGGCGCAACACGCGCAGCGTTTGCCGGCTTTCGCAGTTCATGCGGTCAGCTAACTATCTGGATCACCTCGACACGTAAGCTGTCTTCCCCGGAATAGTGTGGTGCCGCCTAGTGCAGCGTGCGCTGCGGGCGGGCAATCTCGTTGAACAGCGCCTGACTCGGTTCGAGTGCGAATAGCCACGATTCGTCGTAGCCGCTCAGCGTGTCGAGCGCGTCGCGCAGGCGTTCGACTGCGAGTGCCGGAATTTCCACGGTTGCCTGCACGCCGCTCGACAGGCGCGCGATGCTTGCCAGTTGAACTAGCGCGTCCGCCGCTTCGGCGACATCGTTGGCGAAAACCAGATGCGTATTCAACAATTCGACGAGACCCGGCGACGCTGCAACGTCGTCGACGTTGAGCTGCACAGCCAGAAACATGGCTTTGTTCATGCTGAACTCCTCATGGACAGGACACCGCGGAGGCCCGCTCGCCTGCTGTGCACTGCGACAGTCAGATTCAGTATAGGCGAGCAGCGTTTCGAGGCAATGGTCGCACGAAACCGGCCGCGATGGGGGGAATGCGGCTTGCGCAAGGAAAGGATCACACTGTGCCCGATATAATGGCGCGGCTAGCTAACGTCGCTGCAGTCGCCACTGCGGCCACCTCACTGCGTACGTTTCCATGAAAATCATCCGCAGCAGCAGCTTCACCGCCGAGCGTCCATGGGGCGCGCTCGATATCGCCAACATGCGCGGCATTACGACGCGTCTGCACTGGACCGATCAGCCATACAGGTGGCATATCAACGACGGCGAAGAAGTGTTCGCGGTGCTCGACGGACGTGTCGAGATGCGCTACCGCGAAGCCGGCGTCGAACATGCGGTGGTCCTCGAGACCGGCGACGTGTTCCATGCATCGATTGGTACCGAGCATGTCGCGCATCCGCTTGGCGAGGCGCGCATTCTTGTCGTCGAAAGCGAAGGCAGTGTGTAGCGTCAATCGATCTGTAATGCCAGGCAAGCGCGGCCCGAAGCTTGCGAAGTGCGTGCGGCAGCGTGCGTGACTCGTAGGCGCAAGGAACGGCATAATGATTCGATTACCGCCTGGCGCCCGCTTCACGGTCAGCCCGCAGCCGGGCTGATTGTTGCGCACTGTTTCAGCTAGCCGTCACAGTCCCCGCGGGTTGGCGCCGATCGATGGGCCACAACGAGCCCTGACACGCACCGACCCTGCTTGTTCCCCGCGTCGAGGATCACAAGATGACAGGTAAGTGGCATACCGCACACACGCAGGCTTTAATATCCCTTTCGCTCGTGACGATGCTCGGCGCATGCGCGTTCACGCCGCCATGGGAAACTCCTTCGCAAACGGGGCAGACGCCGCGCACGTCGATCGGCGGTGCGGCCTCCACCGGCGTGCCGGCCGGCTTCTATCGCGTGAACCCCGGCGATACGCTGCAGAGCGTTGCCGGCGCATTCGGCCAGCGCCCGCAGGACATCGCCGCATGGAACGGCCTGATTACCGGCTCGCCGGTGACGTCGGGGCAGGTACTGCGCGTCGCGCCGCCGGTGCTGGCGCAGGGCGCGGTCGTGCCGCCGAACGCCGCGCCGGTTGCGCCGGCCACGCCTACTACGGCCGCGCAGCCCGGGGTGCTGACGTGGCCGCTGCGTGGCCCGATCCTGAAGAGCTTCGTGCCCGGCAAGACCAACGGCATCGTGATCGGCGCGCGCGCGGGCGAGACGGTGCGGGCCGCGGCGGCGGGGCGGGTGGTCTATGCGGGCACCGGCATTCAGGCCTATGGGCCGCTCGTCATCATCAAACATAGCGATTCGCTGATTACCGCATACGGCCAGAACAGCAAGCTGCTCGTGCAGGAAGGCGAAGCGGTCACCCAGGGGCAGCCGGTCGGCGAAGTGGGCGCCGACAGCAATGGCGTGGCAGGGATCCAGTTCGAGGTGCGCAAGGACGGTCATCCGGCCGATCCACTCGCCTGGCTGCCGCGCTGAACGCGAACCTGCGGTCGCCCGGCGGCCGCGTTTTCGCGGCCTGGTCGCCGTTCCCGCAGAGTTGATAAACTCGCGCATTCAGCCACGCGCGTGACGCTTCGCGCGTCGCGTTCCCGCCATCCTTACAGGAAATCCTCATGATCGATTTGCGCAGCGACACCGTTACCCGTCCGTCGAAAGCCATGCTCGCCGCGATGGCGTCCGCCGAAACCGGCGACGACGTCTGGGGCGATGATCCTACCGTGCTGCGTCTGCAGGCCGCGGTCGCCGAGCGGGCCGGCAAGGAGGCGGGCCTGTTCTTTCCGAGCGGCACGCAAAGCAACCTCGCCGCGCTGATGGCGCATTGCGCGCGCGGCGACGAATACATCGTGGGCCAGGCCGCGCACACGTACAAATACGAAGGCGGTGGCGCCGCGGTGCTCGGCAGCATCCAGCCGCAGCCGCTCGAAAATGCGGCCGACGGCTCGCTGCCGCTCGACAAGATCGCCGCCGCGATCAAGCCGATCGACAATCACTTCGCGCGCACGCGGCTGCTGGCGCTGGAGAACACGATCGGCGGCAAGGTGCTGCCGGCCGGTTACGTGAAGGAAGCGACGCAGTTCGCGCGCGAGCGTGGCCTCGCCACGCACCTGGACGGCGCGCGCGTGTGCAATGCCGCGGTCGCATCGGGACAGCCGGTCGCAACGCTCGCGGCGTCGTTCGATACGGTGTCGATCTGTTTTTCGAAAGGGCTCGGCGCGCCGGTCGGGTCGGTGCTGGTCGGCAGCAAGCCGCTGATCGAGCTCGCGCATCGCTGGCGCAAGGTGCTCGGCGGCGGCATGCGGCAGGCCGGCGTGCTGGCGGCGGCCTGCCTGTATGCGCTCGAACACAACGTCGAGCGGCTCGCCGAAGATCACGACAACGCCGCGCATCTGGCCGCGGGTCTCGCGCAGATCGACGGCTTGCTGGTGCAGTCGCAAGCCACCAACATGGTGTTCGCGCAAATTCCGCAACCGCATTGCGCGCCGCTCGAGGCTTATCTGAAAGAGCGCGGCATTCTCACGCAGATGCTGTACGCGTCGCGTTTCGTCACGCATATGGACGTGTCGCGCGCCGACATCGACACGTTCGTCAATGCGGTGAAGGGCTACTTCGCGCGCTGAGCGCCCGTGGTTGCGGTGGCGGTGGTTTCGGCCGAGCCGGCTGCCGCCTGCGCAGTGCCGCTATCGCCCGAAGCGCCACGGTGCGACGGCGCAAACAGCCGCAGTCCGCTCGCGATGCTCGCCGCGCCGGCGAACACCGCCCCCGTCGCAAGCGCAAGAGTCGGCCCATGGCGGCCGGCGATGCCGAAGCTCAGCGCCACCAGCGCGGCGCCCGTGGTCTGACCGAGCAGCCGCGCGGTCGCGATGATGCCGCTCGCGCCGCCGCTGCGTTCACGCGGCGCACTTGCCATGATCGCCTTCAGATTTGGCGACTGGAAAAAGCCGAAGCCCGCGCCGCACAGTGACATGCGCAGCGTGATCGACAGCACCGACGGATGCGGCGGCAGCAGCGCGAGCGACACCATGCCCGCGCTCAGCACCGCCAGGCCGATGCCGCCGAGCAGCCCGGGCGGATAGCGGTCGGACAGACGGCCCGCGAACGGCGCCGCCAGCGCGACGACCACCGACCACGGTGTCATCAGAAAGCCGGTTTCAACCTGGCTGCGCTGCAGAATCGTTTCGAAATAGAACGGCAGCGACACGAACGCGAGCCCTTGCGCCGCGAATGAGCAGACCGCGGTGACGGCCGACAGCGTGAACACCGGCCGCTTGAACAGGTCGACCGGCAACATCGGCGCGGGATGTCCTGCCTCGCGCCGCACCATCAGAAAACCGAACACCAGCGCGATCGCCGCGGCCACCAGCGTGACGTGCGCCGGCGCGCGCTGCGCGGCTTCGGCGAGCGCGAAGATCAGCGCGGCGAACATCACGACGTTCAGGACCGCCGCGACCCGGTCGAAATGATGCTTGCCGCGCACGGTGTCGGGCAGGAACGGCACGGCGAACGAGATCGCCATGATGCCGAGCGGCACGTTTACCGCGAACAGCCACGGCCACGACGCGAACGACAGGATCAGCGAAGCGACGGTCGGCCCGGCGGCGAACGAGGCGCCGACCACCAGTGCATTGAGCCCGAGGCCGCGGCCGAGCCGGTGTGGCGGATAGAGGCTCTGGATCAGCGCCGAGTTGACGCCCATGATCGCCGCGGCGCCGACGCCTTGTACGACGCGCGCGACGGCCAGCAGCGCAAGGCTCGGCGACAGCGCGCAGGCCAGCGACGACGCGGTGAACAGCGCAATCCCGCTGATATACACGCGGCGATGCCCGAGGATGTCGCCGAGCGCGGCGAGCGGCAGCAGCGTCGACACCATCGCCAGCTGGTAGGCATTGATGATCCATACCGACGCCGCGGGTGCCGCGTGCAGATCGGCGCCGATCGCGGGTAGCGCGGTGTTGGCGATCGCGGTGTCGATCGATGCAAGCGCAACGGACAGCATGATCGCTGCCAGCGCGAAGCGCCGGCCGGCTGACATCTGGTCATCGTCGCTGGCTGCGGCGAGAGCGGGGGGATTCTCGGACAAAACTGACTCTGCTTGAAGTAACGGGGAACGAGCGGGATGCGAAGGCGAGGCGCAATACGCCGAAAGTGCAATTGTTGCAGACGCTAAAAAAACTTGCTGACTTACGTTCAGCTTCACCCGTCGCGGCTGGATGCTTTGAAAGGTCTTCGTAGGTCAAGCGACCCCATGCTGGCGAGGCGTCGCCTCAGCGGTCCGGCAATATCCGCTATAACGCAACTAACTGTCCGGCCTGCCCGGCACCCACCTTCGCCTGTTCGGCCACCGGCAAAGCCATCAACCAAGGGAGGCCAGCAAGATCGACAGTTTACGGATATGTGCCTTGAATGCCTCGGCCGCGTCCCGATCGTGCCGTGCATCCAGATGCGGCGCCTCGGCCATCTCGACCTGCTGCTGGAACTCGTCGGCGATCTTGCGGCGCACGTCGGGCGGCATCGTGCGGATCATGGATACCAGCAGCAGTTCCTGCGCGTGAATGATGCCGAGCGTTGCCTGCGCGTTCATAGGGATCTCCGGCGCGGCGTTGTCGCCGCATTGTCTCGTTGCCCTTCCATACTAGTGCAAGGCGGTTGCAGGGCTGCACCGCGGCCGTGCGCGCCGGCGCCGCGTCGCGGCTTACAGGCGGCAAGGCAAGCGGCTAAGCACGGCTGCCAAGGGCGCGGCATGCACATTGCGTGGTTCAGCCGTCGCGGGTGACAGGACACGGCAAAATGTCCTACTCTGCTTATTCGTCCACCAGACCGGTTCGCGCCGCCTGTGTCCATACGGCCAGCGATCAGGCGCGCGCCGCGTCGTTTTTCCGGAGGCTTCGATGACAGCGGTGGATCTGGAATTCGACCAGCTCAACAGCACCGTCGATGCGCTGCGGCGCTCGATTTCGAATCGCATGATGTACGGCGTCGGCAAGGATGCCGTGACCGCCAGACCGCAAGACTGGCTGCATGCCGCCGCGCTGGCCGTGCGCGACCGGCTTGTCACGCGCTGGATGAAAACCACGCGCGAGCAGTACGAACAGGACGTCAAGCGCGTCTATTACCTGTCGATGGAATTTCTGATCGGGCGCACGTTCACCAACGCGCTGCTCGCACTCGGTATCTACGACCCGATGAAGGAGGCGCTCGCGAGCCTCGGCGTCGATATGGAAGCGCTAACCGATCTCGAACCCGATGCGGCGCTCGGCAACGGTGGCCTCGGCCGGCTGGCCGCGTGCTTCCTCGACTCGATGGCGACGCTCGGCGTGCCGGGCTTCGGCTACGGCATCCGCTACGAGTACGGCATGTTCCGGCAGCAGATCGTCGACGGCGAGCAGGTGGAGACGCCCGATTACTGGCTGCGCGCCGGCAACCCGTGGGAGTTTCCACGCCCTGAAGTGCAGTACATCGTGCACTTCGGTGGCCGTACCGTGCAGCGCAACGATCGTATCGAGTGGATCGAAACGCAGCACGTGAACGCGATGGCGTACGACACGGTGATTCCCGGCTTCGCGACCAACGCGACCAATACGCTGCGCCTGTGGTCGGCGCGCGCGACCGAAGAGCTCGACCTGTCCGCGTTCAACCAGGGCGACTACCGGCGCGCGGTGGATGCGAAGAACATGTCGGAGAACGTCTCGCGCCTGCTGTATCCGGACGATTCGACTTCGGCCGGCCGCGAGCTGCGGCTGCGCCAGGAATACTTCTTCGTGTCGGCGACGATGCAGGACCTGATTCGCCGCTATCTGCGCACGCACAGCACGTTCGGCCGGTTCGCCGAAAAGGTCGCGGTGCACCTGAACGACACCCACCCGGTGCTGGCGATTCCCGAACTGATGCGTCTGCTGGTCGACGTGCATCACGTGCCGTGGGAAAAGGCGTGGAAGGACGTGCAGCAGGTGTTCTCGTACACCAACCACACGCTGATGCCCGAAGCGCTCGAAACGTGGGACGTCGAGACGCTGGCGCGGCTGCTGCCGCGCCATCTCGAGATCATCTTCGAGATCAATGCGGAATTCCTGAAGCGCGTCAGCGAGCATTCGGGCCATGACGTCGACATGATCCGCCGCATCTCGCTGGTCGACGAATACGGCCAGCGCCGCGTGCGGATGGCGCACCTCGCGATCGTCGCGAGCCAGAAGGTGAACGGCGTGTCGAAGTTGCATTCGCAACTGATGACGCGCGACATCTTCGCCGACTTCGCGCGCATGTTCCCGGAGCGCTTCACCAACGTCACCAACGGCGTGACGCCGCGGCGCTGGCTGGCGCAGGCGAGCCCGTCGATGTCGTCGCTGATCGACCGGCAGATCGGACCGCGCTGGCGGCGCGATCTGTTCGAGCTCGCGAAGCTGCGCGACCTGAAGAACGATGCCGCATTCGCCGAGGCGTTTCGCGATGCGAAGCGCCAGAACAAGCTGCGCCTCGTGCAGCGGCTCGCGCATCACACGAGGATGCCGTTCGATCCGAACGCGCTGTTCGATCTGCAGGTCAAGCGCATTCACGAATACAAGCGGCAACTGCTGAACGTGCTGCATGTGATCGTGCGCTACAACCGCATTCGCGAAGAGCCGCAGCGCGACTGGGTGCCGCGCGTCGTGATGTTCGCCGGCAAGGCGGCGTCCGCGTACCGGATGGCGAAGACCATCATCAAGCTGATCGGCGACGTCGGCGAGAAGATCAACAACGACCCGCTGATCGGCGACCGTCTGAAGGTGGTATTCGTGCCGAACTACGGCGTAAGCGTGGCCGAGATGATCATTCCGGCGGCGGACCTGTCGGAGCAGATTTCGATGGCCGGCACCGAGGCGTCCGGCACCGGCAATATGAAGCTAGCGTTGAACGGCGCGCTGACCATCGGCACGCTGGATGGCGCGAACATCGAGATCTGCGATGCGGTGGGCCGCGACAATATCTTCATCTTCGGGAACACGGCCGATCAGGTGGACACTCTGCGTGCGACCGGTTACCGGCCGCGCCAGCTATACGAAGAAAACCCGGAACTGCGCATGGCGCTCGACCAGATCCGCACCGGCTTCTTTTCGCCGGACGATCCGCTGCGTTTCTCGGATATCTTCCACACGCTGGTCGATTGGGGCGATCACTATATGGTGCTCGCCGATTTCGCCGCGTTCGCGCAAGCGCAGGATGAAGTGGACCGGCGCTTCGTCGACCAGCGCGGCTGGACCGCAAGTGCGATCGAAAACGTCGCGGGTATGGGGCAATTCTCGTCGGACCGCACGATCGCCGAATACGCGCGCGATATCTGGCAGGTGCGGGCGCTCGATCTGGAGGAGTGACGGCGCGCTGCGGTGCGCAGTGTCGGTCGTGCGGCCGCTGCGGCGCATGCGGTGCGGGCACGCACCGCATGCACGGCATGCACGGCATGCACTGTGCGCACCGCATGCGCCGCGCGCTGCGCGCGCGTCCGCGCGTGTGCCGCCCTAGCTGCCGATGGTCTCCACATCGCGTGCCGCACGCACGCCCAATTGCGCGTTCGTAAAGTCGAACAGCAAATCGATGTTCTGCAGCGCCATCAGCCCGATCACGATGCGGTTCGCGCCGGGCTGCGATTTCGCAATCACCACCTGCGCACCGTCGAAGCGGTGCCGCCACGGGCCGACGCCGAGCAGCACGTCGTAATTGCCTTGCGTCAGGACCTGATGCGTATCGGCATCGCCGACCCAGTCGGGCGCCTTGTCGGTTTCGATGCGCACCATGCCCATGCCGCCCGTTGCGAACACAACGGGTGCGCAAAAGCGCATCTTGTCGGCCACCTGCACGCAGCCGGTCGGCCATTGCAGCGTGCGATCCGCTTGCGCGGCGAGCGGCAGCATCGTGAAGCCTTTGGCCACCGCGTTCGACGGGCTCAGCACGAAGTAGGGCCGCTGCAGATCCGCATGCACGATATAGCGCTCGCCGATCCGCGCGGGCAGTGCGCGCAACGGCTGCGTGCAGCAGCTATCGCCAGGCGCATCGGCCGCCGCGCCGAGAATGCCCGAAAACGCCCAGCCGAATTCGCCGGTGTAGCCGTCGGTTGCTACGCAGCGTTTCGCGCCCGCCATGCAGCTCACGTTGTCGACAGCCTGAGCGGCCAGCTCGACCGGCTTCGTGCCGGCTACGCTGAACGGCAGCGTCACCACAGCTCCCGATGCCTGGGCGCCGGTCGCAAAGTGTAACGACGTGCGGTCGCCCGCTGCCGGATAACCGCTGCGCGGCAACACCGAATCGAGCACGCGCAGCCCGCGCGTGCCGGTATCGAACATCAGATAGACCGCTTTACCGTCCACCTGCGCCGGCACACCGAGCCGCGCATGGCCGAGATCGCTGCGCTCCACGTGCAGCGGGACCACCATGCCGTCGCGGCCCTGATTGATCAGCGCAGCGCTCGGCTCGGGCGGCACAGGTGTCGAAATGGGCGTGGAGCAGCCGGCGTACAGCCATGCGCATAGCGCGGCCGCGCCGGCGATGCGCGCGGCGCGGCGCAGTGAAAGCGGAACATGCATAGGGCACCTTGCGGTTGCGCGTGCCCCATGGCGCGGCCGGTCACGCGCGGCATCATGTGCTGCGTGTGCGGCGCCGGCGCGAGGAACGCGGTTTGAAGAAGACCGCAAACTCTACGCGCCGGCTGCAGTGCACCTGCAAAAATGTGTAAAGCTCAGGCGTTTTGCAGGCGCTTGATGGTGGTGGCGCGCACGCGGCCGACGGTGGCCTGCTCGAGCGAGCTGGTCAGCGCGCCGATCACCTGGTCGACGGTGCGCGACATCACTTCGACGCGGAAGCTGATGCGCTCGTGACGCTTGTCGATGGTCATCACATAGAGGCGCAGGTCGTCGCCGAGCGCCCGGTGCAGCGCGCGCCGGCCGACGGCGGAAGAGGTGCCCGGTACGGTGACGTCGATCGTGACCATCGAAGCGGGCGCCTGGCTGACGGCTTCGGTGCTGCGAAACACGCGCGCGGTGGGACGTGCGCTGGTGGTGGCGACAGGTTGGTGCATCATCGATGCGCCGTCGCGGAAGTTGACGGCGCGGCTGTTGAGACCCGTTCACTCTAGCCGCGCGGGTCTTAAACGAGTGCAAAAGCGCAGCCCGGAGAGGTTAATTTTTTGTTAACGGCCTTTATGCCGGGCATGGCGCACGGCATTGTGCCGCTAGGCCTTGGGTGCCGCTTCGAGCACGCCGCGCACAGTCTGGGCGACGCGCTCGACGAACTCGCGATCGGTGCTCGACAACGCTTCGCGCTCGCTGCCGCTGGCTTCGACCAGCAGGCGGTGCGTGACGTCCTGGCTGATCCACGTGAGCCAGCCGACCACGATCAGCATGACGCCGCACACGATGCCAGCCGACGACGCGAACACGCCGGCGACGATCGCGCCGAGCGCGCCGACGATCGAAATCGTGACCGGCACGACCTTGCTCTTCGGCACAGTGAGCACGCGCACGCTGCCGATTTCGCGCAGCGGGAAGACCTGGCCGCCGGCGGACAGCGCATTGCGTGTGACGGAGACACCGCGTTCGTTGAAAGGGATAGTCATTGATTCGTAGAGGCAGGTTGCCGATGGAAGGCCCGTTTCGACAAACGGGGTCGAGTCTAACATGGGCGGTCGGATTGCCTGGCAGGTTCGGCGCTGCGGCGCGCGGCAGTAGCGCCATGGCGCCTGCCGTGGGTAGGGCGAGCGCCGTGACGGTCTCGAAGGTATCGCCGCAGCAGCTCGCGAAGGTTTGACTATTCGAACTTTCTTTGCGCAGTCGCGCGGGCCTCGCCAGCATGCGCCGCCTGCTCAGCCGCGCCCGCCGCATCGGCTTCAACCCGCGCCAGATCTCGCCCGCGCGTCTCGGGCAAGCAAAGCGCAGCCGTCACCACCAGCAGATAAGCGACACACGCGCACAGCCCCATCGCCGCACCTAGCTCGAGCTTCGCACTCAGCACGCCGACCATGGTCGGCATGATCGCGCCGATCGCACGCCCGGCGTTGCCGCACAGC
The DNA here is from genome assembly GCA_035536055.1 of Paraburkholderia sp. GTDB lineage: Bacteria > Pseudomonadota > Gammaproteobacteria > Burkholderiales > Burkholderiaceae > Paraburkholderia. The sequence continues at coordinate 10,852 of DATLOW010000513.1, read as the reverse complement.
CCTTGCGCGGAGCCGCGGATGCGCGTCGGAAACAGCTCCGCGATATACGCGCCGGTGCCTGCCGCCGTGCCCGATTGCAGCGTGCCGAGCACGAAGCCGAGCGCGAGCGTGACGGGCAGCGTAATCGGCGCAAGCGTATAGGTCGCCACCGCGATGGCCTGCAAACAGGCGATCACGATAAAGGTGCGGCGCCGCCCGAAGCGGTCCGCCATCCAGCCATTCAGGAACGCACCGGCAAACGAGCCGAGAATATTGATCGCCAGATAGCCGCCGACGTTGGCGATCGACAGGTGCAGCACCAGCTTCAGATAGGCGGGCAGCCACGTAATCATCACGTAGTTGCCGCCGTAGATGCCAAACGTAAGCAGGATCGCCTTGAGCGTCGTGGCGCGCACGGGCCGCTCGAATACAGCCCAGATGCCCGGGCGATCGGCTGCATGCGCGCGGCGGTTCTGCGCAAACACCGGCGCTTCTTCGATGTGGCGGCGAATCCACAGCACGAGCAGCGTCGGCACAATGCCGAGCGCAAACAGCACGCGCCACGCGAGCGTCGCATCGAGCGAACTGAACAGCAGCGTGGACAGCAACACAGCCAAGCCGTAGCCGATCGCCCAGCCCGCCTGTAGCGACCCCACCGCGCGGCCACGCACCTGCGGCCGGATCGTTTCGCTGATCAGCACGGCGCCTACCGCCCATTCGCCGCCGAAACCGAGCCCTTGCAGGCCACGCGTAATCATCAGTTGCCAGAACGAATTCGTCAGCGCGGACAGCAGCGTGAAGGGAGAACCACAGTATGGTGATCTGCAGCACGCGCACGCGGCCATAGCGGTCCGCAAGAATGCCGGCAATCCAGCCGCCGAGCGACGCCATGATCAGTACGGTCGTGCCGAGCACGCCCGCCTGGCCGCGCGTCATGCCCCACAGCGCGATCAACGTGGGAATCGCGAGTGCGTACATCTGCGTATCCATCGCATCGAGACCCCAGCCGGAAAAACAGGCCCAATACGTGCGCTTCTCCGGGTTCGACAGCTCGCTGTACCAGTTGAACATGCTGTTTCCTTAGGCTTTCGTGAACGCGCAGCCCGGCCGCCAGGCCGGCCCGCCAACGGGCATCGCTGATCAGAAGCGCGGAGTGGCGAAGGCGACGGGCAGGCGCGCGCTGCGTCGAGCGGCTTTGCTGGCCTTCAGAGGATTGTTCTATTGTATAGAACTGGTAATCGTATAATGGAACGATGCTATTACGCGTGACGAGAGGGTGTCAATCGGTTGCGGCTATCGACACATCTGTCAAACATACAAAGTCCCGACAGTTCCCTGCGAAAGTTCGACTGCGATGCAGCCGTGTTGAAGCTCATCGTTTTTCATGACACAGTGTCGGCACTTCGCGCACCTGTCGCATGCGGCCGGTTCAAGGCCTGATTGTGCAACGCATGGGTGATGCACTGGCGAAATCGCGTAGCCCGAACCACACAGCAACTAAATGCCAGCCCCGACCGTCATCAAGCTTGTGCCGTTGCCGCGGCCACGCAGCGCAACCGTCGCACTGGGCGCGACCGTCGCACTGGGCGCGACCATCGCCGCGGCCGCGCTGTGCACCGCATGCGCGCCCACGCTGCAGCCGCACAACGTTGCGCAGTCATCGACTGCCGTGGCGCGCACCGCAACCGGCAGCGACACCGTCGATCCCGCGATCGTTGCCGCGCTTGCGCCGACCGGAACGCTGCGCGCGTCGATCAATCTCGGTAACCCGGTGCTGGCCAGTCTCGACCCCGTCAGCGGACGACCTGTCGGCGTCTCCGTCGACATCGCGGACGAGCTTGCGCGCCGGCTGCATGTGCCGATCGAACTGGTGGTATCGAAGTCAGCCGGCGATTCGGTCATCAAGGTCGACAACCAGCAGGCCGACGTCGGCTTTTTCGCCATCGACCCGAAACGCGGTGCCGGCATCAGCTTTACGGATCCTTACGTGCTGATCGAAGGGTTCTATCTGGTACGCGACGACTCGCCGATCCATGCCAACGCACAGGTCGATCAGGCCGGTAATACCGTTGCGGTCGGCAAGGGCAGCGCCTATGACCTGTTCCTGTCGCGCGAACTGCAGCATGCGACGATCGTACGGGTGCCGACGTCGCCGGCAGTGGTGCAGGCCTTCGTCGACCAGCATCTGACGGTTGCCGCCGGTGTCAAACAACAGCTCGAGCGCGACGCCGCAAAAACCGGCGGCCTGCGCATACTCGATCAGCGCTTTATGGTGATCCGCCAGGCGATGGGTGTGCCGAAGGGCCGCGGCGCGCAGGCCGCGCAATATCTGACCCGCTTCGTGCAGCAGTTGCGCAGCTCAGGGTTCGTATCGCGCGCGCTGGCCGCGCACCATATCGACGAAGCGGTCGTACCTGCCGCCGGCGACTGAAGCGACGCGGCAGCGGCGGCAGCTCTCGTCAGCGAGGCGCGAGACCGACGATGAAATCGAGGAAAGCTCTCGTGCGTGCCGGCATATAGTGCCGCGACGGATGGTACGCATACAGCGGATACCGTTCGTCCGGCCAATCCGGAAACAGATCGATCAGGCGTCCTTCGGCAATCAGATGCTCGGCGCCGAGCAACAGCATCTGCGCGATGCCCGAGCCCGCGAGGCACGCGTTGAGCAGCGCACCGGGATCGTTGACGGTCAGACGTCCCTGTGTGGCGACCTCGACGCGTTTGCGCTGGCGATGAAATTCCCACGGAAAGGGCTTTCCGGTCTCCGGGTTGCGGAATTCGAGGCACCGGTGCGCTGGACCTTCGAGATCCTGCGGACGTAGCGGCCGGCCCCAGCGGGCGAGGTAAGCCGGCGCGGCGACCGTCACCACGCCGGTATCGAGCACTTTGCGCGCGACCAGCGTCGACGCTTTCGGCTTGCCGAAACGCAGCGCCAGATCGAAGCCTTCGGTGACCAGATCGCCAAGGCTGTCTCGTGCGATCAACTCGATTTCCAGTTCCGGGTACGCGTCCATGAACCGATCGAGCGCGACGCCGAGCAGCGCCCGATAGCAGACCGGATCCAGATTCACTCGCAGTTTGCCGCGCACCGCTGATGCGCCGCTGCGTGCCGACGTCGCGGCTTCCTCGAGTCCCGCGAGATGCGGCATCACCTGTTCGTAGAAACTGCGGCCCTGTTCGGTTAGCGATAACGAGCGCGTAGTGCGATCGAACAGCCTGATTTGCAGGCGTTTTTCGAGCCGCGCGATCGCACGGCTCACGCCCGGTGGCGACATGCCGACCATTTCCGCGGCCGCGGCGAAGCTGCCGCTGTCGACGACGGCCGCCATCACACCGATACCGCTGGAAAGATTCTCGAGTTTCGTTTTCATCGTCGTAGGTTCCGCGGTGGTGGTCAGCGCATGCTGGCCGTGCCGTGCCTGCCAACCATGATCTCCGATCCGTAACCGGATGTCACTTATCAAGTGTCACTCAAGTCATTTTGTTTCCCCATGGGCTTGCCGACAATGCGTGTCGCCGGGCTAATTCGCAGCGCGGCGTTGTTTGTTCATCGAACCGCTCTGGAGAAACCCAATGACTGCCCGACTGAATCGCCGTGATCTGCTGAAGGGGGCCGCAAGCATGGCGGCCGCCGCGACGCTGGGTACATTTGCGGACCGCGAAGCGCGCGCAGCAGCGCCGCAAAGCGCGCAAGCCAGCACCGTGCCACACCGCAAGCCGCTAGCCAAGCACGCGCAATACGCATCGATCGATCAAGCCCTGCAGCGCGCCGTCGACGACGGCGTGGCCGCCGGCGTCGTTGCGATGGGCGCAACGCAGCGCGAACTCGTCTACGAAGGGGCAGCCGGCATCGCGGATGCGCACACCGGCTCGCCGATCGGCCCGGACTCGGTGTTCTGGCTCGCGTCGATGACCAAGGCGATCACCGCGACCGCGTGCATGCAGCTGATCGAACAAGGCAAGCTGCAGCTGGAGCAGCCGGCCGCCGAACTCCTGCCGCAACTGAAAGCGCCGCAGATTCTCGAGGGTTTCGATGCGGAGGGCCATCCGAAGCTGCGCCCCGCGCAAAAGGCGATTACGGTGCGCCATCTGCTCACGCATACGTCCGGCTACACGTACAGCATCTGGAGCGAGCCGCTGACGCGCTACGAAAAGGTCACGGGCATGCCGGACATCGGCTATTCGTTGAACGGCGCGTTCGCGGCGCCGCTCGAATTCGAGCCGGGCGAACGCTGGCAATACGGCATCAGCATGGACTGGGCCGGCAAACTGGTTGAGGCCGCAACCGACCAGTCGCTGGAAGTTTATTTTCGCGAGCGCATCTTCGAGCCGCTCGGCATGCACGATAGCGGCTTTCTGATCGGCAGCGAGCAAAGGCGGCGCGTGGCGACCATGCATCGTCGTCAGGCCGACGGCACGCTGGTGCCGGAACCGTTCGAAACAAACCAGCGGCCCGAATTCTTTATGGGCGGCGGTGGACTCTTTAGCACGCCGCGCAACTACATGGCCTTTCTGCAAATGCTGCTGAACGGCGGCACGTATCGCGGCGAACATCTGCTGCGTGCGGACACCGTCGCCACGATGTTCGCCAATCACATCGGCGCTTTGCCGGTGGTCCGAATGGAGACGGCGCAACCATCGTGGTCGAACAGCTTCGAGCAGTTTGCGGGGCAGCCGCACAAGTGGGGCCTGTCGTTCGACCTCAACACGCAGCCGGGGCCGCATGGACGCAGCGCTGGTAGCGGCAGCTGGGCCGGCTTGCTGAACACCTACTTCTGGGTCGATCCGGTCAAGCACGTGGCTGGCGCGCTGTTCACGCAGACCTTGCCGTTCTACGACGCGCGCATCGTCGATCTGTATGGCCAGTTCGAAGAGGGGCTTTACGCGGGATTGCGCCGCGCCTGACCGGTCGAGCGCGAGGCCTGCGCCGCAAATGCAAAACGCCGGACTGCATGCACAGTCCGGCGTTTTTGCGTGACGGGGCAACGGCGCAACAACGCGGCACGCACCGCGTCCGCAACCAGCCGTATGCCGCTAGTTACTGCGCGGCGAAATCGATATGCTTGACGAATACGATCTTGCCGCCATCGTTCTTCACGATGTTATAGCCGTGCAGGCCATCGCCATTCGGATCGAACGTGTAAGTGCCTTCCACGCCCTTATATCCCTTCACCGAACGCAGCGCCTTCGCGATATCGTCGGGTTTCGTGCTGTTCGCGGTCTTGATCGCGAGCGCGAGCAGGTTCACCGAGTCGTACGCCCATGCCGAATAGAAATCCGGCTCGACGTGGTACGCCGCGCGATACTTCTGCGCATACGCCTGCGCTTCCGGGCTCGAATCCGGCGCAAAGTCGGCGATCGAGTACGAACCGTACAGCGCATCGCCGGCGAGCTTCATCGCGGTGGCCGTCGATACCGAAGGCGAGCCGATCCACGCGGCCTTTACGCCGAGCTGGCGCAGCTGCTTGCCGAAGATCGCCACGTCCGTCGAATTCGCGATGTAGGTGGCGACGATATCCGCGCCCGAGTTCTTCACCGCCAGCACGATCGGCGTGAAGTCCTGCGAATTGCTGGTGAAGCCTTGCACATCCACCGGCGTGATGCCCGCCGCCTTCAGCGCTTCGGTCAGGTTGTTCTTGCCGCCGTTGCCGAATGCATCGGTCGAATGCACGATTGCCCATTTCTTCAGCTTCAGCGTGTTGACGCCGTAGTCCGCAATCACCTTGGCCGAATAGCCGTCGTTCGGACGCGCGCGGAAAATCCACGGGTTGTTCGCATGCGTCAGGCCGACGTCGGTGCCGCCGACCATGATCGGCAGCTTCGCGCGCATCACGGTCGGCGAGATCGCCTGGATCTGCGTGCTGCGCACCGTCGCGATCAGCGCGGACAGATTGCCCGCGCTGGTCAGCTTGGAGATCGCCAGTACCGAGCCCGGGTTGGTGCTCTGGTTGTCCTCGTTGCGCACCTCGAGCTGATGGCCGAGCACACCGCCGGCCTTGTTGATCTCGTCGAGCGCGAGCTTCGCGCCGTTCGCCTGATAGATGCCCGCTTCGGAGCTCGGACCGGTGCTCTCGGTCATCATGCCGAAGGTGATCGGGTCGGCCGCGAGCGCGGACGATGCGAACGTGAAAGCGGCGGTGGCGGCTGCAACGGTGGCGGCCGTGGTCAGCCAGGGCAAGGTTCTTTTCATTACGTGTCTCCAGACGTTTCGGACCTGACGGCCCGAGGTGGTAGTCAAACGATCGAATCGGTTCAGTTGATTGCCGGGTTTATTCGTCGCTCGCGTTGCGCTTGTGCGCGACCAGATCCATCAGCCGCTGGTCGCGCCATGCGGCGCGCGCCGGGCGCTGGTCGGCCGGCAGTTGCGCGAGGCGTTCCTGTTCGAGCTGGCCGATCAGCGCGTCACTCCACTGGCGCGGCGTGGCCTGCTGCGCGATGTCGTAGTACAGCGGTCCGTAGCGGCCGCAATAGTCGCGAATGCCGCCGGGCGCGTTCAGGTCGATGGTTTCCATCGGTCCCATGAACGACCAGCGCAGGCCGAGGCCGTCTTTGACAGCCTTGTCGATATCGTTGCTGTTCACATAGCCGTCTTCGACCAGCCGGAATGCTTCGGCAAGCAGCGCGCCTTGCAGGCGGTTGACGATAAAGCCCTGAATCTCGCGGTTCACGACGATCGGCACCTGCCCGGCGCGCGCGTAGATCGCACGGGCGCGCTCGATGACCGCGGGGGTGGTCCACGGGGCCGGCACCAGTTCGACCAGCGGCACCACCGAAGGCGGGTTGATCGGATGCCCGACGAAACAGCGGTGGCGGCCCGTGAGATTTTCGGTAAAGGCCGAAGCGGGAATCCCCGACGTCGAACTGGCGATCAGCGTATCGGCGCCCGCCAGTTTGTCGAGCCGCGCATAGATTTCCAGCTTCGCGGCGACGGTCTCGCGCACGTTTTCCTGCACGAAGTCGGCGTCGCGCATCGCCTCTTCCAGCGAGCGCGTGACGCTGACGCGCGCGATCACGATATCCGGATGTTCAGTAATCAGGCCGATCGCGTGTTGCTTGACGAGCCCGGCCTTGATCGAATCGCGTGCGCCGGCGACGGCGTCCGCATCGATGTCGTACAGCGCGACGGTATGGCCGGCGCGTGCGAACACCGACGCCCATGCGCAACCGATGAGCCCTGCGCCGATGATGGCGATCTTTTCCATCTACTACTTCTCCATTAGGTTCCGCGGCGGGAACAGATGAGCGGGGAGGCGAAGGGCGCGCGCCGCGACGGTGCCGCGCGAAGCGGGCAGCGGCGCCACAGCGCGGCGAACCCGTCGCTAGCCGGCCGGCGCGTGTGCCTTGCCGCCCAGATAAGCGGCGCGGACTTCCTCGTTGTTGAGCAGTTCGGCCGGCGTGCCTTCGACGATTACGCGGCCCGTCGACAGCACATAGCCGCGATCCGCGACCGACAGCGCCATATTTGCGTTCTGTTCGACCAGCAGCACGGTGGTGCCGCGCTCGCGAATCGTGCGGATCGTGGCGAACAGTTGCTGCACGATAATCGGCGCGAGACCGAGCGAAGGCTCGTCGAGCAGCAGCAGCTTCGGCTTGGACATCAGGCCACGCGCAACCGCGAGCATCTGCTGCTGGCCGCCGGACAGGCTCCAGCCGAGCGCACCCGACAGGCGCTTCAGATCGGGGAAGATCGCGAACATTTCTTCGACTTCGGCTTCGAGCACGCGCTTGCTGATCCGTCCGCGCGGCGACGAGCCGATCATGATGTTTTCCTTGACCGTCAGCCCCGGAAAAATACGGCGCCCTTCGGGCACGTGCGCGATGCCCATGCGCACGATCTTTTCCGGCGACGCGCGCTCGATCGCGACACCGTTGAAGCGGATTTCGCCGCGCGTCGGCGGCACGAGGCCGGAGATATTGCGCAGCGTCGTGCTCTTGCCGGCGCCGTTCGCGCCGAGCAGTGTGACGATTTCACCCGCTTCGACGTGCACCGAGATGCCGGCGAGCGCCTGCACATGGCCGTAGTGGCTCTCGATCTGATTCAGTTCAAGCAGCGGCATCAGCGGTCTCCCCGAGATAGGCGGCAACGACGTCCGGATGGCGCAGCACATAGCCCGGTTCGCCTTCTGCGATCTTCTTGCCAAAGTTCAGCACGGTGATCGTGTCCGACACCTGCTCGATCAGGCTGATGTCGTGCTCGATCAGGAAGATCGTCATGCCGTGGCCCTTCAGCCGCTTCAGCAGTTCGCCGAGGTTTTTCTTTTCGGTCAGGTTCAGGCCGGCGGCCGGTTCGTCGAGCAGCAGGAAGCTCGGATGCCCGGCCAGCGCGCGCGCGATTTCGACCAGCCGCTGGTGTCCGTACGGCAGATTTTTGACCGTCATATGCATCTGCTCGGCCATGCCGACGAATTTCAGCGCCGACAGCGCGCGTTCCTGCAATGCCGCGCGGCCCGTGCCGACCGGATTGTTGGCGCGCTGCGCACCGACCATCACGTTTTCGACCACCGACATCGACGCAAACAGCCGGATATTCTGGAACGTGCGGCCGATGCCGAGGCCCGCGCGTTCATGCGGCGTCATCGCGGTGATGTCGACGCCGTCGAACGTCAGCGTGCCGCTGGTCGGCTTGTAGATGCCGTTCAGCACGTTCAGCGTGGTGGTCTTGCCCGAACCGTTCGGGCCGATCAGCGTGTGCACGGTGCCGCGCGCGACTTCGACGGAAATGCCGTCGACGGCCTTCACACCGCCGAAATGCTTGGCAACGTTGTCAAGCTTCAGGATCGGCGCCGGATCGTTGAGCGGCACGTCGAGCTGCAGCGGCGCAATGCTGTCGACGTCGACGCTGTCGAACTTGCGGAAGCGGTCGAAGCGGCCGCGCACGATGCCCCAGATGCCGGCTGGCAGGAACACCATGATCAGGATCACCGCGAGGCCGTACACCGCGAGATAAATGTCCTTCAGGAAGCGCAGCCATTCGGGCAGCACGATCAGCAGGCCGGTGCCGAACACGCCGCCGAATGCGGAGTCGGCGCCGCCGAGCAGCGTCATCGTCAGGAACTCGATCGAGCGCGCGAAGTTGAAGTTGTCCGGGCTGATGTAAGCGAAGCCCGCCGCATAGAACGCGCCGCCGATGCCGGCCAGCGCCGCGCTCAACGTAAAGGCGATCACCTTGACGCGCAGCGTGTCGACGCCGGTCACTTCCGCGGCCAGCGCGTTTTCGCGCACGGCGCGCATCGCGCGGCCGGTGCGGGTTTGCGGCAGCCACCAGACGAACGCGATCGCGGCATACAGAAACACGAGGCACAGCACCAGATAAAAGCGGTCGTCGGTGAACTGGAAGCCGAACAGCGACGGCCGCCCGATTCCTGCGACGCCGTCCGGCCCTTGCGTGACGCTTGCCCAGTTCACCAGCACCAGATCGAAAATCTGCTGGAAGCTGATCGTGATCATCGCCAGATAGTGGCCGCCGAGGCGCAGCGTGGTCAGGCCGAGCACGAAGCCCGCGACGGTCGCCAGACCAATGCCGAGCAGCAGGGTGAGCCAGAAGTTCAGACCCAGCACGACGGTGCCGAGCCCGACCGCATACGCGCCGAGCCCGAAGAACGTGGCCTGCGCGAGATTGATCTGGCCGGCGTAGCCGAGCACGACCGTCATGCCGAGCACCGCGATCGCATAGGTGGCGGCCTGCATGAAGATGTTCAGCACGTACGGCGTGAGCGGCACCACGAACGGCACGCAGGCAACCGCGACGGCGACGAGGGCAAACAGCACCTTGCCGAACGAAACCCGATTGGCGCGCGCGGATTGCGCGGGCCCGGTGGAGGCGGGGACGCGGTTCATGCCTTCTCCGAAATCTTTTCGCCGAAGATGCCTTGCGGTCTTAGCAGCAGGAACAGGAACAGCAGCAGGAACGCAAACGCATCCTTGTAGGCCACCGAGATGTATTGCGCGCCGAAGCTTTCCACCACGCCGAGCAGCAGGCCGCCGATGATCGCGCCGGTGATATCGCCGAAGCCGCCGATGATCGCCGCGGCGAACGCCTTCAACGCGATGATCGAACCCATGCCGATCGACACGAACAGGATCGGCGACACCAGCGCCCCGGCCAGGCCGCCGAGCACCGCGCTGTAGAAGAACGTGAACGCGATCATGGCCGCCACCGGAATGCCGACGAGGCGCGCCATGTCTTTGTCCTGCGAAGTGGCCTGCAGCTTCTTGCCGAGCATCGTGCGTTCGAACAGGAAGTACTGGAAGGTCACCGCGAGCGCGGTGAAGGCGAGGATCGCCAGGTATTGCGTATCCATGAACACGCCGCCCACTTCGATACCGGGCTTGTCGAACAGCCGGTTCATTGCGCGCGGCTGCGGGCCGAAAATGTACAGCGCCGCGTTCTGCATGAAGATCGATGCGCCGAGCGTGCTGATGATGACCGGCAGATACGAGCGGTTACGCAGCGGGTAATAGACGCCGAGCGCGAAGATCACGCCGAAGATGCCGAGCACCACGAGCGCGAGCACGAACGCGAGCCAGTAAGGCAAACCGCTGCTGAGAAAGGCGACCGTCGCGAAGCCGCCGGCCATCGCAAAGTCGCCTTGCGCGAAATTGACGACGTTGGTGGCTCTGACGATCAGCACGAAACCCAGTGCGACCAGTGCGTAGATCGAGCCGAGTGCGAGTCCGGCAAACAGCACCTGGACGTTGTTGACCACGAAGCTCATCGCTTCCATCTCCTCTTTGTGCCGGCACGTGCGTGGTGGCTGCGCGGAATGCGCCGGCGCCAAGGCAACCGCGAACGGTTACCTGTCTCTCCCCTGTGGCGAAGGCGGGCAGCCGGTGCCAAGGGCACCAGATGCGCTCCTACTATGTGACTACATGT
>DATLOW010000512.1:0-4293 GCA_035536055.1 Paraburkholderia sp. | reverse complement strand
TACGGCGCGACCGTGATGACTACCTTGTGCTGATTCTCGGGGTGCAGCGAATCGTCGAGGAACTGCATGTTTTCTCCAGAAGTATGTGAACGTGTGTCGGTCCGGCAGTCGCCTGATTCGCCGTTCCGAACGCAGAAGCGTTAACGTGAAGATAGGGGAGGCAGCGAATCCGCTTTTCGGATTGGACGACAATGTTTTATGATTTGATGCCACTAGTCGTTAACACCTAACCAGCCTTGGCGACGGCCGCAGTCATGCGCCGACGGGAGACAAATCGATGGATGCCATGGTGAGGTCGTCGTCGATCAGGGGGTATTTCGACGTTGCGCGACGTCTCGATCTGAACCCGTTCGAGCTCGTCGACGAAGCGGGTCTCGATGCCGCGACGCTCGCGAATCCCGATACGCTGGTTCCCGTTTCGCCGGTGTGCCGTCTGCTTGAACTGACCGCAGAAAAAGCGCATTGCCGCGCGTTTGGACTGCGTGTGGCGCAAACGCGCCAGCAGTTCGGCACGGGCGTGATGAACATCCTGCTGGCGCACAAACGCACGCTGCGCGAGGTACTGGTTGCGGCCGCGCAGTATCGCCATCTGTTGAACGAAGCGCTGGCGATCTACGTTGAAACCGCCGGCAACACGGTGACGATTCGCGAGGAACTGCTGGTGCAGCCGGGCACGACGTCGGTGCAGGCCATCGAACTCGCGGTCGGCGCGCTCGCGCAACACTCGAGCGCGCTGTTAGGCGAACACTGGAAGCCGCGCAGCGTTCATTTCACCCACGCCGCGCCGGCGGATGCGGCTTTTCATCGCCAGTTCTTCGGCTGCGCGGTGCAGTTCGGCAGCGACTTCAATGGCTTCGTCTGCACCGCAGCCGACCTCGACTATCCGAATCCGAGCGCCGACCCCGAACTCGTACGGTATGCGGAAAATCTCGCCAATCCGCTCAATGTCGCGGCCGCGGATTCGACGCCGCTCGACGTGCGCAAAGCGATTTACCTGTTGCTGCCGATCGATCAGGTCGGCATCGAACTCGTCGCGAAACAGTTGAATCTGACGGTGCGCACCTTGCAGCGTCAGCTCGATTCGGCCGGTACGAGTTTTTCTGAACTGGTGGAAGAAGTGCGGCGCGATCTGGCCGTGCGTTATCTGCTTAATCCGCGCTATCCGATCGGACGCGTGGCGACGCTGTTGGGATACGGCCGCCAAGGGTCGTTCACCATGTGGTTTCAGTCGCGCTTCGGCATGACGCCGCGCGAGTGGCGCGCGCGTCACCGGAAGTAGCCACGTGCGCGAGCGTTCAGCCCGCTGCTTCGAGCACGATCTCGAGCTTGCGTTCGACGATCCGCACTGGAAACGTCTTCAGACAGATTGCGTGTGCACCGGGTGTACACCCGGTCTTGAGGTCGAACCTCAGACCATGCGCGGGACAATGCAGCAAAGAACCGTCGAGCTTGCCGCCGGCCAGAGACGCGCCGTTGTGCGGACAGGCGTCGTCGATCGCGTGAATCGCGCCATCGACGTTGATCAGTACGATGCCGCGTCCGTCCGCGAAAACAAGCTTGCGCTGTCCCGGCGCAAGCTCGTCGATCGTGCCGGCAGCAATCCGGCGAGCGCGGCCCGGTTGGCTGGATGGTGGCGAGGACATTGCGGCGTATCGCGGTTCAGACCAGTTCGGTCAGTTCCGGCACCACGTTGAACAGGTCGCCGACAATCCCGTAGTCGGCGATGCTGAAAATCGGCGCTTCCGGGTCCTTGTTGATCGCGACGATCACCTTCGAGTCCTTCATGCCCGCGAGATGCTGGATCGCCCCGGAAATGCCCACAGCCACGTATAACTGCGGCGCGACGATCTTACCGGTCTGGCCGACCTGATAGTCGTTGGGCACATAGCCCGCATCGACGGCGGCACGCGATGCACCGAGCGCGCCACCCAGGCGGTCAGCGAGCGGTTCCAGCAGCTTTGCGTAGTTTTCGCCATTGCCGAGACCACGGCCGCCCGACACGATGATGTGTGCGCTCATCAGTTCCGGACGTTCGAGCTTCGTCACTTCGCGGCTGACGAACTGCGAGATGCCCGCATCGGCCGCCGCTTCGATCTTTTCGATCACCGCGTTTCCGCCCTGCACCGCCACCGCATCGAACGCAGTCGTCCGCACCGTAATGACCTTAATTAGGTCGCCCGACTGCACGGTTGCGATCGCATTGCCCGCATACACCGGACGCTCGAACGTGTCGGCACCGCAAACCGCCGTGATATCGCTGATCTGCGCGACGTCCAGCCGCGCCGCGATACGCGGCGCGATGTTTTTGCCGTAAGCGGTGGCCGGCGCAAGAATATGCGAGTAGCCGTCCGCGATCGTCAGCACGGTCGCTTCGATGTTCTCCGCAAGGCCATCGGCCAGTTGCGGCGCATCGGCCAGCAAGACAGTGCTCACACCTGCGATGTTCGACGCGTGATCCGCCGCTCCCTGTGCATTCGAACCCGCGACCAGCACGTGAATATCGCCGCCGATCTTCACCGCCGCCGCCACCGTGTTCAACGTCGCCGCCTTGATCGATGCGCCGTCGTGTTCTGCGATTACAAGAATCTTCATTTCCCACGTCTCCGTTTACAGCACCCTGGCTTCTGTCTTGAGTTTCTCGACCAGCGTCGCGACATCCGGCACCCGCGTGCCGGCGCTGCGTTTTGCCGGTTCGACGAACTTCAGCGTCTTCAGCCGCGGCGCGACGTCGACGCCCAGATCGGCAGGCTTCACCGTCGCCAACGGTTTCTTCTTCGCCTTCATGATGTTGGGCAGCGTCGCGTAGCGCGGTTCGTTCAGGCGCAAATCGGTCGTCACCACCGCCGGCAACGTCAGCGACAAGGTTTCCGTACCGCCGTCGACTTCGCGTTCGACGGTCGCACGGCCGCCCGCGACGCTCAGCTTCGACGCGAACGTTGCTTGCGGCAAACGCGCCAGCGCCGCGAGCATCTGACCGGTTTGATTCGAATCGTCGTCGATCGCCTGCTTGCCGAGAATGACCAGTTCAGGCTTTTCCTGATCGACCAGCGCCTTCAACAGCTTCGCGACCGCGAGCGGCTCGAGTTCTTCGACACACTCGACAAGAATCCCCCGATCCGCGCCGATCGCCAGTGCCGTGCGCAACGTCTCCTGACACTGCGCGGCACCGCACGACACTGCGATCACCTCGGAAGCGATGCCCGCTTCCTTCAGGCGCACCGCTTCCTCCACAGCGATCTCGTCGAACGGATTCATCGACATCTTCGCGTTGACGATATCCACTCCGCTGTGATCCGACTTCACCCTCACCTTCACGTTGAAATCGACCACACGTTTTACCGGTACAAGCACCTTCATCAGTCTCTTCTCCACATCCATTCACGTTCAGCGACAAGCCTCGGCTGCGAGGTTCGTCAGAACTGGTCTTCGTGCAGCGTCGGCACGCCATCGTTGCACAGCGCCGCGGTAACGGCCGCTTCCAGCGCCACGGCGCGCGGCAGCACCTGGGTTGCATAGCAATGCGCGGTGGCGATTTTCGCGTCGTAGAACGGCACATCGTCGGCACGCCTGTCGGCCGCAATCAGCAGCGAACGCGCGAGTTGCCAGCCCGACAGCACGATGCCCGACAGCATCAGATACGGCACGCTGCCCGCAAACACCGCATTCGGTTCGCTGCGCGCATTGTCGATGACGAAGCGCACGGCTTTCTGCATCGCATCGCGTCCCGCCTGCAAATGACGATGCATCGACTGGAACGCGCCGTTCGAGCGATAAGATGGATGCGCGCGCAACGCATCCAGCGTTTTGTCGATGTCGGTCAGCAGGCCCGCGGCTACCGCGCCGCCATCGCGCAGCGTCTTGCGGCCGACCAGATCGTTCGCCTGGATTGCGGTCGTGCCTTCGTAGATCGGCAGGATGCGCGCGTCGCGGTAGTGCTGCGCAGCGCCCGTTTCTTCGATAAAGCCCATGCCGCCGTGCACCTGCACGCCGAGACTCGTGACTTCGAGCGACATCTCGGTGCTCCAGCCTTTGACGATCGGCACCAGGTATTCATAGACCGCCTGATGCTGCGCACGCGCCGCCTCGTCCGGATGACCATGCGCGAGGTCGCAATGCGCGGCCGCGACATACGCCAGCGCGCGCGAGCCTTCGGTCAACGCGCGCATCGTCGCCAGCATGCGGCGCACATCCGGGTGATGAATGATCGACACCGCTTGTCTGGCTGAGCCGTCGACGGGCCGGCTCTGCACACGCTCCTTCGCATACGCGACCGCCTGCTGATACGCGCGCTCC
>DATLOW010000511.1:0-4882 GCA_035536055.1 Paraburkholderia sp. | reverse complement strand
GCGGCGAGCGGTGCGGACAGCACGACGAGCGCCGCCCACGCGATCAGCGATGCCGGACCGGCGACCTCGGCGGCCAGCGCGGGCAGTGCGATCACCCCGGTGCCGAGCACCGCGCCGATATACAACGCAGCGCCTTGCAAGGCGGTCAGACGGCCTGACGCGGCGTGCGTTGCCGCAGCCGCCGTTGTTCCGGTTGCTCCCGCCGCTGCAGCCGCGGCCGTCGTGTGTTCGGCCCGCGCTGCGCGAGCCGCGCTCATGCGCCGAGCTCCACGCCGCTGCGCCGGTCGGCGCGCAGCGTCTGCCAGATCGTGATGTCGCGTGGCTTGACCAGCAGTTCGGGCAGCGCCGCATGCCACGCCTGACGATAAGGACGATTGAGCTGATGCGCGAGCACGTCATCGTGGTCTTCCCACGTTTCGTACAGCATCAGGCGGTGCTGGCTATCCGGATCGCGATGCAGCACCGCATGGTGAAAGGCCGGTTCGTCGCGCATCGCATCGAGCACGCCGTTTAGCAGCGTCATAAAGCGATCGAGCTGGTCCGGGACGACCTGAAAGCGAACTACGTATGTGACCGGCATGCAACGACTCCTTCGATCAACGAAATCGGATACGACGCTTCGGTGTGCAACACGGCTGTCGCTGCTCAACGTTATACTCGCCAATACCTGACACCTGCTGTCATGAATTCAAACGGAGGCTGCGTTTGCGCCCGAGCCGGCTCGTATCGATGTTGCTGATGCTGCAGGTCAAAGGCCGCGTGACGGCCGAGGCGCTCGCGCAGGAGTTCGACGTATCGGTGCGCACCGTCTATCGCGACATCGACCAGCTGAGCGCGGCCGGCGTGCCGGTCTATGCGGAGCGCGGACCGGGCGGCGGGTTTGCGCTGCTCGACGGCTACCGCGCGCGACTTACCGGCATCACCAAAGCGGAGGCGGAGACCTTGTCGATTGCGGGCTTGGCGGGCGCCGCGTCGGATCTCGGTCTGGCCGAGCAATTGCGCGCCGCGCAGCTGAAGCTCGTCACGGCATTGCCGGACGCGGCGCCGGATGCGTCGCCGATCGGCTCGCGGCTGCATATCGATCCGGTCGGCTGGTACCGGCGGCCCGCCGAGGTGCCGCATCTGACGTTGCTGGCGGGCGCGGTGTGGGAACAGCGGCGCATCGCGATGGATTACCGCAGCACCGAGTGGACCACAGGCGAGGACGGCGCACCGCAGCGCGAGCGGATTCGCGATCCGCTCGGTCTGGTGTTGAAAGCCGGCGACTGGTATCTGGTGGCCCGTGCACGCACGCAGATGCGCACCTACAAGGTGGCGAACATCGCGCATCTGAGCGTACTCGAGCAAGGCTTCGAGCGGCCGCCGGGTTTCGATCTGCGCAGCGAATGGGCGGCGGCGGTGGCGGCGTTCGAGCGCAGTCTGCTGAAGCACGTCGCGCGTCTGCGGCTTTCGCCGGAGGGGCTTACGCGTCTTGGGCTGCTCGGCGCGGCAGCGGCCGAACAGGCGACGAGCGCGCCGCCCGACAGCGACGGCTGGCAGGAAGTGACGCTGCCGGTCGAGCGGCTCGACTATGCGGCACAGCAGTTGCTCGGTTTTGCCATGCATGTGGAGGTGCTGGAGCCGCCGGAATTGCGTGCGAAGCTGCGCAGCCTTGCGCAGCGGATCGCGGCGTTGAATGCCGGGTGACGCGGTAGAGGCGGTAGATCACGCATCCGGTGGGCACGCACCAATGCGGGCAGTCGCCGCCGCTGTGTTTTTGCTTTGACTCACCGCCGGTGGCGTTTCCGGCAGATGTACCACGGCCAGCGTGGCCGTCCGAACCGGCAATTCCTGCCAACCTTCAAGCGAATCAGGCCAACCTGCAAGAGCGGCCATCCACGTGCGCGGCAGCTACGGTAATGTCGCAACCATGATGCTGCGCAAGCAGCGGCAACATAGTGGAAACTGACATGGAAATTGTTTTTGTGGCGGTCGTGGCGATCGCCTTCGGCGCCTACTCGACGTGGCTGTTGGCAACTTCGATATCCGAACGGGTGCTGATGCGCAGCGCGCGTCACGGCCGCTACGCAGACCTCGGCAGTGAGCCTCCACCCGTCGAACCGGCGCCGCAGCGGGCGAGCGGCAAGCGCTGTATCGATCGGGTGTCGCCGCTCAATTCGCGGTAGCTAGTGCGTGCGGACCTCCACAATCTCTACGAGGCCGGTGCAGCAATAGCCAAACGAACCATCAAGGACGTGTCGAAGCCGCGCTGGCGCGTGGCGTCCGCTCCGCAAATTCGCGCCAGCCGCCCGCAGCCAGCGCTCGCCGCTAGCTGCGATGCGGCCCGACAATGCCGAGCCTCGCGATGCGCCGGTACAGCGTGGCGCGCGACATGCCCAGCTCTGCCGCCGCCGCATTCGGATGCCAGCGGTGGCGCGTCAACGCATCGACGATGCGCGCGCGCTCGTCGCCCGCGGCACCGCTCGCGGGCAGCGTGCGTTCCCCCGGCGCGAGCGCCGCGGCGACGTCCGGCGACAGATGGCGCAGCTCGACGCGCGTGCCGTCGCATACCGCGCACGCATAGCGCAGCACATTGCGCAGTTGCCGGATATTGCCGGGCCACGCAAAGCCGCACAGCCGATCGGCAAGCTGTGCGTCGAGCGTCAGCACGTGTGCGGCGCCTTGCGCTTCTTCGTCGAACACGGCGTGCACGACGTCGACAATGTCGGCGCGTTCGCGCAGCGGCGGGATCTGCAGCGTCGCACCGCTCAACCGGTAGAACAGGTCCTCGCGGAACGTCCCGTCTGCAACCATTTGCGGCAGCACGCGATGGGTTGCGCAAATCACATCGATATCGACGCGTACCGGCGTATCGCCGCCGAGCGGCATCACTTCGCCTTCGGCGAGCACGCGCAGCAGGCGCGTTTGCAGACTGAGCGGCATATCGCCGATCTCGTCGAGAAACAGTGTGCCGCCGTGCGCGAGCGCGATCTTGCCGCGCGCGCCGCGGCTGCGTGCGCCGGTAAACGCGCCGGGCGCATAGCCGAACAGCTCGCTTTCGATCAGCGCTTCGGGAATCGCGCCGCAGTTAACCGCAACGAACGGACGACTGCGCCGTGCGCCGGCGTCGTGCAGCGCATGCGCGAACACTTCCTTGCCGACCCCGGTTTCGCCGAGCAACAGAATCGGCAGATGCTTGCCGGCCACGCGCAGCGCGACTTCGGCATTGCGCGCGATGCGCGCGTCGCGGCTGCGCAGGAAGCGGCCGAGGGCGCCGAGTTCGCCTGTGCTGTCGTGGCGATCGCCGTGGCTGCGCGGCATGCCGGACGATGCGCGCCCCGCGGGATCCGCCGCATGCGCGAAGCGCTGCAACGGCGCGCGAATCCGCGCATACAGCAGCGCGCCCGTCGCGCGCAGCCGTAGCGGCACGATCGTATCGGTACGCGCGACGTCGTGCAGATGCAGCGCGGACGTATCGAAGATTTCGTCGACATGGCGCGGCGCATTAAGGCCGGCAATGCACTCCTGCGCCTTGCGGTTCGACGCCGCGACGTTGCCGCACGCGTCGAATGCGATCAGCACCTCGGGCTGCGCTTCGACGAAATTGCGGCTCTGGTGACCGAACAGCACCCAGTGATGCGCAGTCTGGTTCAGGAAATAGCCATCCTCGATCAGCGCCGCGCTTTGCCGTACCAGCTGGAATACCAGCTTCTGGCTGTCGCGGTTGTCCGGCGATTGCACCGCGGAAGCATCGAGCACGCCGATCAGTTCGCCGGTTGGCGCGAAGATCGGCGACGCGCTGCAGGTCAGTGTCGTAAATGCCGCGCGGAAATGGTCGGTCTTGTGCACGGTGATCGGCGCGAGATCGGTCAGCACGTTCGCGACGCCGCAGGTGCCTTCCTCGCGTTCCGACCAGCACGAACCGATGTAAAGCCCCGCATGCTTGAAATCGCTGCGCCGGTCGCGATCGATCCGGTAGTCGATCGTCACGCCGTGCGCGTCGGTCAGCATCACGCAGTAATCGGCGGCGCGGATCATTTCGTGCAGACGCGTCAGGCATTGGCCCGACGCGCGCAGAAACGCTTCTTCCTTGCCTTGCACTTCGCGCAATTCCGCAGACGTAAGCACGCGTGGCCCGATCGCCGAACCCGGATCGAGCCGGTACTGCTCGAACGAGCGCTGCCATGACGAGACGAGCCGCTGCGAATTCGCGGGCGCGGGCAGGCGGCCCTCGATGGCGCCGCGTACACGATCGATGTGCTTCGTTTGCGGGACGTAGGGCATCGTCGGCTCCTTCCAAGCGGCGCGCGCTGAGATGGGGACTTTCTTGTAGCACATCTGGTCGCGCCGATACACATTGCGGCGCAGCACGCGAGACGCATGAGACGAACGTCTCAGCGTGCGGTGAGACAGTCTCGCGAAGCTGAGAACGGCGCGCGCAACACGACAGTGCATGGCTTTGCGATGCACGGCGGATGGTACGTAATGCCTGGCGAACGCTGCAAGTGAGACGTCGCCGTGTTCGTGCAGCGCGTCATGTTGCACGGTCAACGATCGGCGCGACTTCGCGCAGCAGGCGGGACGCCTTGACGCAGGCGGCTCGCAGCGCAACGCGGTGCGTCGCGCAGGTTTTGGCATAGGCCTTGCAGTATTGCGGTCGCCCCGAACGATGCCGCTACGCGCCGCTTCAGCAACCCGCGCAGCAGGCAGACAACGCACACCGCATCACCTGCGATGCATGTCGCGCACACAGGAGACCAGACTTGCCATCGCCCATCACCGTCGGCGTGATCGCGAACCCTGCATCCGGCCGCGACATTCGCCGGCTTACCACGCACGCGTCGGTGTTTCCGACCGCGGAAAAAGCCAACATGGTGGTGCGCCTGCTCGCCGGCCTCGGCAT
>DATLOW010000510.1:0-7335 GCA_035536055.1 Paraburkholderia sp. | reverse complement strand
CGCCGAACGCAAGCTGATCGACCGCGCCAAACGCGTGCTGATGGAACAGCAGAAACTGACCGAGCACGCCGCCTACGCGACCTTGCGCAAGCGTGCGATGGACCAGAGCATCAAACTCGTCGACGTCGCACGGCACATCGTCGCGGCGGCGGGCTTGCGGAATCAAAAGTCGTGTGCCGCCGTCGCACACTGCACGGAGTAGCCCAATGCGCAGTACGTGCGGCTGCGCGATATTCATTTTCTCTGCCACGCCCCACACGAGGCACTGGTGCCCGCGTCGGCTGCCAATTTCTCCGCTTATTGCCGTGCCGGGTTGGAACTCGTCCTTGCTGCATCGATAACGCATTTCCCGAGCCGCACTAGCTTGGGACCGTTCCGCAGGCGTCCCCCCCAAGCCAATGCTATCCTCTCGTTCGCCTCAAACCCCAGCGCGCTCAAGCGCCCCAGATAGATGACGAAACTGATCAAACGCGCGTCAGCCGAAGCGCGCGCTTTCCGCCGCGAACGTTCGGACGAACGCGAGCACGAACTCGCCACGACGCATAAGCAGAAGCACAAACAGCCTCGCGCCAAGACCCGCACCGCACGCGACACCGACGATATCGACGACACGCTGGCCCACGCCCCCAAAATCGAAGCTCCACGCAAACCGCGCTTCGCGCCAGTCACGTTCTCCGAAGAGGGCGGTGTGCGCTATCTGCATTTCGGCACGGAATGGGTGCAAGGCGCGATGCGTTTGCGCAAGCCCGACCATATCGAACTCGAATACGCGCAGCAGATGATGGCGTGGCTGTTGTTCCTCGAAACGCCGAAGCGCATCGTGCAACTCGGCCTCGGTGCGGCGTCGCTGACCAAGTTCGCGCATCGCTTTCTGAAGCGCGCGCAGGTCGAGGCAGTCGAGCTGAATCCCGCGGTGGTAGTCGCCGCGCGCACGATGTTCGAGCTGCCGCCGGACGATGCGCGCCTGACCGTACGCGAAGCCGATGCGTGGGACTTCGTCAACGATCGCGCGAACCACGGCACGATCGGCGCACTGCAAATCGACGTCTACGATGCGACCGCGCGGGGTCCCGTGCTCGACAGCGTGGCGTTCTATCGCGCGGCACGCGCGTGTCTGACCGCGGCGGGCGTCGTGACGGTCAACCTGTTCGGCGATCATCCGAGCTTCGTGCGCAACATGAAGCGTCTCACCGAGGCATTCGACGGCCGCGTGATCGCACTGCCGGAAGTGCACGACGGCAATCGCATCGCACTGGCGTTTTCCGGCCCGGCGCTCGACGTGCCCTACGCGCAGTTGCAGCAGCGTGCGAAACTGATCGAAGCGCAACTGGCGTTGCCGGCGCGCAAGTGGATCAAGGGGCTGCAAGCGTCGTCGCAGCAGCACGGCGCATCCTTCACGATCTGATCGACACACCGGCAAGTCCGCGAGCTTGCCCCTCAATCGCCGAGGTCTGCGCCTGCAAGCTTGCGAGCGCGGGCCTCGGCCCATCCGCGATGCATCCGCTACGCCCCGCAGTGCAGCCCGCGGTGCAGCCCGCATCCGTTCCTTTCATCGCGCTTCCGCACATCCACGCTGCATTGCCGCTTGACAAACGTGCAACGCTTCGGGTCCTCCCTGCTTGACCGGTCGTTCGCCACTCCTATACTCTTTCGAAGCTTTCGGGCAGCCCCACACAGGCGCGCGGTCCCGCGGCGCTATGCCGGGCCGGTCGCCAGTCGAACGCGGGTCACATCACAATTCAAAACAGGAAGAGGAGACGTCATGACTCATGACGCCAACAAGCCCAGCAAGCACTGGTTGTGGCTGCTGTTATTGCCCTGGATCGCGATGATCTGGGTGCCGTCGTACAACAAGATCGAACCGACACTATTCGATTTTCCGTTCTTCTACTGGTATCAGCTGCTGTGGGTGCTGATCAGTGCGGTCATCACGGCGCTCGTCTACTTCAAGACCAAGACGAAACGCACGAACAACGGTTCGCAAGGAGGCGCGCGATGAATCCGATCGCAACCTTCGTATTCGTACTGTTCTTTATCGGCGTGACGATTCTCGGCTTCATCGCGGCGCACTGGCGCCGCGGCGATCTCGCGCATCTGGAAGAGTGGGGCCTCGGCGGCCGCCGCTTCGGCACCGTTGTCACGTGGTTCCTGCTCGGCGGCGATCTGTACACCGCCTATACGTTCGTCGCGGTGCCCGCGCTCGTATTCGGTGCGGGCGCAACCGGTTTCTTCGCGCTGCCCTATACGATCCTGATCTATCCGTTTGCGTTCGTGGTGTTCCCGAAACTGTGGAGCATCGCGAAGCGTCAAGGCTACGTGACGTCGGCCGACTTCGTCAGCGCGCGCTATGGCAGCCGCATGCTGGCGCTCGCGGTCGCGGTGACCGGTATCGTTGCGACGATGCCGTATATCGCGCTGCAGCTGGTCGGCATCGAAGTGGTGATCGGGGCGCTCGGCTTCGATACGACCGGCTTCGTCGGTGATCTGCCGCTGATCATCGCGTTCGCGATTCTCGCCGCGTACACCTACACGTCAGGCCTGCGCGCACCGGCGATGATCGCGGTGGTCAAGGACGTGCTGATCTACATCACGATCGCTGCGGCGATCATCTGGATTCCGCCGCAACTGGGCGGCTTCGGCCATATCTTCGGCGCGGTGCCGCCCGCCAAGCTGCTGCTGAAAGCACCGGACGTGTCGAGCCTGAACGGCTACAGCGCGTATGCGACGCTGGCGGTAGGCTCGGCGCTCGCGCTGTTCCTGTACCCGCACTCGGTGACGGCGATCCTGTCTTCGTCGTCGGGCAATACGATCCGCCGCAACATGGCGATGCTGCCGGCGTATTCGCTGGTGCTGGGGCTGCTCGCGCTGCTCGGCTATATGGCGCTCGCGGCCGGCGTGAAGGACATGCCCGAGTTCGCGCCGTACTTCAAGGCGTTCGGGCCGAACTTCGCAGTGCCGGCGCTGTTCCTGCACTTCTTCCCGTCGTGGTTCGTCGGCGTCGCGTTCGCGGCGATCGGCATCGGCGCGCTGGTGCCGGCCGCGATCATGTCGATTGCCGCGGCCAATCTGTACACGCGCAACATCCATAAGGAGTTCGTCAACCGCAACATGACGCACGAGCAGGAGACCAACATTGCCAAGCTGGTGTCGCTGATCGTCAAGGTGGGCGCGGTCGCCTTCATTCTCGGCTTGCCGCTCACGTATGCGATCCAGCTGCAGCTGCTCGGCGGCATCTGGATCATCCAGACGCTGCCCGCGATCGTGCTCGGCCTGTACACGCGCATGCTCGACTATCGCGGTCTGCTGGTGGGCTGGGCGGTTGGCATTGCCACCGGCACGTGGATGGCGGTTTCGCTGAAGCTGGCGGGCTCGATCTACGTGGTGCATATCGGCGATTTTGCGATTCCGGGCTATGCCGCGGTGTGGTCGCTGATCGTGAACCTGGTGGTGTCGGTGGTGGTGAGCGCGCTGGTGCGCGCGGCCGGCATGAAACGCGCGGAAGACCGCACGCGGCCCGAGGACTATCTGGACGTTGTCGAAAGCTGACGCAGCGGCGGCTGCGCGAACGGCCGCAACGCGTCGCGCTGCATAACCCCCAAAGCGGACTATCCGCTTTGGGTTTTTTTTATTTGCTTTCCTGGTCGCCGGATTAGACAGTAAATAGAAAGATTAAATTATAAAAATCGAAAGACCTTTAGTGTATTGGTGCATAAATCGTTGCTATAGCGGGGTTTTGTTCGCTATAACTTGTGAAGCGTCCGCTAAAGAAACGCATAAGACCGTCGTTAACCCTGGCATTACCCAATCCAATGAAGTCAAAAGCCCAGGGGCCCGGACGATGCGTCTTTCGATCAAATCTCGCCTCGCGTTTGCGATGGGACTGCTGTCAGTGCTGTTGCTGGTCATCGGCGCGCTCGGCATCGCCGGCATGACCAACAGCAACGACGCAAACCGCGATACGTACAGCAACAAGCTGCCGAGCACCACCTACATCGGCGATGCCGAGACCAGCCTGCAGCGCGAGCGCGCGGCGCTGTTCCGCGCGGCGCTCAATCCGTCGACGCCGGATCTGCGCAGCATCATTGCGCATTCGCGCGACTACCGGACTGAAGCGCGCGCGAGCCTCGACAACTACATGAAGCTGCCGCGCGACGCCGACGAAGATCAGCTCGCGCGTGATCTGCTGCAGCGGCGCAGCGCGATGGACGACGGTCTCGATGCGTTCGCCAACGCGCTGCAGAGCGGCGAAAGCGCGCAGATCATGCGCGCGACATTGGCCAACAACGATCTGTTCTCCGCTTATCACACCAGCAGTGCGAAGCTGCGCGCGTATCAGTACACATCGGCGAAAGCGAATTTCGCCGCACAGGAACATTCGTTTGCACTGTTCCGCGCGGTGACGATCGCGGCGATTGCGCTGGGTCTTGTCACCGCGATTGCCAGCTTCTTCAATCTGCAGCGTGCGATCGGCGGGCCGCTCGGAGATGCGCTCGAACACTTCGAGCAGATCGCGCAAGGCGATCTGACGCGCAGCATCGACGCGCGCTCGCAGGACGAAATGGGACAGCTGCTCCAAGGCATTGCGCGCATGCAGGAGCGGCTGTCGCAGACGGTGCGCAACGTGCGCGGCGGCAGCGAAGCGATCGCCACCGCGACGCGCGAGGTCGCCGCCGGCAATCAGGACCTGTCGGCGCGCACCGAGGAGCAGGCCGCGTCGCTGCAGGAAACCGCGGCGAGCATGGAAGAGCTGACTTCGACGGTCAAGCACAACGCCGACAACGCGCAGCAGGCGAGCCAGCTGGCCGCGACCGCGCGACACGTGACGGTGGAAGGCAACCAGATCGTCAGCCAGGTGGTGCAGACGATGACCGGCATCGGCGACAGCTCCGGCAAGATCGCGGAGATCACCAGCATTATCGAAGGCATTGCGTTCCAGACCAATATCCTCGCGCTGAATGCCGCGGTGGAAGCTGCGCGCGCCGGCGAGAACGGCCGCGGCTTCGCGGTGGTGGCTGCCGAAGTGCGCTCGCTCGCGCAACGCTCGAGCTCGGCCGCCAAGGAGATCAAGGATCTGATCGGTACCTCGGTGACGCGCGTGCGCGAAGGCACTGATCTCGTCGCGCGGGCGGGCAGCACGATGGAACAGATCAGCCAGTCGATCGAGCGCGTGCACGACATCGTCGGTGAAATTGCGGCTGCGTCGCATGAGCAAAGCCGCGGTATCGAACAGGTAAACCAGGCGATCTCGCAGATGGACCACGTGACGCAGCAGAATGCGGCGCTGGTCGAGCAGGCGGCGGCCGCGGCGGCGTCGCTCGAAGATCAGGCGGGCCATCTGCGCGCGGCGGTGGTCAGCTTCAGGATCGAGCAGGGCGGTCTGGCGGGGCAGGCGGCTGCACCGCGCGCTGCATTGCGTGCGGTCGGCGGTATCGCGGCGCATCCGGTGGCGGCGAACTCCGCTGTGGCGGGCGCGGCGGCTGCGCGGACCACGACCGGTAATGCTCAACCTGCACAACCCACACGCCCCGCACGGCGCGCGGCCGGTGCAGGCGCGATGTCGCAAGCCGCCGCCGGCACGTCGGGCGCGGCCAGCGCGAGCGCGCATGCGAGCACGAGTACGAGCACGCCGGCACCCCAGCCGGCTGCGGCCGTCGCGAGCACCGCAGCGGCCGACGACGACTGGACCACCTTCTAACCGCAGCCGCGCGGCCCGTATCGCGTGCTGCGCGCCGTTCGCTGCAAGCCCACGTGTCCCTTCGCACCGGCCTCGCGCCGGTGCGTTCCATGCATTTGTCCAACCCCACGCTACCCGATGAATAACGACGATCAGCCGCGCAGAAAATTTCTGCGTCAGGTATTCACGATTCTTCCCGCGACAGCGTTGACGCCGGTACTCGTCACGCAGGAAGGCTGCACGCATTCGGACGCCTCGGTCAATCCGCAGGCGACGGCGACTGTCGCGACCGCTGCGACTGCCGCGGCGAACGACGACAAGGTGCCCTACGCGCCGGTGTACTTCACCAGCGCTGAATGGGCGTTCCTGCACGCTGCCGTCGACGAACTGATTCCGGCCGATGCGAGCGGCGCCGGCGCGCTCGAAGCCGGCGTGCCCGAGTTTATCGACCGGCAGATGGAAACGCCGTACGGCCACGGCAAGCTGTGGTACATGCAGGGGCCGTTTCATCCTGAGGCGGCGCCCGAACTCGGCTATCAGCTGGGCCTCGTGCCGCGCGACGTGTACCGGCACGGCATCGAAGCGTGCAACGCATGGTGCGTGCGCGAGCACGGCAAGCCGTTCGCGGCGTTGCCGCCCGACACGCGCGTGCAGATTCTCGAGGCGCTCGAAGCGGGCAAGCTGCATCTCGACGCGGTGCCGCCGAAGCTGTTTTTCAACACGCTGCTGAAGAACACCAAGGAAGGCTATTTCGCCGACCCGATGTACGGCGGCAACAAGGGCATGGCCGGCTGGAAGACCATCGGTTTTCCCGGCGCACGCGCGGACTACGCGGACTGGGTCGAGCAGCCGGGCGAGAAGTACGCGCTCGGTCCGGTATCGATTCTCGGGGAGCAGGCATAACGATGGCACTCAGGAAAGACAAGGTCGATGCGGTGATGGTCGGGTTCGGCTGGACCGGTGCAATCATGGCGCAGGAGCTGACCGAAGCAGGGCTGAACGTGCTCGCACTCGAGCGCGGCGAGATGCAGGACACCGCGAACACGGCGAAATATCCGAACATTGCCGATGAACTCGCGTATGCGATTCGCGGCAAGCTGTACCAGGATCTGTCGAAGGAAACACTGACGTTCCGCCACAAGCCCGACGGGTTTGCCGTGCCGTATCGTCAGCATGGGGCGATGCTGCTCGGCAACGGTGTGGGCGGCGCGGGCTTTCACTGGAACGGGCTGACGTGGCGGCCGCAGGCGTCGGATCTGCAATTGCGCAGCCACTACGAACAGCGCTACGGCAAGTCGTTCATTCCGGACGACATGACGATCCAGGACTTCGGCGTCAGCTACGACGAACTCGAACCGTACTTCACGCGCTTCGAGGACGTGGCGGGGATTTCGGGCAAGGCCGGCAATCTGAACGGCAACCTCGTGGCCGGCGGCAACCGGCATGAAGCGTGGCGCAGCAAGGAATTTCCGCTGCCGCCGCTGAAGGACGTGTACGGTGCGCAGCTATTCGCGAAGGCGGCGCGCGAGCTCGGCTACGAGCCGTTCCCGATTCCGGCGGCCAATGCGTCGCAGCCTTATACGAATCCGTATGGCGTGCGGCTCGGGCCGTGCAACTTCTGCGGCTTCTGCGAGGACTTCGGCTGCTACATGTATTCGAAG
>DATLOW010000509.1:0-4133 GCA_035536055.1 Paraburkholderia sp. | reverse complement strand
TGCGCCGACAATCACTTGCCGGTTTATCCGGTCGATGCCGACCAGTTCGCCCTGTTCGAACTCGAAGCCATGCCAATGCGCTTGCGCCGCATATTCGAGCTGATGGGCGAACGGGTCGATGCTGCCAGCCGCGACTTCGTGCAGCAACGGTTTCCACATATGCGTGGGATTGCGATCGATCAGCGTAACGGCCATGCGCTGATGTGTTTTGCCTGCACCGTATGCATCGCCGAGACGTGTGGCCAGTTCGAGCCCTCCGGCGCCGCCGCCAACGACAAGCAGTCGATGCATATTCGTTCTCCAGACAAAGTGTTCATGCTGGAGACGATTCTATGCGTGCGGGACGTGGGACTGCGTGCACAGTACGGCGTCCTGTATCAGGTCACAGTGGGTCGCGCCAGCCGATGGCCGCGACGACGCGTCGCGGCGGATCAGGTTTTATACCGCAACGAAACCGTCTGCTGCCATGCGCTAGCAAAAGCTTTACGCGTTCCGCCGCACTTTTTTCGGGAAATTGACGCGCCTCGTAATGTAATCACCTTTTCCATTCGGCTATGCGCCAATCACAATAGACATGAAAGACGATGCTTACCGCGACATCAACGATCTCTATCTGTCGATGGTCTCGCCGGAGGAAGTGCTGGCCCGCGACATCTACGACCCGGTGATGTCGGACTGGATCGTCAATTCGCTACCCGACCGCGCTTCGATTCTGGATGCGGGCTGCGGCATGGGTTTCCATATGATCGCGCTGCATCGCGGCCTGCCGGCGCGGCAGACGGGCAAGCAGTATCGCGTATTCGGCGCGGACTATAGCGAGAGCATGCTGAAGAGCGCCAGGGCCAATGGCGCGAGGGCCGGGATACCGGCAGACGCGTATCGCCAAAGCGCATTTGCGGACCTGAAGCATATCGCGCCATGGTCGGCCAGCTTCGATTGCGTGCTGATCAACTATGCGATCTACAGCTACCCGGATTCAGTGGCGGACTACGATGCGTATTTCGGCGAGTGCCTGACCGGCGTCAGTCATGTGCTGCGGCCGGGCGGCCATCTGCTGTTCAATCTGCGCGACTGGGCGAGCGTGGTGGCGGGCCCCAAGGATCACGACTATGTGAATACGCACGATGGCGTCACGTATCACTGCCGCTACTCATGGAAGTTCAGCGAGGACCGCCGGCATACCGCGCACGTGACAATGCGCAATTCCGCCAGCGACCTGAAGAAGGAAACGATCCTGCGCTTTGCCGAGCGCACGCCGGATGAACTGCTGGCGTTGATGAAAACGCACGGCTATGAGCTCGTGTCGCTGCAGTCGCACGGCGCGGGGATGCTGAAGTTCGATACGGTGATCGCGAAGCGCAGCGGCAGCGTCTGAGCGTGCTGCCCGCGCCGGCCTGCTGCAGCTTCAGCAGGCCGTTACCGCGCGCCGCCGCGGCATGGTTGCGTGCTCAACCAAGCCAGCGTTTCGCCCAGCCGAGGCCCGCGGAGGTCGCGCCCTGCGGAATATATTCGCAGCCGATCCAGCCATCGTAGCCGAGCGCATCGATCTGCTCGAACAGATACGGGAAGTTCACTTCGCCCAGATCCGGCTCGTGACGGTCCGGCACGCCGGCTACCTGGATATGGCCGATATCGGCGCCCAGCTGCCTGAGCGTCATCGTCAGATCGCCCTCGACGATCTGGCAGTGGTACAGATCGAACTGCACCTTCAGATTCGCCGCGCCGACTTCACGGCAGATCTGCTGCGCGTCGCCTTGCCGGCTGAGGAAATAGCCGGGCATGTCGCGCGTATTGATCGGCTCGATGACGACCGTCAGACCCTGCGCGGCGGCCTGCTGTGCAGCGTACGCAAGATTGCGCAGGTAGACTTCGCGATGTTTGGCTCGATCGTCGTTCGCGCCAATCAGGCCGGCCATCACGTGAATCTTGCGATTGCCGAGCGCTTGCGCATAACGCAGCGCGGTATCCACGCTGCGCTTGAACTCGTCTTCACGGCCCGGCAGCGACGCGATGCCGCGTTCGCCCTTTGCCCAATCGCCAGGCGGCGCGTTGAACAACGCCTGTTCGAGGCCGTGCTGCTTCAGCAAAGCAGCCAACTGCTCGGCAGGGTAGTCGTACGGAAACAGATATTCGACCGCCTTGAAGCGGTCCGCCGCGGCCGCGCCGAAGCGCTCGAGGAACTCGTGCTCGCGGTACATCATCGTCAGGTTGGCGGCAAAGCGTGGCATGGTCGGTTCGGTTGAATGCGTTGAATGAAGCGGGGCGACGGCGGTTGAGCTACCAGCGCGCGCCGAACGTCGTGCGCAGCTCGTCGATCTGCGCATCGCTCAACGGCGCGGGGCGCGGCTCGGTCATCAGCCACAGTTGCGCCGTTTCTTCCAGCTCTTCGAGCGCCCACGCGGCCTGCGATACGCTCGCGCCCCACACGACCGGCCCAAGCCGCTCGAGCAGCACGCCGCGCACGTCGTTGGCGAGCGCGCGCACCCGTTCCGCGACGCTCGGGTCGCCAGGCCGGCAATACGGAATCAGCGGAATGTGGCCCACTTTCATCACGTAGTACGGCGTGATCGGCGGCAGCACGTCGTTCGGCTGCCAGACGCCGGCGAGCGTCAGCGCGACCAGGTGGGTCGAATGCGTATGCACGACACCGTGCATGTCGGGGTTGGTGTCGTAGACGTTGCGGTGCAGTGCCAGCGTTTTCGACGGCTTGTCGCCGCTGACCCACTGTCCGTCGCTACCGACCTTCGAAATCTTTGCCGGGTCGAGATGGCCAAGACATGCGTCGGTGGGCGTAATCAGCCAGCCGTCCTCGAGACGCGTACTGATATTGCCGGCCGAGCCCACCGTGTAGCGGCGCTGATAGAGATCCGCGCCGATGCGGGCGATTTCTTCGCGCGCGCGGCTTTCCGCTGCCGCCGCGGCCGTGATGGTCGCGCTCATGAATGACCCTTGGCGATCTGCTCGAACATGCCGAGCGCCTTGCTGAAAAAGTCGACCGCGCCGAAGTTGCCCGACTTCAGTGCAAGCGCAAGCGGCGTCGCGCCAACCGACACCGTGCACGGCACGCCCGGATCGATTTGCGGTCCGATGCGCAGCGCCTTGACCTGCAGCGCATTGACGACCGAACCGGAGGTTTCCCCGCCGGCCACCACGAAGCGCCGCACGCCGGCGTCATACATGCGCCGTGCGATCGCGGCGAGCGCCTGTTCGACCAGCTCACCCGATGCGGCGCTGCCGAGCTGCTTTTGCACCGCGCTCACTTCTTCCGGCGCACTGGTTGCGTACACAAGCACCGGGCCTTTGCCCAGATGCGGTTGCGCGAACGCCATCGCCTCGTCGACGACCTTGTCGCCGCGCGCCAGCGCTAGCGGGTCGACGCGGAACGCCGGGCGGCCGCTGTCGCGCCAATGCGCGACCTGCGCCTGCGTGGCGCGCGAGCAGCTGCCCGACAGCACGGCAGACAAGCCGTCGACGCCGGGAATCTGTTCGCTTTGCTGCGCCGCCGGCAACAGCCCGGCGCGCGCGAAGTTGCGCGGCAGGCCGATCGCGAGGCCCGAGCCGCCGGTCAAGAGCAGATCGTCGGCGCATGCGGCGCCAAGCGTGTACAGGTCCTCATCGGAGATCGCGTCGGCGATTGCAAGGCCGACACCGTCGCGCTGCAATGCCGCGCGCGCTTCGTTCAGCGCAGCCGCGCCGCGTTGTACGGTGTCGTAGCGCAGCAGCCCGACCTTGGTCGGCGTCTGCCGTTGCAGCACGCGCACCAGGTTCGCGTCGGTCATCGGCGTCAGCGGATGGTTCTGCATGCCCGACTCGTTCAGCAGCAGATCGCCGACGAACAGGTTGCCGCGATATACGGTGCGGCCGGTTTCCGGAAAGGCCGGGCAGGCGATCGCAAACGGTGCGTTCAGCGCCTTCATCAGCGCATCGGCAACCGGGCCGATATTGCCTTTGTCGGTCGAATCGAAGGTCGAGCAATACTTGAAATAGAACTGCTTGCAGCCGAGTTTCTGCAGCCACGCAAGCGCGGCCAGCGATTCGGCCACCGCTTGCTCGGGCGGCGCGGTGCGCGATTTCAGCGCGACCACGACCGCTTCCGCGGGCGTCTCGAGCGGGCCGTCGGGCACGCCGATGGT
>DATLOW010000508.1:0-14848 GCA_035536055.1 Paraburkholderia sp. | reverse complement strand
GGCGTGCGCTCGACGTGCTGGCGCACCGCTTCGACGAGAAATGCGGCCTCTTCGACCGCGTAACGGGTTTGCGATTGATTGCGTTCGAGCCGGATCAGCACATACCACGCGAAGTGCGAAATCAGCAGCACCCCGACGACGAGCAGCGCGAGCCTGCCGAACAGCGAATCAATTGGGCGTCGCATGTTGCTCGCCGTCCGGAACGAACACGTAGCCGCGCCCGCGCACCGTCTGGATAAAACGGGGCACCGACGGATCGGTTTCGAGAATGCGGCGCAGACGCCACACCTGCACGTCGATGCCGCGGTCGGTGCCGTCGTACTCCGGCCCATGCAGCAGCTCGAGCAGACGCTCGCGCGTCAACGTGCGCATCGGGTTGTTGACGAAGATCTTCAGCAGCGCGAATTCACTGCCCGACAGCGTGATCGGCTTGCCTTCCTGGCTTAGCGTGCGCGACTGGAAATCGAGCGTGAAGCGGCCGAACGAAAACGGCTCGCGTTGCTCGGGGGCCGCGGCCGACGGCAGCGTGCGGCGTCGCCGCAAAACGGCCTGCACGCGTGCCAGCAGTTCGCGCGGATTGAACGGCTTGCCGAGATAGTCGTCGGCGCCGAGCTCGAGACCGACGATGCTGTCCACGTCGTCGGCGCGCGCGGTGAGCATGATGACCGGGATGTCGTCGCCGGACGCGCGCAGCTTGCGCAGCGCGGTGAGCCCATCGACGCCCGGCATCATCAGATCGAGCACGATCAGATCCGGACGCTCGCGCTCGAGGCGGCGCTCGAGCGAGCCCGCGTCGTGCAGCACCGACACCTCGATGCCCTGGCGGGCCAGATAGTCGCGCAGCAGATCGCGCAGTTCGACGTCGTCATCGACGACCAGAATTTGAGTAGCCATGGGACGAAGTTTAACGCGCGCCCCCTTGCGTAATCGACCCGACCTGCCCCCAAAAGGGTTACGGGGTGTTACCGCGAAAGGCGCAAGTAATGTGACGTAACAGCCCGCATCGACCGCGTAACACGGCCAGCCGCGAGCCCCTCTACGCTTGCGTTACCGAATGCGGACCGCTCACGTCGTGACGGCCGCTGGTCGGATAGTCACTTGGGAGCACGTCAATGTCCAACAAAACTTCTCGCTTTCTCGCCGTTGCAGCGGCATCGCTTTCTATCGGTATCGGTGCCGCGTTCGCCGCGCAGCCTTCGGGTCAACCCGGCATGGGCCACGGCGGTCCCGGCGGCTGGCATCACGGTTTTATGGAGCAGATCAACAAGCTGCACGGGCAGCTGAATCTGAATGCGGAACAGGAAAAGCTGTGGCAAGCCGCACTGAATACGATGAAGCAGAACCGCGAAGCGATGCGCGCCAATCACAAGCAGATGCGCGAGCAGTTCAAGTCGATGCAGCAGCAACCGATTCTCGACCTGAACGCCATGCACGACGCGCATCAGAAGAGCGAACAGCAAGAGCAGCAATTGCGCGAACAGACTTCGGCGGCATGGCTGAATTTCTATAACAGCCTGAACGACCAGCAGAAGACCACCGTCAGCACCGCGATCAAGCAGCACTTCGCGAAGATGGAGCAACGCCACGAGAAGATGCGCGAGCGTTGGCAGCAGCATCACGGCGACGCGGCGGCTTCCGCCGCCAAGCCGTAAGCGCAGGCTGAAACGCAGGCGGTGAGCGCAGCGCGGCTACGGTCTTTTGGGCTGGCTGCGCTGCCTGCTTGCTTCTTGCTGGCGAGCTAGCCAGCGCTGCGCTGCATTACGCTGCACTGTTGGCCGCGCGAGGGCGCATGCAAGATGGTTGCATGTGCATATATTGAGCGCGCCGCTGTGCCGCCGCGCAGCCAATCGATGCCATCAAATTTGACGCCACACAGCGCGCACGCGCTCCGTGGCGTTTCTTTTTGCGGCATGTTACGGCGATCGGTCCGTGCGAATGGGCAGCAGCTGTCCGCGGCATGTATTGCCCCTGTCACGCACTACCGCTGCCATGCGCCGCCCCTGTCACGCACGCCTCTGTCACGCACGCCTCTGTCACGCACGCCTCTGTCGCGCCCCGCCCCTGTCACGCGCCGCTACTATCACGCACTACCCCTGTCGCACGCCACCACCGCATTCCGCCGCACCACCTCGCCCGGCCGCTGCCGCATAAAAGGATTTTTACGTTCGCGCGCCGCTGGCGCGCAGCCCCGCTTCGGGTAAAATACCGCCCTTTTGCGTGACCACCGGCCGCGAAAGCCGGCCCATCGCGGCGCGGCGGCGCATTTTTGACCGCCTAGAATAGCGGCGGCCGGCGGCGCTACGCGGTGCATCGCCGAGCGGCGGTGCAACCGCCGGCCGGCCGGGCGCGGCCGCGAGCGCCTGGGTCCGCGCAAACAGAGGCAATAACCACAATGGGCCGGTCCGCGACGATCGGCCGCACAGGAGAAACATGAAGAAGCTCGCATTGGGCGTGGCGCTGGCGGCGATCGCGACGGGCGCCGTCGCGAACGAACGCACGACGCTCGGCGCCCATCGCGCAGACGGCTCGCCGAGCCGCGGCGCCGAACTGAAAACGATGCTCGATAAGGCGCTGGCGAACGTTCGCGACGACGGTTCCGCGACAAAATCCGGCAAACGGTATTTCGAGTTCGACAGCCAGCCGGCCCGTTAACGGCTGGCCGACGTCAGGCGGCGCAACGGTTCGCCGGTCCGCCGCTCGGGCAGGCCCGAATGGGCCGCGCGGCAGACCTCGTAATACAGTCGATACAGTCGGAAAACGCGCTGCCGGCCGGTAACGGCCCGGCAGTCATGAATTGCACAGCGGCGCGCCGCGCGGCCTGGATGGCGGTCAATCTCCGCAGCCCATGCCGCACCGGCAGACCGCGTCTTTCGCGGCGCGCGACCCGCGCCGTCAAGGACCCACCATGTTTCTGCAAGGCTACGGCCCGATTATCCTGTCGGGCACGTTCCAGACGATCAAGCTGGCGCTGCTATCGCTTGCGCTGGCCTTTCTGCTCGGGCTGCTCGGCGCCGCGGCAAAGCTGTCGAAAAACCGGCTGACGTACGGCGTCGGCGCGGTCTACACGACGTTGATCCGCGGCGTGCCCGATCTCGTGCTGATGCTGCTGCTGTTCTACAGCATCCAGATCTGGCTGAACAACCTGACCGACCTGCTCGGCTGGGACCAGATCGACATCGACCCGTTCGTGGCCGGCGTCGCGGTGCTCGGCTTCATTTACGGCGCGTATTTCACCGAAACCTTCCGCGGCGCGTTCCTGTCGGTGCCGCGCGGCCAGCTCGAGGCGGGCTCCGCGTACGGCATGACCGGCTGGCAGGTGTTCTCGCGCATCATGTTTCCGCAGATGATGCGCTTCGCGTTGCCCGGCATCGGCAACAACTGGCAGGTGATGGTGAAGGCCACCGCGCTGGTGTCGATCATCGGCCTTGCCGACGTCGTGAAGGCGTCGCAGGACGCCGGCAAGGGCACGCTGCGCTTCTTTTTCTTTACGCTGCTGGCGGGCGCGATCTATCTGCTGATCACCACGGCGTCGAACTTCGTACTGATGTACCTGGAAAGGCGCTACTCGACCGGCGTGCGCAAGGCGGAACTATGATCGAGCTGATCGAGCAATACTGGCGCAACTATCTATACACCGACGGCTACCGCTTCACCGGCGTGGCAATCACGCTGTGGCTGCTGGTGGTGTCGATCGGTCTGGGCTTTTGCCTGTCCGTGCCGCTCGCAGTGGCACGCGTGTCGAAGAAGAAGTGGCTGTCGACGCTGGTGTGGCTCTACACCTACGTGTTCCGCGGCACACCGTTGTACGTGCAACTATTGCTGTGCTACACGGGCCTCTACAGCCTCGAGATCATCCGCTCGAATGCGCTGACCAATGCGTTCTTCCGCGACGGCATGCACTGCACGCTGCTCGCCTTCACGCTGAATACCTGCGCGTACACCACCGAGATTTTCGCCGGCGCGATCAAGGCGACGCCGTACGGCGAGATCGAAGCGGCGCGCGCGTACGGCATGTCGCAATTCACGCTGTACCGCCGCGTGATCCTGCCGTCGGCACTGCGCCGCGCGCTGCCGTACTACAGCAACGAAGTGATCCTGATGCTGCATGCGACCACCGTCGCGTTCACCGCCACCGTGCCGGACATCCTGAAGATCGCCCGCGACGTGAACTCGGCGACCTACCAGTCGTTCAATGCATTCGGCATTGCGGCCCTGCTCTACCTGTGCATTTCTTTCGCGCTCGTCTGGCTGTTCCGCCGCGCCGAGCGCCGCTGGCTCGCTTACCTGCGCCCGCAAGGCAAATAAGCCACCTCACCCAGGCGACCGGCTCCCAAGGATTCTGATGACCACCCAGCACCCCATGCTTTTCGTCGACAACCTGCACAAGCAGTACGGCGACAACGAAGTCCTCAAAGGCGTCACGCTAAAAGCGAAACGCGGCGACGTGATCAGCGTGATCGGCTCGTCTGGCTCGGGCAAGAGCACGATGCTCCGCTGCATCAATTTTCTCGAGCAACCCAATGCGGGTCGCATATTCGTCGACGGCGAAGAAGTGCGCACGCTGAAGGACAAGACCGGCGCGCTGCGCGTGTCCGATCACAAACAGTTGCAGCGCATGCGCACCCGGCTGTCGATGGTGTTCCAGCACTTCAACCTGTGGACGCATATGACAGTTCTTGAAAACGTCATCGAAGCGCCACGCCACGTGCTGGGTCTGTCGCGCGGCGAAGCGGAAGACCGCGCGCGCACCTATCTGGAGAAGGTGGGCCTTGCGCCGCGCGTCGAGAAGCAATACCCGTCGCATCTGTCGGGTGGCCAGCAGCAGCGCGTCGCGATCGCCCGCGCGCTGACCATGCATCCGGACGTAATGCTGTTCGACGAACCGACCTCCGCGCTCGACCCGGAACTGGTTGGCGAAGTGCTGAAAGTCATGCAGACGCTCGCCGAAGAAGGCCGCACGATGATCGTCGTCACGCATGAAATGGCCTTTGCGCGCAACGTGTCGAACCACGTGATGTTCTTGCATCAGGGGCGGGTCGAAGAAGAAGGCCACCCGAGCGAGGTGTTCGGCAATACGAAGAGCGAACGGCTCAAGCAGTTCCTCGCCGGCAGCCTCAAATAATCCGGCCGGGCCGCGATAGACCGCACGCGGCCCGCAGTCGATCTGTAGTCGAAGTAGTTTTACAAGGCGCTTACGCGCCTTTTTTTATTGCCCGCTCACGCCCGCCCCGCCGGCCTGACAAAGCTTCGGCATCCCAACATATGCGCGTTTGCCACGCGCAGGCCGCTTACTCCCGACGATTTCCATCGTCAATAGTGGCAATCCTTGAGCGACCCTGCCCCAAACCCTCAAACCTTTATCCCGTAAGGCTTTGAGGGCAGTTTTCGTGGCTTCGCGAAGGGTCTCGCGGAGAGCCGTATTGCAATTTAGAGACATCTCTACCGCGCACCTCGAATTTATTCGCCCACTGCAGGGTATTTTTGCTAAATTAGTAACCAAAGTAGCAAAACAAAGTTCATTAAAAGTAGTTTCACTTCAAAACGAACAGGAGATTCCGGTCGGCGAGGATCGGGAGGACGATCAGACAGCCCTAAGGCTGCGCGTCTGGAGGGTATCCGATCAATCCGCGTTTCTCCCAAGGACAACCGTTTCCTGTCCGGCGCTGCTGGCGTCCGGATACCACTCGCAGTACTGGTTTTATTTTTGACAGGGTATGGAGGAGAAGATGAAGAAAGCTTTGCTCGCCGCATCGCTGCTGACTATCGGCGTTGCTGCGCACGCACAGAGCAGCGTGACGCTGTACGGGCGTCTGGACGCTGGTCTGGAAGCCATGTGGGGCGTGCCGACTGGCAGCGGCGCCCAAGGTCAGGCCACGAGCAGCACGCACCGCTTCCGCGCGGAAAGCGGCGACTGGGGTACCAGCCTGTGGGGTTTGAAGGGCGTTGAGGACCTCGGTGCCGGCTACAAGGCCGTGTTCCAGTTGGAAGGCTCCTTCAACACGATGACCGGCCAGGGCCCGGGCAACAACGGTCTCTTCAATCGTTGGGCGACGGTCGGCGTGGCAAGCGATCAGTACGGTACCCTGCTGCTCGGCCGCGAACTGTTCATCTCCAACGGCGTGTGGGACTTCGACCCGTTCGGTCAGTCGAACTGGTCGTCGGCTTCGCTGGTCCGTGGCCGCAACTGGCCGCAATCGAGCAACAACATTTCGTACCAGTCGCCGAAGATCGCCGGCTTTGACTTCTACGGCCAGTATGCGCTGTCGAACGCAACGAACTGGAACGGTAACGGCTCGACGCCGCAAGGCCGTGAAGGTGGCGCACAGATCACCTACACGAGCTCGCTGTTCCAGATCCGCGGCCTGTACGATGAAATCCGCAACCCGTCGAACGGCGGCCTCGGCGGCAACTACATCCCGACCGACGGCGGCGGCAGCCTCGGCGGCAACGGCAACGGCAATGGCGTGTATGCGTACTCGCGCGAATACACGGCAGCTGTGAACGTGTTCCTCGGCCAGTTCAAGATCCAGGGCGTGTATCAGGCAATCCGTTCGTCGGGCATCACCGGCGCACTGCCGGGCCAGCCGACCACCCTCGACCACGAGTGGGGCGGTGTGACGTGGCAAGCCACGCCGGCTGCTGCGCTGATCGCTGCCGTGTACCACGTGAACGGCAACAACGGTGCAGGCAATGCGACGATCTACACGGTCGGCGGTTCGTACAACCTGTCCAAGCGCACGCTGCTCGACCTGCAGGTCGCGACCGTGCAGAACAGCAAGACGGCTAACTACGGCCTGAACGCGAACAACTTCGGCAATGCGACGTCGACGGACAACCCGCTCGTCGGCCACAGCCAGTCGGGCGTGTACGCAGGTATCCAGCACTCGTTCTAAGCGAACGTTGCTAGTGCAACAAATTTAGAAGAATCGATTTCACGCTGCTGCGAGAGGCGCGTATCGGTGCGATGTCCGAAAGGGTATCGCACCGTTTTTTATTTGTGGCTACGGTGCGCGGCCCGTTGCTACCGGCCGCTGATACGGCCTGCTTACACGGCCGCTTCGTTCTCCTCGCCGGTGCGGATGCGGATCACACGTTCGACATCCGCGACAAAAATCTTGCCGTCGCCGATCTTGCCGGTGCGGGCCGCGCCGATGATCGCGTCGATCACCTGATCGGTCTGCTCGTTGGCCACCACCACTTCGATCTTCACCTTCGGCAGAAAATCGACCACGTACTCGGCGCCGCGATACAGCTCGGTGTGGCCCTTCTGCCGGCCGAAGCCCTTGACCTCGGTGACGGTCAGCCCCGTCAGACCCACTTCTGCGAGCGCCTCGCGCACTTCGTCGAGCTTGAACGGTTTGATGACTGCGGTGATGCGTTTCATGGCGAGCCTCTTATGGGTTCGAAAACGATAAATTGATGTAGGTTTTTTGATTCTACGCCGCGCGGGGCACATTACCAGCACGCCGACGCACATAGCGCGGCCCGCCGGCGGCTTGCCGGCTACGTGAGCAGCAGCGCGCGCCGCCGCATGCATCGGTTCGGCGCATTCGCGGCCGTGCATGCACCAACGCGCAGCACGGCCAGCACGAACTACGCCTTATTCGAGCGGTTCCGTGTAGCGCGACGTGATCGGATAGCGCCAGTCGCGGCCGAACGCACGATGCGTGACGCGAATGCCGATCGGCGCCTGGCGCCGCTTGTACTCGTTGATCTTGATCAGCCGCGTAACGCGCTTCACGTCGTCCGGCGCATAGCCGGCCGCGACGATTTCGGCAAGCGAGCGATCTTCTTCCATGAACATCTGCATGATCGCGTCGAGCGTGTCGTACGGCGGCAGGCTGTCCTGGTCGGTCTGGTTGTCGCGCAGTTCCGCGGACGGCGCGCGCGTCAGGATCCGCTCCGGAATGATCTGGTTCTTCGCGAACGAGGTAGCCGCATTGCGGTAATGGCACAGCCGGTACACGAGCGTCTTCGCGATGTCCTTGATCACCGCGAAGCCCCCTGCCATATCGCCGTACAGCGTGCAGTAGCCGACCGCCATCTCGCTCTTGTTGCCGGTGGTCAGCACCAGCGAGCCGAACTTGTTCGACAGCGCCATCAGCAGTGTGCCGCGGATGCGCGCCTGGATGTTCTCTTCGGTCGAGTCTTCGGCGCGACCCGCGAATTCATCGGCAAGCGACGTGCGGAATGCGTCGAACATCGGCGCGATCGCGATCTCGTCGTAACGCACGCCGACGCGGCGCGCCATGTCGGCGGCATCGGTGGTGGAAATATCGGCGGTATAGCGCGACGGCATCATCACCGCGCGCACGCGGTCGGCGCCGAGCGCGTCGCAGGCGATCGCCAGCACCAGCGCCGAATCGACACCGCCCGACAAGCCGATGATCGCGCCCGGAAAGCCGTTCTTGTTGATGTAATCGCGCACGCCAAGCACCAGCGCCGCATACACCTGCGCTTCGATCGAGGTTTCCGCCGCGAGCGGTGCCGGCACCGGCCGCGCGCCGTCGAATTCGACGATCGCGTGCCCTTCCTCGAACTGCGGCATTTTCGCGACTACCTCGCCCTGCGCGTCGAGCACGAACGAGCCGCCGTCGAACACCAGTTCGTCCTGGCCGCCGACCATATTCACATAGACCATCGGCAGGCCGGTTTCGCGAATCCGCGCGCGCAGGATGTCGATGCGCACCGCTTCCTTGTTCATGTGATACGGCGAGCCGTTCGGGATCAGCAGCACCTGCGCGCCGGCCGCTTTCGCGAGCTGCGCAGCCGACGCATGCCAGACGTCCTCGCAGATCACGATGCCGTACCTGACACCATCCAGTTCGAACACGAACGGCTGCGGATCGGCGGCGAAATAGCGCTTCTCGTCGAACACCTCGGTATTGGGCAGATCCTGCTTCAGATAGGTGCCGACAATCTCGCCGTCGACGATCAGCGACGCCGCATTGAAGGTATCGACCGGCGGCAGGCCGCGCTCGATCGGCGCGTTTGCATTACCATGGCCGTGCGCCGGATCGCGGTGCGGATGGCCGACCACCACGTGCAAGCCTTTCAAAGGCTTCAGTTGCGCGGCGAGGTCGGCCAACGCGGCCGCACTGGCGGCATAGAACGCGGGACGCAGCAGCAGGTCTTCGGGCGGGTAGCCGGAGATCGCGAGCTCCGGCGCGATCAGCAGCTTCGCACCGTCGCTGTGCGCGGCGCGCGCGGCGGCGACGATCTTCGCGACGTTGCCGGCGAAGTCGCCGACGGTGACATTGAGTTGTGCAAGAGCGAGGCGGGTTTTCATGAGGTCTTCAAGGCAGGATCGGAGGCAAGCCGCATGGCTTGCCGTCTGAGGCGGCATTATGGGCCCGATGGCCGAACTGGCGACGACGTGACTCAGCTTGACGCACGCGGCGCCGCGGACACTCCGCAACCCCGCGCGACGCTGCGCAACACGGACTAAACAGCGGTGCGCCATGGCAACCCGGCGCACCTGCACGATCGACAACGGTCAAGCAGATTGAATCAGGAACGTTTTGATTATCGCACGGGCATACTGACGTCGCCGTCGGAAGTAGATGCGGCCGAATGGAACGCCCTGCTCGCGCGTCAGGCGCAGCCTACGCCGTTCTTGCGGCACGAGTTTCTGAGCGCGCTGCAGGACGCGCGCTGCGCGGTGCCCGACAGCGGCTGGGGCGCGCAGTTCGTCACGCTGACGGACCCGCGCACCGGCAAGCTGGCCGCCGCGGCGCCGGTCTACCTGAAGGGGCACTCGTACGGCGAGTACGTGTTCGACTGGGCATGGGCGGACGCGTACAAGCGCAATGGCCTCGACTACTACCCGAAGCTGCTGTGCGCGGTGCCGTTCACGCCCGTGCAAGGCACGCGGCTGATGGCGACCGACGAACACGCGCTGCGTCATCTTGCTGCCACATTGCTGGCGTTCGCCGAGCAAACCGACGTGTCATCGCTGCACGTGCTGTTTCCGACCGAGCAGGAAAGCGCCGCGCTGACCGACCTTGGCATGATGCAGCGCGAAGGCGTGCAGTTTCACTGGCTCAACGGCGGCTACCGCGACTTCGACGATTTCCTGTCGACGCTCGAGCAGAAGAAGCGTAAAAACATCCGCGCCGAGCGCCGCAAGGTGCGCGATGCGGGCGTCACGTTCCGGCGCATGGTCGGCAAGGACATCTCGGACGCGGACTGGCGCTTCTTCAGCAAATGCTATCGGCAGACTTACCGCGAGCATTTTTCGAGTCCGTATCTGAATCTGGACTTTTTCCGCACCATCGGCGAGACGATGCCGGAGAACCTGATGCTGGTGATCGCCGAATACGAAGGCAAGCCGATTGCGAGTTCGCTGGTCGTGTTCCAGCGCGACGACGCAACCGGCGGCACGCTATACGGCCGTTACTGGGGCGCGCTCGAACATGTGCCGTGTCTGCACTTCGAGACCGCGTATTACCAGCCGCTGGAGTTTTGCATCGAGCAGAAGATCGGCACCTTCGAAGGCGGCGCGCAGGGTGAGCACAAGATGGCGCGCGGCTTTTTGCCGACCGTCACGCGCTCGGCGCACTGGCTCGCGCACCCGGCCTTTGCCGATGCGGTGTCGCGCTTTCTCGACGACGAGGCGAATCACATTCACGCGTACGTCGACGAATTGCGCGAGCGCAATCCGTTCCGGGAATAGGCGCGCGATGGCGTGGTTCCTCTACCTGCTCGAATGCGACGACGGCAGCGTCTACACCGGTATCGCGACCGACGTCGCCGCGCGCTTCGACAAGCATTGCAACGGCACCGGTGCGCGTTATACGCGCTCGCGCAAGCCGGTACGGCTGCTGGCTTCGTTCGAACTGGCGGACCGCGCCAGCGCGTCGCGCGCAGAATATTGGGTGAAGCGGCTGCCGGCCACGGGCAAGCGCGCGCTGGCGGCCGGCACGCGGACCCTGGAATCGGTGCTGCCCACGCCTGTCGAAGACGCGACCGAAGCCGATTGATCGTGATGCCGGGCCAGCCCCGGCAGGAGACTGATGCCATGGAACGCGCCCGCTTCCTCGCTGCGGCACGGCAGCTGGCCGCCGCCGCCGATCTTCTCGCCAGCGGCGGCCCAGCGGATCTGCAAGCCGATGCGTTGCAGATGCTTGCGCAATTTCGCGGGTACGAGCGACCCGAGGATGGCGCGCGCGGCGATGTGCAAACCTCCGACGACGAACTGTTTGCAAGCACCGCGCATGCCGCGTTGACCCTGGTGGGCCGCCACGAATTCGCCGCGGCGCACGCGCTTTTGCAGCAGGCGCAACGGCTGTTGTCGAGCTGATTCGCTCACTGCGCGAAGCGGGCAGCCCAAAAGCAAAAAGGCAAACCGCATCGGTTTGCCTCTTCCGGTTCCTGCTTCGCGCGGCGCAATGCCGAACCGAAGCCGCTACACCGCTTTACTTCCTGTCGATTTACTTCTTGTAATTAGCCGCGCCGTCCGTGATTTCCTTGTGCGCGGCATCGACGCCCGCCCAGCCTTCGACCTTCACCCACTTGCCCTTCTCGAGCGCCTTGTACTGTTCGAAGAAGTGCTTGATCTGGTCCTTCAGATACGACGGCACGTCGTCGACCGACTTCATATGCGCGGTCATCGGGCAGATCTTGTCGTGCGGCACGGCGATCAGCTTGGCGTCGACACCCGATTCGTCGGTCATCTGCAGCATGCCGAGCGCGCGGGCGCGCACCACGGAGCCGGCCAGCAGCGGGAACGGCGTGATCACCAGCACGTCGACCGGGTCGCCGTCGCCGGACAGCGTCTGCGGGATAAAGCCGTAGTTCGCCGGGTAGCGCATGCCGGTGCCGATGAAACGGTCGACGACCAGCAGGCCCATATCCTTGTCGGCCTCGTACTTCACCGGATCGCTTTGCGCGGGAATTTCGATGATGACGTTGAAGTCTTGCGGAAGATCCTTGCCGGATGGGACGTTGTTGAAGCTCATGGCGCTCTCTGATCAGGAAGAAATTCAAAGGACACGGCACGCGGCATGCAAGCGACATGCAACCGGCGCCCATGCGCTGCGGCGCGCTGTAACAGATGCGCCGAGCCGGTTTTGCTGGCTTTTGCAGCACACCGGGCGCCGCTGCCGCGGGCCGCAACACTGCGGAATGCGCCATTATAGCCAATCGGCGCGTGCCTTCCGGCCGGATTCGGCGCGATAATCGGCAGATCGCTGCGCCTCTGCGCTTGCGCTTACCGCGCTGCGCGGCCGCGCAACGCGCATCGCTGGCCTGCCGCGCGCCCCGCCGCTTGCGGTCCAGCTGCTTCACACGCCCATGCAGCGCCCACTCAGGGTCGCCTCGCGCGGGCTGCCCAACATCCCTTCGAACGAGGAGCATGCATGGAAGAAGCGAAACACTTCATCGGCAACGAATGGACCGCGCCGGCCGGCGGCGAGACGATCGCCGTCGTCGACCCGTCGGATGGTCAGCCGTTTGCCCGCCTTGCGCGCGGCAATGCCGCCGATATCGAGCGCGCGGTGCAGGCGGCGCGGCACGCTTATGAGGGCACGTGGGGCGCGTTGAGCGCTGCCGAGCGCGGCCGTCTGCTGTACCGGCTGTCGATGCTGGTCGGCACCTGCCACGAAGAACTCGCGCAGCTCGAAGCGCGCGACACCGGCAAGCCGCTGCGCCAGGCACGCGCAGATGCCGCCGCACTGGCCCGCTATTTCGAGTTCTACGCGGGCGCCGCCGACAAACTGCATGGCGAGACGCTGCCGTACCAAAGCGGCTATACGGTGTTCACGATCCGCGAACCGCATGGCGTGACCGGGCATATCGTGCCGTGGAACTATCCGATGCAGATATTCGGCCGCAGCGTCGGCGCGGCGCTCGCCGCCGGCAATGCGTGCGTCGTGAAACCCGCGGAAGACGCGTGCCTGTCGGTGCTGCGCGTCGCCGAACTGGCCGCGGAAGCGGGTCTGCCGGCTGGCGCGCTGAATATCGTCAGCGGCTTCGGCCACGAGGCGGGCGCGGCGCTGGCGCGGCACCCGGGCATCGATCATATTTCGTTCACCGGGTCGCCGGAAACCGGCAAGCTGGTCACGCAGATGGCCGCGGAAAACCACGTGCCGGTCACGCTGGAGCT
This sequence comes from Paraburkholderia sp., assembly GCA_035536055.1. Lineage (GTDB taxonomy): Bacteria > Pseudomonadota > Gammaproteobacteria > Burkholderiales > Burkholderiaceae > Paraburkholderia. The sequence goes on along the minus strand of DATLOW010000508.1, from coordinate 1,743 downwards.
AGGCGGCAAGTCACCGCAGATCGTGTTCGCCGATGCCGATCTCGATGCGGCGCTACCCGTGCTCGTCTCCGCGATCGTGCAGAACGCCGGCCAGACCTGCTCCGCAGGCAGCCGCGTGCTGATCGAGCGGGCCGCGTACGAGCCGTTGCTCGATCGCCTTGCCGGCGCGTTCAGCGCGTTGCGGGTCGGCCCTTCGCATGCGGACCTCGATTGCGGTCCGCTGATCAGCGCGAAGCAACAGCAGCGCGTGTGGGACTTCCTGTCGGACGCGCAGCACGACAACATCGCAATGGCCGCGCAAGGCAACGTCATCGCCGAGGCGCCGGAAAGCGGCTTCTATCAGGCGCCGACGCTGTTGCGCGACGTGCCGGCCACGCACCGGCTCGCGCGCGAGGAAGTGTTCGGGCCGGTACTGGCCGCGATGCCGTTCAATGACGAAGAGGAAGCGCTGCAGCTGGCCAACGGCACGTCGTACGGCCTCGTCGCCGGTATCTGGACGCGCGACGGCGCACGGCAGATGCGCATCGCGCGGCGGGTGCGCTCCGGGCAGGTATTCATCAACAACTACGGAGCGGGCGGCGGCGTGGAATTGCCGTTCGGCGGCGTCAAGCATTCGGGGCACGGACGCGAGAAAGGCTTCGAAGCGCTGTATGGCTTTACCGTGCTGAAGACCATCGCGATCCGCCACGGCTGACGTCCGCAGGCGACGTGCGCGGCAGCACGCCCCGCTCAACGCACTACAACACAAGGAGACATTATGCGGTTGCAAGGCAAAACGGCAGTGGTCACCGGCGCCGGCTCGGGCTTCGGCGAAGGCATCGCCAAAACCTATGCGAAGGAAGGCGCGAACGTCGTCGTCAACGATCTGAACGGCGCGGCCGCCGAGCGCGTCGCGAGCGAGATTGCGCTGGCAGGCGGCAAGGCGATCGCGGTGGCCGGCGACGTGACGCGCCGCGACGACTGGCTGCAGCTGCGCGAGGCGGCGCTCGAAGACTTCGGCAGCGTGCAGATCGTCGTCAACAACGCGGGCACCACGCATCGCAACAAGCCGGTGCTCGACGTCAGCGAGGCCGAGTTCGACCGCGTCTATGCGGTCAACGTGAAAGGCATCTACTGGAGCGTGCAGGAGTTCGTACCGTATTTCCGCGAACGCGGCGGCGGTGTCTTTATCAACGTTGCGTCGACCGCCGGCGTGCGGCCGCGGCCGGGGCTGGTCTGGTACAACGGCAGCAAAGGCGCGGTGATCATCGCGAGCAAGTCGCTTGCGGTCGAACTGGGCCCGGACCGTATTCGTGTGAACTGCGTGAATCCGGTGATCGGCGAGACCGGACTGCTGACGCAGTTCATGGGCGTCGAAGACACGCCTGAAAACCGCCAGCGCTTTCTTGCGACGATCCCGCTCGGCCGCTTTTCGACGCCGCAGGATATTGCCAACGCGTGCCTGTATCTCGCATCGGACGAAGCCGAATTCATCACCGGCGTGTGCCTCGAAGTGGACGGCGGGCGCTGCGTGTAGGTGCGTTATGTAGGCGCTGCTTTTAAGCGCTGCGTGCAGGCGCCGCGCAACAGGCGCCGGCGGTATGCCAGCCGCGCGTCACCACCTCTGCTCTGCCGCGCGGTGTGGCACTCCGCCATACCGCACCGCGCGCATCAACCATGCCGCCCGGCGCCCGCCCGCGCCGGCTGCGCGCCCCTCTGTGCTCAGTGTTTTCCCCGAAACCGAAAGCATCCTGTCAGGCGCAG
>DATLOW010000507.1:0-2649 GCA_035536055.1 Paraburkholderia sp. | reverse complement strand
CGTCGCTCGCAAGCGCCACACGCGCCTTCGATTCCGGTGTGCCATCGGCGAAGTACTTGGTGGCCCAGCTGCTATCCGGCTGCAACACGAGTCGCCGATGCTGTCCGCCGCGCTGCTGCTCGGCAATTGCGATGGCGCGGGCGCGATAGTGCTCGTAAAGCCGCAGGAACTCCGCGAGATACGTGCCGGCAATATGCTTGTCGCGAATCTCGAGCAGGTTCTCGTCGTTGAAGTGCTCCGAGTTGTTGCTCATATTCGCCGAGCCGGTATAGACGATCGGGTTGTCGCCTTCCGCATCGATCACGAGGAACTTGTGATGGATGATGACCGGTGCATACGGTGGCGCATGCTCGCCCGGGAATACCTGCATTTCCGGCAGAAAGCCTTCGGGGACCGTGGCGGGCGAGAAATACGCGGCGTCGATCACGTCCTTCTGATCGCGGCTGCGATGGTAGAGCTCCATGTTCGCGAGCGCCGTCGTGCTGACCACCTTGCCTTGCTGCTGTGCGTCGTCGGCCTCCTGCGCCGATTTCTCGCTGATGTGATTGACGAGACCGAACATCATCAAGCCCTTGTCGCCGGCGGCAAAGCACGCATCGCGCAGCGGTGCGTCGGTCGGCATGAACAGGCAGAACACCACCGAATGCTGCGCGGCGCCGATCGCTGCGACGATCGTGTCGATTTGCGTGCGCTTGTCTTTCGGCTCCGGCGAAAAGCACACGCGGATCTTCGCATCGCCGATCGTCACCGGATTGGACCAGCCGCTCGTCAGCTTCGCCGTTTCGGCGATGGTCGGATTCTGCGCGAGGCTTGCGGCGCGATTGTTGTACAGCTGCGCAAGCTCCGCCGATTCGAACAGATGCAGCACGTTGGCCTGCTCGGTCAGGCCCTCGGTGGTAAAGTTCGCCGAACCGCTCAGCACCTGGTCCGCGCGGATCTTGCCGTCGCCGTCGTCGCTGACGATGAACTTGTCGTGCATGATGTGCGTCTTGTCGCGCGGCGCGAGCGTCGCGAGACCTTCCAGCGCGTCGACGGCCTGCTGGTTCGGCGACGGTTGCGGTGGCTTGCCTTTGCTGGTCACCTGGTGCGCGTCGTACACCAGCGCGAGCGCTGCCTTGCCATGCTGTTTGCCGAAGGCCTTGAAGGCCGGAATCGCCCATAGCGGGTCGGTCAGGTGATACACCGCGGCGGCGGCGTGACGCGCGCCGGAGAATACCGTCGCGAAAGTCTGCTCGATATCGTTGGCAAGCCACGTGCGCAGACGCAGGGCATCGTCGGGCGAGGGCGTCTGGTTCGGCTTGAGCTTCAGCGCGGCGACCATCCGCGAAAACGCCTGCGAACTGACCACCGCGCGATTGAACCAGCTGCCGATGCCGCGTTCCATATGGTCCGGCAACGCGAAACTGCAGGTGCCTTTTTCGTCGTCGAGCAGTTGCGACGCGTCCGGCTTGCCGACCACCGGGTACACGTCGTATTCGAAATGCTTGTTGCGGTCCGGCGGATCGATGCGCGCATCCCACCACATGAATTTCTGGATCGGCGCGACGTTGCTCGGCGCATCGCTCTGCACGTCGGACACCGGGCCGTTGAAGGTCACGCGGTTCGGCAGCCAGCTGCTGGCTTCGCGCTCGCGACCGGACGGGTCCAGAAAGCCCGGCGTGCGCTTGATCGCAAACCCGAGGAAGTCTTGGCGGCTCTTGCCTTGCGGCCAATCGAGCGCCAGCAGAACCAGCGTAGGGGACAGATAAGCGCGCACGGCGACCGTCATGAATGCCTCCTCGACCGATGGATATCAGCAGGCAGTCTGGCCGACGCGTGTAGTCGGTATGTGAATTTTGTATGTAGTTTTTGGGTCAGTGCGAAGTCGTGTATCGCGCGGGGTATGCGGGCAGCATCGGCCGATTTTTCGCCAATGCGCGGCTAACGGGATACATTGCATGCTTGGTCACCGCATGCGTCGAACGATATGACTTCCTTGCTGATCCGCAACGTACGTACGAGCACCGGCGATGCGCTCGATATTCTGATCGTGCAGGGGCGGATCGCCGATGCTGCGCCGGGCATCGTTGCTGCGGCAGGTTGCAGCGTCGAAGAAGGCGCGGGCGCGCTGGTGCTGCCCGGCTTTGTCGAAGGCCATACGCATCTGGACAAGACGCACTGGGGTATGCGCTGGTACCGCAACGAAGTCGCGCCGCGCCTCGTCGATCGCATCGAAAACGAGCGCCGCTGGCGCGCGACGAGCGGCCACGATGCGGGCGCGCAGTCGCTGGCACTGGCGCGCGCGTTTCTCGCGGCGGGCACGACGCGTCTGCGTACGCATGTGGACGTCGATACCGAGGCAGGCTTGCGCCATCTGCATGGTGTGCTGGCGACGCGCGCGGCGCTGCGTGGGCAACTCGAGATCCAGATCGTTGCGTTTCCGCAATCGGGCGTATTGCAGCGCGCGGGCACCGATGCGCTGCTTGCCGATGCGCTGCGCGCCGGTGCCGACCTGCTCGGCGGGCTCGACCCGTGCGCGATCGAAGGCGATCCGGTGGCGGCGCTCGACCTGCTGTTCGGGCTTGCCGAGCAGCACGGCTGCGGGCTGGACATTCATCTGCACGAGCGCTCGACGATGGGTGCCTATTCGCTGGACCTGATCCTGCAGCG
>DATLOW010000506.1:0-2262 GCA_035536055.1 Paraburkholderia sp. | reverse complement strand
TCGCCGCGCTTGCCTGCGCGTTCGCGCCGAACGCGTGGGTACTCGGCGGTGCGCGCTTCGTGATGGGCCTCGGCGTCGGCATCGACCTGCCAGTCGCGATGGCCTTTCTCGCCGAATTCTCGCGGCTGCGCGGACGCGGCAACAAGGCCGCGCGCGTCGCGATGTGGTGCCCTGTCTGGTACGCGGCGATCAGCGTGTCGTACCTGCTGGTGCTCGGCTTCTACTCGACCTTGCCGGCCAGCCATCAGGGCCTGTTGTGGCGGCTGATTCTCGGCTTCGGCGCCGTGCCCGCGCTGATCATCATCGCGATTCGCAGCCGCTATATCAGCGAATCGCCGGTATGGGCCGCCAATCAGGGCGATCTCGCCGGCGCGGCGCAGATTCTGAAGCGCTCGTACGGCATCGATGCGCAGGTCGAGCCCGAAGCACTGCGCGCCGGTGCGGCGGCACAACCCGCGCCACGGCGCAGCGCATCGTGGAAGAACTACGGCACGCTGCTGCGCGGCATCTATCTGCGACGCACAGTGCTCGCCACGGTAATCGCGGTGGCATCGTCGTTCGCGTATAACGCGGTCGCGTTCGGCTTGCCGGTGATCATCTCGAGCTTCCTCGCGCAATCGATGCTGACCACGATCCTCGCATCGCTGGTGCTCAATCTCGGGTTCGCGTTCGTCGGCGGCGTGATTGCGGTGCGTACCGTACCGAAGACCGGTGCGTGGAAACCCACTGTGCTCGGCTATGTGTTCCAGTTCGCCGCACTGGTCGGTCTCGCGATCGTCGGCAAGCCTGCTGGCGGCGCGCAGGTGGCGCTGGCTGTGGCACTGCTCGGCGCGTTCCTGCTCGGGCAAGGATTCGGCCCGGGCTCGCACAGCATGACCTTCGCATCGCTCAGCTATCCGACCTCGCTACGCGGTGTCGGCGTCGGCTTCAACCAGACGCTGATGCGCGCCAGTTCGACGGTTTCGCTGTTCCTGTTTCCGGTGCTCTCGGCCGCGCTCGGCACACGCGTGTTCTGGATCATCGCGATCGCGCCGCTCGCGGGCCTGATCGCGCTGCTGGCGATCCGCTGGGAGCCGTCGGGCTACGACGTCGATGCGGAAGACTTTGCGCCGTCGGCCATGCCGGCAACCGCAGCAAGACACTAGTCACCGACACGCCGCTCGACATGTTTTGCGAGGGCCGCCGGGCAACCGGCGGCCCTTTTTCATAGGCACGAGCCGCGTGCCGCGGCATGATTTGCGCGGGCCTTTATTGAGAGGAAAAGCCGTGCAATCATCGCGCGCCGCTTCGCGACGCCGGTTGCAACAGTTCGATGACATCGACCCGCGCGAAGCCCACCGTTGGCGCTTTCCGGTTGATGACGATGTTGAATTTCCTGCTGGGCCTGTTCTGGAATCTGGCGTTGCTTGCAGTCGCGTTATGCGTTTGTTGCGCGCTCAACTGTTTTACCGCATCGGCGGCAATCGACGCGTGCCGCCTGTTCGCATTGATTGCGGCGGGTGCACTCGCGCTCGATGCCGCGCTGACCTTCCTGGTATTCGCCGATGCGCAGCCGCGCTATGGCCGCTTCAGCACCGGCGACGCGTTTGCCGAGCGCGCGCCGGCCTATATGGCCGCCTGCGCCGCCGCGCTGTATATGGCGCGCCGACGCGCGGTGCGGCGCCACGCAGGTACGGCGCAACCGGACAGCATCCACCTTGCGCGGATCTCGCGGCCCCGCCTGCCGTCTTGAGCGGCATAGCCGGCAGCGATATGCCAAGCGCCTCAGGCGACACGCACGGCCCTTGCATAGTGCCGGCATGCACGTATTGCGTGTGCGGGAATCTTCCTTGCTAAGGGGCACGCCGTCGGCTATAACTTTCGAAGCGCGCGCGCCGGATCATGCCGCGCGCCGTCACGCAGTTAGTCCTTCCTTTGCTGGTCGTTCGCGGTATTAACACATAGCCGTGCAAAACTGAGCGCCGCTCAGTGCCGCGTCGCCCTCGCCGCGGCGGCAGCCATCGAGCATGCGCAAACAACATAACCGACTCGAACGAGGACCACCATGGACCTTGAAACCGTACGCGTATTTCTGATGACCCGGGGCATCGACTTCGGGACCAAAGTACTTGCTGCAATCGTTTTATGGATCATCGGTCGCTGGGTAATCGGCCTCGTGATCCGGCTGCTGGGCACGGTGCTCAAGCGCAACGGCCGCGTCGATCCGACGCTCGCGCATTATCTCGGCTCGATACTCGGCGCGGTGCTGAACCTGCTGCTGGT
>DATLOW010000505.1:0-9675 GCA_035536055.1 Paraburkholderia sp. | reverse complement strand
TGGCGGAAAACAAGCTGATTGCCGCGGAAGATCTCGATCTGGGCAATTACAGCGAACAGCAAACCGTTACGCTCGCACAGGCGCGCGAGGCCGCCGAAAAACGCGCGATCGAAATCGCGCTGCTGCGGCATCGGCACCGGCTGAACGAGGCCGCGATCGATCTGGGTATTTCGCGGGTGACGCTGTACCGGCTGATGGGCGCGCATGGGCTGCGCGAGCCGTGTGCGGAGGACAAGAGTCCGTTCGGCGGCGAGGAGCAGGGGCGGGAGTAAGTTTGCGCTGGGGGTTGACGCTGCGGGCTTGCGCTGCGGGTCGGTTAGAATCGCTGCGATTCCCTTTCCGCATCCGCAAGCAACAATGACGACGCTGACCCTGATCGTCGCGCGCGCCCGCAACGGCGTGATCGGCCGCGACAACCAATTGCCCTGGCGGCTTCCCGAAGACCTCGCGTTCTTCAAGCGCACCACGATGGGCGCACCGATCGTGATGGGCCGCAAGACGCACGAATCGATCGGCCGCGTGCTGCCCGGGCGCCGCAATATCGTCGTGACGCGCGACGCGACGCGCCGCTATGAAGGCTGCGACACCGTGACGAGCCTCGCCGACGCACTCGCCGTCGCGGCGCGCGACGACGCGCCGGAAGCGTTTCTGATCGGCGGTGCACAGCTGTATGAAGAAGGATTTCGCCGCGCCGACAAACTGATCATCACGGAAATCGCGGCGGATTTCGCCGGGGACACCACGTTCCCGGCGCCGGATCTGCGCGAATGGGAAGAAATCTCGCGCGAGGCGCATCGCGCGAATGCGCCGAACGACTTCGAGTACGCGTTCGTCACGTATCGACGTAGAACGGCTGCTTAGGCTGTTCGAAGGTGTCGTCTGAAGGTGTCGTCTGAAGGCGCCGTCTGAAGTTGCCCTCTGATGGCGCCGTCTGAAGGCGCGATCTCGTAGTGCCACCCCGTAGTGCTGCTCCGCAGTGCTACTCCGCCGTGCCGCCGCGCGGCGCGGCAACAGCGTGAGCGGCCGCGGCCGCGCATCGCAGCCGCGCCTCACCCCCGCTTATTGCCCCGCAATCGTCATCCGTTCGATCAGCACCGAGCCGGTCTGCTTGGTGCCGCGCACGATCGTATCCGCGCCGATCGCGACGATATGGCGGAACATCTCCTGCAGCGTGCTCGCCACCGTGATCTCTTCCACCGGATACTGGATCTTGCCGTTCTCGACCCAGAAGCCCGACGCGCCGCGCGAATAGTCGCCGGTCACGTAGTTGACGCCCTGCCCCATCAGCTCGGTCAGCAGCAGACCGGTGCCGAGCTTCTTCAGCATCGCTTCGAAATCGTCGTCCGGTTGCGTCAGCGAGCTGCGCAGCGACAGGTTGTGCGAGCCGCCCGCATTGCCGGTGGTCGGCATGCCGAGCTTGCGCGCCGAGTACGTCGACAGGAAGTAGCCTTCCACCACGCCGTCCTTCACCACCGAGCGCTGCCGCGTGCGCACGCCTTCTTCGTCGAACGGCGCGCTGCCCATCGCCCGCGCGACGTGCGGGTCTTCGACCACCTGCACGTGCGGCGCGAACACCGGCTTGCCCAGGCTATCGACGAGGAAAGTAGTCTTGCGATACAGCGCGCCGCCGCTGGTGGCCTGCACGAACGCGCCGAGCAGGCCGGCCGCGAGCGGCGCCTCGAACAGCACCGGCACCTTGCGCGTGTCGAGTCCGCGCGCGCCCATGCGCGCCAGCGCGCGTTCCGCGGCGTAGCGACCGACGGCTTCCGGATCGGCCAGTTCGGTCGAGCTGCGTTTGGACGTGTACCAGTCGTCGCGCTGCATGTTGCGGCCGCTGCCGGCGATCGGCGCGCACGCGACGTAGTGCCGCGAATACGGGTAGCCGGCAAGAAAACCGCGCGACGTGCCGAGCACGAACTGCGAATGCTGCGCCGACACGCTGGCGCCCTCGGAATTGCGGATTTGCGGATCGGTCGCGAAAGCCGCATCTTCGGCGCGGCGGGCGATCTCGACCGCTTCGTCGGCCGACAGGTTCCACGGGTGATACAGATCGAGATCGAGCGGATCGCGCTCGAGCAGTTCCTCTTCGGCGAGGCCGGCGCAATCGTCTTCGGCCGTGAAGCGCGCGATGTTGTACGCGGCCGTCACCGTGTCTTTCAGCGCTTCGGGCGAAAAGTCAGACGTGCTCGCATTGCCGCGCTTGTTGCCGATGAACACCGTCACACCGACCATCTTGTCGCGGTTGTGCTCGATCGTCTCGACCTCGCCGCGCCGCACCGAAACCGACAAGCCGTCGCCTTCGGAAATCTCGGTCGCCGCGTCGCTCGCGCCCAGCGTCTTCGCATGACGAAGAATGTCCGACGCGATCTGCTTGAGCTGATCCTGGGTATGCGGGAAATAGCGCTGCCGGGTTTCCGTTTCGATGTCTGCTGCCATTGTCGTTGCCGTCCTGGTTGACGTCCTGAATGTGCGTGCTGCACGGGCCCGCTGCGGGCGCCTGCGATGACGCGCGGGATGCATCCCGCGATCATAGCAAGGTACGCGGCGCCGCACCTGGCATTCGCTGCGTAAAACGTGCGGTGCGGCGCGCGATGGCGATGCGGGATTTTCGCCGGCGGTGCGCGGGGCAAAAGCGGCGGCACGGACATCGCACGTTACAATATCGCCCATGTCACGTAAAACCCGTATTCAACCCATGGAGCCCGCCGCCGTTGTCGACGACAACGGCTACGACCGGCCCAGTAAATCGCAACTGAAGCGCGAAATGCACGCGCTGCAGGAGCTTGGCGAAGCGCTCGTCGAACTGCCGAAGGATGCGCTCAAGCGCATGCCGATGCCCGAGGCGCTGGCCGAGGCGGTGCTCGCGGCGCGCCGCATCACCGATCACGAGGGCAAGCGGCGCCAGATCCAGTACGTCGGCCGCGTGATGCGCTCGCTGACCGACGACGAAACCGCGGCGCTGCGCACCGCGCTCGAAACGCATCGCGGCGTGAACCGCGCCGAAACTGCCAAACTGCACTGGATCGAGCGCACCCGCGAGCAACTGCTCGCGAACGACGCCGCGCTGACCGAATTTATCCGCCAGTATCCGGCCGCCGACCCGCAGGAAGGCCGCACGCTGATCCGCAACGCGCGCAAGGAAGCTGAGCTCGGCAAGCCGCCGCGCTATTTCCGCGAGCTGTTCCAGTGGATCAAGCAGGCCGCCGGCGCCAGCACCACCACCGATTCCGACGTCGAGGAAGACGACGATGACGACTCCCACGCGTAGCCACCCCGACGAGCTGATCGTCGGCCTCGTGTCGATCAGCGACCGCGCATCGAGCGGCGTCTATGAGGACAAGGGCATCCCGTCGCTGCAGGAGTGGCTCACCGGCGCGCTGAGTTCGCCGTGGCGCAGCGAGACGCGGCTGATTCAGGACGACGCGCCGACCATCACCGCGACGCTGATCGAACTGGTCGACAAGGCCGGCTGCGATCTGGTTCTGACCACCGGCGGCACCGGCCCGGCACGCCGCGACGTCACGCCGGAGGCGACACTGGCGGCCGGCACGAAGGAAATGCCGGGCTTCGGCGAGCAGATGCGGCAGATCAGCCTGAACTTCGTGCCGACCGCGATCCTGTCGCGCCAGGTGGCGGTGATCCGCGAAACCGCGGCGCGCGCGGCGCTGATCGTCAATCTGCCGGGACAGCCGAAGTCGATTCGCGAGACGCTTGAAGGCTTGCGCGACGACACCGGCGCGGTGAAGGTGGCGGGGATTTTCGCGGCGGTGCCCTACTGTATCGATCTGATCGGCGGGCCTTACATTGAAACGAACGCGGCCGTGGTGGCTACGTTCCGGCCGAAGAGCGCGCTGCGCGCGCCGCGCTGAGCGGCGTCGGAGCGCGGTCCGGCCGGTGGGCGTCTGGCTTGGGCGTCTGGCTTGGGCGCCGGCCTTAAGCGTCGCCCAGCGGCGTGCTGGCCGCCGGAATCAGGAAATGCTCGCGGTAATAGCGCAGCTCGTCGATCGATTCGTGGATGTCGGCCAGCGCCGTGTGCATCGCGCGCTTCTGGAAGCCTTTGTAGATCGCCGGCTGCCAGCGGCGGCACAGCTCTTTCAGCGTGCTGACGTCGAGGTTGCGATAGTGGAAGAAGGTTTCGAGTTCAGGCATCCAGCGCGCCATGAAGCGGCGGTCCTGGCAGATCGAATTGCCGCACATCGGCGATTTGCCGGGCGGCACGTATTCGCCGAGAAAGCTGCGGATCTGCGCGGCCGCTTCCGCTTCGCCGATCGCCGATGCCTTGACCCGCTCGATCAGGCCCGAGCGACCGTGCGTGTTCTTGTTCCAGTCGTCCATCTTGTCGAGCGTCGCGTCGCTCTGATGCACGGCGATCACCGGCCCTTCGACGATCCTGTCGAGCTGCGAATTGGTCACGACCACGGCGATTTCGATGATGCGGTCGTTGTCGGGGTCGAGCCCGGTCATTTCCATGTCCAGCCAGACAAGGTTCATGTCGCTGCGCACCAGCGCGGGCGTAGCGGAAGCGAGAATATCGGTCATTGAGGGCAACTCGGGTAAGCGGATTTCGGCAGGCGGCCGGCCGGCACGAACGACCCTATAATTGTCGCATAGTTACCACGCACCTCCGGATGCCTACCGTGTACTTCTCCATTCTGTTCGTGATCGCCGTGCTGGCGATGGTCGCAACGAAGCTGTGGCTCGCTTCGCGACAGGTCCGCTTCGTCGCCGCGCACCGTAACAACGTGCCGGCGCAGTTCGCGGAAAAAATCGCACTCACCGCGCATCAGCGCGCCGCCGACTACACCGTCGAGCGCACCCGCCTTGCGATGATCGAGATCGTCGTCAGCGCGATCGTGCTGATCGGCCTGACGCTGCTGGGCGGCGTACAGGCGCTGGATCTGGCGATTTCCGGCTGGCTCGGGCGCGGCTATCTCGGCCAGATCGCACTGGTCGCGGCAGTGATCGCGATCACCAGTGCGATCGACCTGCCATTCGACTATTACCGCCAGTTCGGCATCGAGCAGCGCTTCGGCTTCAACCGGATGAGCAAGCGCATCTTTATCGTCGACCGCATCAAGGGCACGCTGCTCGGCGCCGCGTTCGGCCTGCCGCTGCTGTTCGTCGTGCTGTGGCTGATGAACCAGGCCGGCGCGCTGTGGTGGCTGTGGACGTGGGTCGTGTGGGTGGCGTTCCAGATGCTGGTGCTGGTGCTGTACCCGACGCTGATCGCGCCGCTGTTCAACAAGTTCGAGCCGCTGAAGGACGAGGCGCTGAAAGGCCGTATCGAGGCGCTGATGAAGCGCTGCGGCTTCGCCGCCAAAGGCCTGTTCGTAATGGACGGCAGCCGCCGCTCCGCGCACGGCAATGCGTATTTCACCGGTTTCGGCGCGGCCAAGCGCATCGTGTTCTTCGATACGCTGCTGGCGCGGCTGTCCGGCAGCGAGATCGAAGCGGTGCTCGCGCACGAGCTCGGCCATTTCAAGCGCCGGCACGTAATCAAGCGGATGGTCGTGACCTTCCTGCTGAGCCTCGCGATGCTCGCGCTGCTCGGCTGGCTCACGCAGCGCGTGTGGTTCTACGAAGGGCTCGGCGTGCGCCCGTCGCTCGTCGGCAGCAACGACGGCCTCGCGCTGGTGCTGTTCTTTCTCGCGGTGCCGGTGTTCCTGTTCTTCGTCACGCCGTTCGGCAGCCTGAGTTCGCGCAAGCACGAATTCGAGGCCGATGCGTTCGCCGCGTCGCAAACCGATGCGAAAGACCTCGTCAGCGCGCTCGTCAAGCTGTACGAAGACAACGCGTCGACGCTCACGCCCGATCCGCTCTATACCGCGTTCTACTACTCGCATCCGCCCGCGTCGCAGCGCATCGACCGGCTGCTGCCGCACGCATGAGCGGCCGTTCGCCGAAAGTTGCCCGCCGCGCGGTCGACGGCGCGTCTAGCCGCGCGGGCCAGACGCGCCTGCACGGCCGCGTGATCGCCGCGCACGGCCGCCATTACATCGTCGCACCCGCCGACGGCGGCGCGCTGCTGCAGTGCTTCCCGCGCGGCAAGCGCAGCGAGGTGGCGGTCGGCGATCGGGTGGTCTACGAGCCGAGCTCGGCCGACCAAGGCGTGATCGTCGAGATCGGCGAGCGGCGCAACCTGCTGTATCGCTCGGACCAGTTCAAGTCGAAGCTGTTCGCCGCGAATCTCGATCAGTTGCTGATCGTGCTCGCGACCGAACCGTATTTCAGCGAAGACCTGCTCGGCCGCGCGCTGGTCGCGGCCGAGGCCAACGAGTTGAAGCCGCTGATCGTGCTGAACAAGATCGACGTCGCTGCGGCGCTGCCGGTCGCGCGTCAGCGGCTCGAGCTGTATCGTTCGCTCGGTTATACGGTGCTCGAACTGTCGATCAAGACGCAGCCGGAAGCGGCGCGCGAGCGCCTCACCGACCATCTGCACGGCCACGCGACGCTGCTGCTCGGCCAGTCGGGAATGGGCAAATCGACGCTGGTCAACCTGATCGTGCCCGACGCGGAGGCCGCGACGCGCGAAATCTCGACCGCGCTGAACAGCGGCCGGCACACCACGACCTTCACGCGGCTTTATCCGTTGCAGCACGGCGACGGCGCGCTGATCGACTCGCCGGGCTTCCAGGAATTCGGCCTGTATCACCTGACCGAAGGACGCCTCGAACGGGCGTTCCCCGAGTTCCGGCCGCTGCTGCCGAACTGCCGCTTCTACAACTGCCACCATTTGCACGAGCCAGGCTGCGCGATTATCGAAGCCGTCGCCGACGGCCGCATCGCCCGCGAACGGCACGCGCTGTACGCGCAACTGGTTCACGAAGCCAGCCAGGTCGTGCGTTAAATCCATGATGAAACTGATGCGCGCGCCGAATCTGCTGATCGGCCAGCACTGGGTGAACGTGCTGGCTACCGCCGGCATTGCATGCGAGCTGCATAACCGCTATCTGAATGGCGCGTTGGGCGAGATTCCGGCGGAACAGTGCGCGCCGGAGTTGTGGCTGGTCGACGAACGCGACGCCAGCATCGCGCGCAAGCTGATCGAGGCCGCGGCGCGCGGGCCGGCAAGCGATGCGCCGGCGTGGCGCTGTGCGGAATGCGGCGAGACGCTCGAGCCGCAGTTCACCGTGTGCTGGCAATGCGGGACGGCGCGTAATCCGCTGGATGGTTGACGCCGATTCAAAAGACCCGGGTTGCAGGGACCCGGGCTGGAAGCACCCGCGGCGAACGGGTGCAGGGTTGAACGCACGGCGTAAAGCGCAGCCGTAGCGCCGCGCTCAGGACAACCAGACCGCGATCGTCAGCATCAGCAGCAGGATCATCCACAGAATCACCGCGCGCCACACAAGGCCGACCGCCGATTGCAGTGTACGCGGCGTACAGTCGTCGCCGACCGGCATCGGGCCGCCATCGCCCGTCACCAGCGCATCGAGGCTCGACGGCTCCGCCAGCGGCCCCGACAGCCGCGCCCCGAGCGCGCCGCTGCCGGCTGCGAGCAGCACGCCGTCATTGGCATCCGGCCATTGGCGCGCGTGGTTGCGCCATGCGTAGATCGCATCCTCGAAATTGCCGACGATCGCAAAACCCAGCGACGTCAGCCGGGCCGGGATCCAGTCGATCACGAAAAAGGCGCGCTGCGCGAAGCTCGAGAACGCCACGGTGCGATCCTCGACCGGCCGCGCCCACGCCCGCGACAGATATTCCGCAATGCGATACAGCACCGCGCCGGCCGGCCCGATCGGCACCAGAAACCAGAAGAACACGCCGAATACGTGCCGGTGCGACGCGACCACCGCGTGAATCAGCGTATGCCGGACGATCTCGCTGACCGGCATGTCGACCGTATCGATACCGGTCCATTCGTTGAGAATTTCGCGGGCGCGCGGCACGTCGTCGTTGTTCAGCGCCAGATGGATATCGGTGAAATAGTGGCTGAACTGGCGGAAGCCGAGCGTGAAATAGACGATCACCACGTTGCACAGAAACGCCAGCACGAAGTGAATCTGGTACAGCACGAAGTAGATCAGACCGACCGCCAGGGTCCACGGCAACACGACTACCAGCCATGCGAGCACGCCGTGCCGCTGCTTGCCCGCGTCGAATCCGTGCGCCGCCGATTCCGCATGGTACTGAAGCAACGCCGCCACCGGATTGTTCGATGACAGCGCGCGCACCTGTTCGAGAATCAAAGCGAGCAATACGGAGAAGAAAGTCATGCGTGGCGCCGTGCTATTCGAGTTTTTGCCGAGTTTTTGCCGAGTCTTTGTCGATTCTTTGCTGCGTTTTACGTCAGACCTTCATGTTCGATCCGTACGATAGCACAGGGCTGAAGCAGCCTCATCAGCAGCGATTACAGTTGTACGACACAGCGGCCGGGCGCGCCCGCAACGCAACGCAGCACAATGCGACTATGCGGCAAGGAAGCGATAGAAATTGCGCAACATGCCGGCCGTTGCGCCCCAGATGAAATAGTGGCCACCCGCTTCACCCTGCGCCGCGCGCGGATAAGGCATTGAAAAAAAACGACGCTCGCCGTGCTCCCAGCGCAGCACACGTACCTCGTGATGGGCGGGATTCATCAGAAATTCGAGCGGCACTTCGAAAATATCGGCCACTTCCAGCGTATCGGCGCGCACGGAGAACGGCGGATGCACGAGGCTTACGACCGGTGTCACGCGATAGCCGGTGCTGGTCAGATAGTCGGGCAGCGCGCCCAGCACTTCGACCCGCGACGGGTCGAGGCTCACCTCTTCCTGCGCCTCGCGCAGCGCGGTTGCAATCGTATTCGGGTCTTCGGGTTCGTGGCGGCCGCCGGGGAAACTGATCTGGCCGGCGTGGTCGCTCAGGTGGTCGGCACGCTGCGTAAGCAGCACGGTCAGGCCGTTTTCGCGGACCACCAGCGCAATCAGCACCGCCGCCACGCGCGGATCGACGTCGTCGCGCCAGCGCACCTCGGTGGCCTCGGGCTCCCAGCGCAGGCGCTGTTCGAAACGGGCACGCAGCCCATCCGGCGTCAGACGGCCGGGCGCCACGGCAGGCAGATCGGCACCAGTCGATTCGACAGGCAAGCTCTCAGGCTCGAAAACGGGGCGGGCAGGACGGGGCAAAGGAAGTCTCGAAGCGCGTACGAATGGAACACCCCGCTATTCTGAACCACCAAACAAAAAAGCACCCGGGGCGGGTGCTTTTTCTTACAGCTTTTACTCCTGAGCAGCTGCGCGGTCTTTCGACACCAGCTTTTCCTTGATCCGGGCCGACTTGCCCGAACGCTCGCGGAGATAGTACAGCTTGGCACGACGCACATCGCCGCGGCGCTTCACGACGATGCTGGCCAACAGCGGCGAGTACGTCTGGAACGTACGCTCGACGCCTTCCCCCGACGAGATCTTGCGCACGATGAACGACGAGTTCAGACCACGGTTGCGCTTCGCGATCACGACGCCTTCGTACGCCTGAACACGCTTGCGGGTACCTTCGACGACGTTCACGTTGACGATCACCGTATCGCCAGGGGCGAATTCGGGAATGGTCTTACCAGCGAGCGCACGCTCGATTTCTTCCTGCTCGAGTTTTTGAATCAGATTCACGATTGACTCCTTATGCCATCTTGTCGGCGTTCGTACCTGCCTTGCGTGCTACGCGCGGCGACGGCCCCGATAGAGGATGGATTCA
>DATLOW010000504.1:0-5937 GCA_035536055.1 Paraburkholderia sp. | reverse complement strand
GCAGCCGACCACGCCGGCGCAGATTTTCCACCTGATGCGCCGTCAGATGATCCGCCTGTTCCGCAAGCCGCTGATCGTCTTCACGCCGAAGTCGCTGCTGCGTCACAAGGAAGCCGTGTCGGACCTGTCGGAACTGGCGAAGGGCACGTTCCAGCCGGTGATCGGCGAAGTCGACGCCGCGATCGAGCCGAAGAAGGTCAAGCGCGTGCTGGCCTGCTCGGGCCGCGTGTACTACGACCTCGTCGCGCATCGCCGCGAAGCGAAGGCCAACGACGTGGCGATCATCCGCGTCGAGCAGCTGTATCCGTTCGCGCACAAGCAGTTCGAAGCGGAAATGAAGAAGTACGACAACGCGACCGAAGTGGTGTGGGTGCAGGACGAGCCGCAGAACCAGGGCTCGTGGTTCTACATCGAGCATCATCTGAAGGAAGGCATGAAGGAAGGCCAGAAGCTCGCGTACAGCGGCCGTCCGGCATCCGCATCGCCGGCTGTCGGCTACTACGCGAAGCACTACGAGCAGCAGAAGGCGCTGGTCGAAGGCGCATTCGGCCGTCTGAAGAGCGCAGCGATCGTTAAATAACGACAACACGCGAACCGGGAAAGCGCAGTGCGCTTTCCCGCACCGCCTTCGACGGTCCTGCCGCGAGTCAACACACCTGAGTAATACTCGCGACGGCGCCCTGCGGTGCGGCTGGTTCGCCTAAAACCGCCGTTACCCAATACGCGTATACGTATCCCAGGAAAATCAAATGTCTATCGTAGAAGTCAAGGTTCCCCAGCTGTCCGAGTCGGTCTCGGAAGCCACGATGCTGCAGTGGAAGAAAAAGCCGGGTGAAGCCGTTGCCCAGGACGAAATCCTGATCGAAATCGAGACCGACAAGGTCGTGCTCGAAGTGCCGGCACCCTCGGCCGGCGTGCTCGCGCAAGTCATCAAGCACGACGGCGATATCGTGGTCGCCGATGAGTTGATCGCAAAGATCGACACCGAAGGCAAGGCCGGCGCCGCTGCCGTCGAAGCCGAAGTGAAGCCGGCTCCGCAAGCCGAAGCTGCGCCGGCCGCGGCCGCACCGGCTGCCGCCGCGAACGCCAGCGCCGCTTCGTCGCCGGCTGCGACCAAGCTGATGGCCGAGAAGAACCTGTCGGCTGGCGACGTCGCCGGCACGGGCCGCGATGGCCGCATCACGAAGCAGGACGTGCTGGGTGCCGGTGCTGCACCGGCGCCTGCTGCGAAGGCTGCACCGGCTCCGGCTGCTGCGCCGCGCGCTGCCAAACCGTCGCTGCCGGACGTCAAGGCGCCGGGCGCCGACCAGTGGCTGCAGGACCGTCCGGAACAGCGCGTGCCGATGTCGCGCCTGCGTGCGCGTATCGCCGAGCGTCTGCTCGAATCGCAGCAGACCAACGCGATCCTGACCACGTTCAACGAAGTGAACATGGCCCCGGTGATGGACCTGCGCAACAAGTACAAGGACCGCTTCGAAAAGGAACACGGCGTGAAGCTGGGCTTCATGTCGTTCTTCGTCAAGGCGGCGGTGCACGCGCTGAAGAAGTTCCCGCTGGTCAACGCGTCGATCGACGGTAACGACATCGTCTATCACGGCTACTTCGACATCGGTATCGCGGTCGGTTCGCCGCGCGGCCTCGTGGTGCCGATCCTGCGCAACGCGGATCAGATGAGCCTCGCCGACATCGAGAAGAAGATCGCCGAATTCGGCCAGAAGGCCAAGGACGGCAAGCTGTCGATCGAAGAAATGACCGGCGGTACGTTCTCGATCTCGAACGGCGGTGTGTTCGGTTCGATGCTGTCGACGCCGATCATCAACCCGCCGCAATCGGCGATCCTCGGCGTGCACGCGACCAAGGAACGCGCGGTGGTGGAAAACGGCCAGATCGTGATCCGCCCGATGAACTACCTGGCGCTGTCGTACGACCACCGCATCATCGACGGCCGCGAAGCGGTGCTGTCGCTGGTCGCGATGAAGGACGCGCTGGAAGATCCGGCACGCCTGCTGCTGGACTTGTAATCGCCGGTACCGCACGCCAGATACGCGTAGTGCAATGCGCGTAGTCAGTCAGTACAAAAGCGTTGCGCGCCACGAAACGTGGCCGCGCATCGCTTTGTCATCCAAAGGATAGTCATGTCCAAAGAATTCGACGTCGTCGTGATCGGTGCCGGTCCCGGCGGCTATATCGCGGCGATCCGTGCCGCGCAGCTCGGCAAATCGGTTGCCTGTATCGAGAAGTGGAAGAACCCGGCCGGCGCGCTGAAGCTCGGCGGCACCTGCCTGAACGTCGGCTGCATTCCGTCGAAGGCGCTGCTCGCTTCGTCGGAAGAGTTCGAGAACGCGTCGCACCATCTCGCGGACCACGGCATCAGCGTGGAAAACGTCAAGGTCGATATCGCGAAGATGCTGGCCCGCAAGGAAGGCATCGTCGAGAAGATGACCAAGGGCATCGAGTTCCTGTTCCGCAAGAACAAGATCACGTGGCTGAAGGGCCATGGCAAGTTCACCGGCAAGAACGACGCCGGCGTGCAGATCGAAGTGAGCGGCGAGGGCGAGACCGAAACCGTCACCGCGAAGAACGTGATCATCGCGACCGGTTCGAAGGCGCGCCATCTGCCGAACGTGCCGGTCGACAACAAGATCGTCGCCGATAACGAAGGCGCACTGTCCTTTACCGAAACGCCGAAGAAGCTCGCCGTGATCGGCGCCGGCGTGATCGGTCTGGAGCTCGGCTCGGTGTGGCGCCGTCTCGGCGCCGACGTGACGGTGCTCGAAGCGCTGCCGGAATTCCTCGGTGCGGCCGACCAGGCGCTCGCGAAGGAAGCCGCCAAGCAGTTCAAGAAGCAGGGCCTCGACATTCACGTCGGCGTGAAGGTCGGTGAAGTGAAGACCACCGCCAACAGCGTGTCGATCGCCTACACCGACAAGGACGGCAACGCGCAGACGCTCGACGCCGACCGCCTGATCGTGTCGATCGGCCGCGTGCCGAACACCGACAACCTCGGCCTCGAAGCGATCGGCCTGAAGGCCAACGAGCGCGGCTTTATCGACGTCGACGACCACTGCGCGACCAGCGTGCCGAACGTGTACGCGATCGGCGACGTGGTGCGCGGCCCGATGCTCGCGCACAAGGCCGAAGACGAAGGCGTGCTGGTGGCCGAGATCATCGACGGCCAGAAGCCGCATATCGACTACAACTGCATTCCGTGGGTGATCTACACCGAGCCGGAAATCGCCTGGGTCGGCAAGACCGAGCAGCAGCTGAAGGCCGAAGGCCGCGAGATCAAGTCCGGCCAGTTCCCGTTCATGGCGAACGGCCGTGCGCTCGGCATCAACAAGGCGGACGGTTTCGTCAAGATGATCGCCGACGCGAAGACCGACGAACTGCTCGGCGTGCACATCATTTCGGCCAACGCGTCGGACCTGATCGCCGAAGCCGTGGTCGCGATGGAGTTCAAGGCCGCGTCGGAAGACATCGGCCGGATCTGCCATCCGCACCCGTCGCTGTCCGAAGTGATGCGCGAAGCGGCGCTCGCCGTCGACAAGCGCGCGCTGAACATGTAACGCCGTCAAGCCCGATTCCTCGCATTGGGTAACACGACGAAGGCGGGCAGGGTTCAACACCCTCCCGCCTTTGTTTTTTCTTGCTGTCGCTGCATAAGATGAACGTCACCGAATACTACGAAAACGAACTGCAGACACGGGGCTACCAGTCCGATCCTGCGCAACGTGCGGCGGTCGATCGCCTGCAGCGATGCTTCGAAGAATGGACCGCGTACAAGGCGCGCCGGCCGAATGCGTTCATGAAGCTGATCATGCATCCGGATCTGCCGCGCGGCGTCTACATGTGGGGCGGCGTCGGGCGCGGCAAGAGCTTCCTGATGGACAGCTTCTACAAGATCGTGCCGTTGACGCGCAAGACGCGTCTGCATTTCCACGAGTTCATGCGCGAAGTGCATCGCGAACTCGAAGAGCTGAAGGGCCAGGCCGACCCGCTCGACGAACTCGCGCGCCGTATCGCGAAGCGTTACCGGCTGATCTGCTTCGACGAATTCCACGTATCGGACATCGCCGATGCGATGATCCTGTACCGTCTGCTCGACCGGCTGTTCACCAACGGCGTGCAGTTCGTGATGACCTCCAACTACGATCCGGACACGCTGTATCCGGACGGCCTGCATCGCGACCGGATGCTGCCGGCAATCGAGCTGATCAAGAGCAAGCTCGACGTGATCAACGTCGACGCGGGCATCGACTACCGGCAGCGCACGCTGTCGCAGGTCGAGGTGTATCACACGCCGCTCGGACCCGAAGCGAACAAGGCGCTACGCGACGCGTATTCGCGGCTCGCCGCGGTGCCCGACGAAAGCCCGCTGCTGCGCATCGAAAAACGCGAGCTGAAGGCGCTGCGCCGCGCGGACGGCGTCGTCTGGTTCGACTTCGCCACGTTGTGCGGCGGCCCGCGCTCGCAGAACGATTATCTGGAGCTGGCTACGCGCTTTCATGCGGTGATCCTGTCCGACATCCCGCAGATGACGCCGCGCATGCAGTCCGAAGCACGCCGCTTCACATGGCTGATCGACGTGTTTTACGACCACAAGGTGAAACTGCTGATGTCGGCCGCGGTGCGTGCCGAAGAGCTGTACGTCGAAGGGCCGATGGCCAACGAGTTCACGCGCACGGTATCGCGCATCGTCGAGATGCAGTCGCAGGAATATCTGGATACGCCGCGGCGTATTGTCGACACCTCGCTGACCTGAGCGGCGCAGCCGCGCGCGCCAGCCTGAACGAGATAAACGGGCGCCGCCCTATGCCGAATGGCGTAGGGCGGCGTCGCATTTTCAAGATTCGGATTGTTCTGATATCCGGGGTAGGGGCGAGTCGATATCTTCGTCGGGTGTATCGACAGAGGAGAAAAAGCCTTGACCCCGTACCGTGATATCACTGATGAAGAGTGGCTGCGCGTCGCGCCGCTGCTCCCCGAACTGCGGCCGCGCTCCGAATTGCGCGGCCGGCCGCTGGCGAATACCCGCTCGGTGCTGAATGGCGTGCTGTGGGTGATGTTTAGCGGTGCGACGTGGTCCGCCATGCCGCGCAAATACCCGTCGTATCAAACCTGTCATCGGCGCTTCAAGGCCTGGCATCAGTCCGGCGTATTGAAGCGCGTGCTCGAGCAGCTGTTCGGCGCGGCCGCACACGATCTGTGCGAGTCGATGGAAGCGCGCATGCGGCTGAACGTACCGGGCACGGTGAAGGAAGCGGCGGCCGAAGCGCTCGCTGCAGCCGTCACCTATACGCCGCCGCAAGGCGCGCCGCTGGTTTCTCCGGCATTCGACTACGCGCGGTCATTCAAGCGTGCGGCGTGACGCGTGAGCCCCGCGTCGTGCAGCGCTAGTTGCGCGCAAGCGGATGCAGTCCCAGCCAGCCTGATGCGGTACGCCGCCAGGCTGGCGTTTTTATCGCGGCGCGCCGCGCGATGCCCGTTTCGCAGCGGCGCGCGCATCCGTCAGTTCTGCCGGATCCACGTCTGCGAGCGGCCTAGCAGCGACACACCGATATATCCGCGCACCACGAGCTTTTGTCCGCCTTCTTCGAGGTGCATCTTGCACTTGTAGAGCTTGCCGTTCTCCGGGTCGAGAATCTGGCCGCCGTCCCATGTATCGCCGTCTTTTTTCAGCCCGGTAATGATCGTCATGCCAAGAATCAGCTGGTCCTTGCGCGCGTCGGTGCAGGCGGTACAGCGCTTGTCGGGATTGTCGTTCGGGTTGAGCCCCTTGATCACCTTGCCGCTCAGTTCGCCGCTGTCGTTCTGCACGATCTGCACGAGCGCCTTCGGCTGATGCGTATGGTCGTCGATGGTTTGCCACGTGCCGACCGGCGTGTCGGTTTGCGCGAAAGCAGCGGTGACGCTTGCGCACAGCAGACCGGCCAGCGC
>DATLOW010000503.1:0-9189 GCA_035536055.1 Paraburkholderia sp. | reverse complement strand
CACGCCGAGCAGCACCGCGAACACCGCCCACTGCCGGCGCGGCGACTCGAGTCCATCGGCCTGCGCGGACTGGGCCGAGACAGCGGCGGCCGCGGCGGCCGTGGACGCACGTTGCGGCGGCGCCGCGAGTTCGGCAGTGCGAGTCATTGGATGCGGAACGCCGTTGCCGCGTTGGCCGGAAAGAAACGCTTCGTGTCTGCTGCGCTGATCGACATGCGGTCGGGCATGGTCACCTCTTCGATGGCGTGTTGATACGGATAGTCGATCGCATACATCACGCGGTCCATGCCCATCCGAAGATCGCGCCGTCGAGCCCGTATACCGCGCTCGATTTCCCTGGCTGCTTCGACCAGCTCCCGCGGCGCGATCGCGACCATACCAGAGAAGCGCGCCGGATGCTGGCGTACGGCGTCTGCAAGCTGATCGTTGGCAAGCCTGGCAAACCACACAGCGGTGCCCCCGGTTCATCACGCGCATGCCCGGCCACGTCGATGCGATGCATGACAGTGTCCTCGGATTGTTGCATGTCCCGGGTTCTTTTCGAAAGCTCAACAGTTATTTCTCGGCTATAGGCCGCGCAGATGAAAACCTTTCATGCCCACGTCGCGGCGTGCGCACGCAAGCGTCGATGCTTGCTGACCGCGGCACCCATGGCGGAGCGCCACTCGGACGCGCGCGCCCACGCCGTCGATTTCGACCCGCGCGTACTGGCTCGGCCTCCCCCGGCACGTACCGGCGGCCAGCGGCGAACGCCCGCATAATCGCCACAACGAGCGTCGCGCCGTGCACGCGGAGCCGAAAAAAATCATGGAGACAACGCGATGGAACTGCGTCAGTTGCAGTACTTCCTGGCAGTCGTCGAGGCCGGCACGCTGTCGCGCGCGGCAATTGCGCTGGCCATCAGCCAGCCGGTGTTGAGCCGTCAGATCAAGGCGCTCGAGGAGGAAATGGGCAGCCCGCTGCTGCATCGCACCGGCCGCGGCGTCGTGCCGAGCGAGGCGGGACGCGTGCTCGAACAGCACGCCCGCAAGGTCGTCGAGGAAGTGGGCGAAGCCACGGTCGGGATTCGCGCGCTCAGCAGCGCGCCGATCGAACGCGTGGTGCTCGGCATGCCGCCGTCGCTCGCCGCGGTGTTGACGACGCCGCTCGTCCAGCAGTTTCGCAGCGAGTTGCCCGAAGCATCGCTTGGCATCGTCGAAGCGTTCAGCGGGCACATGCTCGAATGGCTGATGGGCGGCCTCGTCGACGTCGCGGTGCTGTACAACGCGCCGCGGCTGCGCACGCTCGCGACCGACCCGCTCGTCACCGACGAGATCTTTCTGCTCGGCCCCGCGTCCGATCCGGCGCGCGTCGGCCGCGGCCCGGTGCCCGCCACCCGTCTCGCCGAGCTGCCGATGATCCTGCCGACGCGCCCGCATGGACTGCGCGTGCTGCTCGATCAGGTGCTCGCGAAAGCCGGGCTCGCGGCACGCGCGCAACTCGAGATCAATGCGATGCCGTCGACGCTAAGCCTTGTCGAAGCCGGCGTCGGCTACACGATCCTGTCGTATTCGTGCGTGCATCAGCAGGTGGCCGCGCGGCGCATTCGTTGCTGGCGCATCGCGCCGCCGACGCTGACGCGCTCGCTGGTGATGGCCACTTCGACGCAGCGGCCAGTCACGCAGGTCGCGCGCCGGCTGATGCGGATGGTGCACCGGCAGATCGACCGGCTCGTCGATGACGGCCAGTGGGCGCCGGCGGGAATCTGGTTGAAGTGAAAGTGAAGCGATACGGCAGGATCGCATCGCGCCGCTACCGGGTTGCGCGCGCCTGCTGCAGCGCCTCGACCGGCAGCGCATTGCCCTGCTCCAGCGTCTGCGCATGCACTTCTTCGAGCGAACGCATCCGCGTCTCCACGCCAAGCGCAACCAGCACCACCGCGAGCAGCAGGAACAGCCCCGCCATCAACGACACCACGCCGAGCAGCCCGCCAAGCGAAAACACCGCGACCACCAGATACGGCACGCCGACATTCGCGAGCCGCCCAAGCGCATTGCACAGCCCCATGCCGCGCAAGCGCAACCGGGTTGGAAACAGCTCCGGCGTGTAGGCCGCCAGCCCGAGTGCGGACAGCACGTAGATGCACACCGTCACCGCAAAGCCGACACAGGCAATCGCCACCATGCCGGTGACGAACGGATACAGCAACCCGACCGCCGCGCCGATCAGCGAGAACAGCACGAGGCCCCACTTGCGGCCGATGCGATCGGCAATCGCAAAGGCGATCAGCGAACCGACCGGGCCGCCGGCGAACATCGCCGAGGTCATCAGCAGCGAATGCGACACGTCGAAGCCGCGCTTGACCAGAAAGGTCGGCACCCACGACACGAACGCGTACATCACCGAGAAACCCACCACCACCGTCACGATGCCGACCACCGTGCGGCCGAGCTGCCCACGCGCGAACAGTTCGCGAAGCCGCCCGCGATCGGCTTCGGCCTCGGCCACCAGCGCCGGGTCGAAGCGCCGCGTACTTTGCGCCTCGATCTGGCACGCCACGGCGTCGGCTTCGTCGTGCCGCCCGACCGACGCCAGCCAGCGCGGCGACTCCGGCATCGATTTGCGCAGATACCAGATCACCAGCGCGCCCGCGCCCGGAATCACGAACATCCAGCGCCAGCCGAGATACGGAATCACCACATAGCTCGCCATCGCCGATACGAACAGCGACAGGTTGGTGATCAGATTCAGCATCGACGCGTAGCGGCCGCGCGCATGCGCCGGCACGAACTCGACCAGCGTGCTGTAGCCGACCACGATTTCCGCGCCGAGACCGAGCCCCATCACGAAGCGGAAGAAGATCAGCCAGTTCATCGAAGGCGCGAGCGCGGCGGCCAGCGAACCGAGGCCGAACACCAGCAGGTTGAACTGATACGAAAAGCGCCGCCCGAAGCGATCGCCGAGAATGCCGGCCATCCACGCGCCGATCGTCAGGCCCGCGAAGCCCATCGAGATAAATACCGCATTCAGATGGATGTCCGACACGCCGTCGTGCACCAGCGCGCCGAGCACGCTGCCGGCCAGATAGTTGTCGAATGCATCGAAAAACATGCCGCCGCCGATCAGCGCGAGCAGATGCCGGTGGAACGGACCGGTCGCGAGTGCATCGAGCCGTTGCCCGATGCCGGGTTGTCTCGGGTACATGGTGTCTCCTTCGTAGTGTCTTTTTTGTGTGTGCAAGCGCGGCGTGGCGCGCGCTTGCGGTGCATCACCGGGCCTGCTGGGCGTGCTATGCGCTGCCCGCAGCGCCGCGCGCACCGCCGGCGCGGCGAGCGTCACGGCGAGGCTGCGGCGACGGCGGCGCGCTCAGGGCGGCGGTACGGCCGCGTCGATCAAGGTGCGCGCGTCGTCGAGGCGCTCGACACGCCAGCACAGCTCGACCACGCGCTGTACCGCGTCGCGCGTGAGCACTTCGGTCTGGCCAAGCAGCTTGTCCTCGAGATCGGCGTCGCTCATCGGCCGCGCCAGATTGCCGAGCGACTGCTCGAGCGACTTGCGCAACACCCGGCCGTCGGCGAGCTGCACTTCCACGTCGACGGCATCCTCGCTGATGCGCGCATCGCCGAGCGCTTCGGTCAGATTGCGCAGACGCACCAGCGCGGGATCGCGCACCGCTTCGTCGGTAAACTCGGCGAGGCCCGCGCGGCCCCGCGCAAGGCCGATCGCCGCGCCGTGATAGATCGAGAACTTGCCTTCGAGGCCGGCCTCGATGTGCTGCTTGTTGCACAGATCCTTGACCAGCGGCGCCACCGTCAACCGCACCGCGACGATCTGATCGGCGGCAAGCGCATGTTCGCGCTGCAGCTGGATGCTGGCATCGATGGTCGGATGGGTGACGATGCCGCACGGAAACGGCTTGTACGTGTTGCGCAGCAGCTCGAAGGTGTCGCAGAAGCCGTCGGTCACTTTCGCCAGATCGAACGATGCGCAGGTGACCGGCGCAAAGCCGCGCGGTCCTTCGAGGCCGTGCGTGCCCGCGGTGAAACCGCGCTCGGCGAGCAGCGCCGCCGTATAGCCGCCTTGCGCGGCACGGCCCGGATGGAACGACTTGGCCATCGAGCCGAACATCTCGCGCAAGCCCGACGACTGCGTCGCGGCGAGCCCCAATGCATGGGTCATCTGCTCTGCCGACAGGCCGCGCAACAGACCGATGGCCGCCGCCGCGCCGAACACGCCGATCGAACCGGTGCTGTGCCAGCCGGCCGCATAGTGCGCGGGATAGGTGGCCGTACCGATCCGCGAGCTCACTTCGAAGCCGACGATAAACGCATGCAGCAAGTCCCGTCCGCTGACCGGATGACAACTGGCATAGGCAAGCAGCGCCGACGCCACCGGCGAGCTGTTGTGAATGTAGTTGTCGGGCGTCGTGTCGTCGTAATCGTGCACGTGTGAACTGATACCGTTCAGCAACGCCGCAAACAGCGGATCGAAGCACTCCGGACGGCCGATCACCTGCGCTTGCGGCGCACCCGCATAGGGGCCGAGCGCGGCGATAGCGATATCGAATGCCGGGTGACGGCAGCCACCGAGCGCGCAGCCGACGATGTTCAACAGCGCGCGTTTGCCTTCGTGCACGACGTTTTGCGGCAGTGCATCGAAACGACTGCCGACGATGAGCGCCGCCAGTTCGCGTGTGAGGTTTTCAGGTACCGCGGGTTGATTGCGTGCGTTCATGAGCGGTGGATCTCCATGCCGGCGAGGCGCTCGCACAGCTGCGCGACCGCGGTATGGTCGGTCTGCGGCCCGAGCATGGCGGCGGCCCCGCCCCACAAGTCGCGGCATAGCGAAGCGAATGGCGTGCTGACGCCGCGTTGCCGCCCGATGTCGAGGGCGATCACGAGGTCCTTCACCATCAGCTCGATCGAGAAGCCCGAGTTGAAGCCGCGCGAGATCACGTACTGCTTGAACTTCTTCTGCGTGCTGTTGTTGACGCCGGTCGACGCGTTCAGGATGTCGACCATATTGTCCGGATCGATGCCGAAGCGCGTGCCGATCAGCAGCGCCTCGATGCCGATCAGAAAGCCGCCCGCCGACACCAGGTTGTTCAGCGATTTCATCGCATGGCCCGAGCCGATCGGGCCCGTGAACATCACCGTGCCCATCGCTTTCAACACCGGCATCATGTCGTCGATGGCGGCGCGTTCGCCGCCCGTCATGATGGTCAATTCACCCGAGGTTGCGCGCGGCACGCCGCCGGACACCGGCGCATCGAACAGACGCACGCCCTGTTGCGCGAGGCGCTCGGCGAATCCGACGGTCGCATCGGGACGGCCGGACGTCATGTCGATCACCGTGGTGCCGCGGCGCATCGTCGCGGCGAGGCCGCCGTCGCCGAACAGCACCTGGTCGACCACGTCGCTGTTCGGCAGGATGTCGATGATCACGTCGCACTGCGCGCCGATCTCGGCCAGCGAGGCCAGATCGATGCCGCCGATTTCTTTCAGGAAGCGCGTGCGCTGCGCTTCGCGTACGTCGTATGGTGCGACGCGGTAGCCGGCTTTCGCAATACAGGCGGCCATCGGCCAGCCCATCGCGCCGAGGCCGATAAAGCCAACGGTCGGCGTGCTTCGTGAATCCATCGATGTCACCTCGCTCTGTCTGTTCGGATTGCTATCGGTTGGCGTTGCGTTCGCCGACGAGACAGAGTGCGCCGCGCGGCTACCGCAACAGGCAGGAACTGAGGTTCATCATAGACAGGCGAGGAGGTGGGGGACTGTTCAGAATGCGCATACCAGACTGGGGGGTTTTGGCATAACGGGGCGATGGCCGATTTAGACCGGCGACATCCCCTCCAGCGCGCGCGCAGCCGCCAGCAGCCCGCCCAGCACCTTGTCAGCCACTTCGCCCGAAAAGCCTTGCGGCAATTGCTGTTGCACTTGCGCGACCACCGCAGGTGTTTTCCCGATCAGCTCCTGCAGCAACGGCTCGGCGTTTTCCCCATACCCCACCTTTTTTGCCGTGCTATTGAAGTGTCGCCGCTGGATGTTGTGCATCAGGTAGTGCCGGTTCTTACCCAGCAGCGCCATCGCCAGTTTCAGGTCGCGCGTGGCCCACTGGTTCGGGGCATCGCCGATGACCGGGTACGCAGACATCACGTCATACATCGGTGTCAGCCTGAAGCGTCCGGCTGTTCCGGCCTGCAACTGGATGCTGAAGTTTTTCGCATGACCATCCGGCGCGCGCAACATCCAGAACAGGATTTGCGAAGCCATCAGCGCGCGCAGATCGCCGTCGGCATCCTGCGATTGATGGACGAACGTGAACAGTTGCTTGAGACCCGGCCCGCCTTCGTTTTCGTACTTGATGAGCGGCGAGGTCCCGGTGGCCTGGCAGAAGTCTTCCTGTACGAGCCTGTAGAGCGCGCTGCTATCAGACGACCGTATCCGGTCGAATCGTTCGACGACGAGCACCCGTTGCGTGCCGAACGTAGCGATGCGCGCGTCAGCCGCGGACAGGCCATAGGCATTGAACAGGCGAAGGCACAACCATTCGTTGTCCACCGAGGTGCTGAAGTCGGCTCGCCGGCCGCCGATCAGGCCGAGCGGGAGTTTGAAGATGTGCGTGGTCGGCGTCGCGCCGCGCGGCTTCATCCATTTGCCGTCCCACCACAGAAACGCATCCTTCTCCTGGGCACCGGCCAGCGAAATCCGGAAGTCGTCGTCAGGGTCCGCGGCACCGGCAAAGCGCTCGGGTGTCACAACTTCGAGCAGGTGGCGTTCGATGGCTTCTTCATCCACCGCGACCCCTTCCACGAGGCCGACGCCAGAAGGTGTTTCGCCCTCAGGCAGAAGTTGCAACGCGCCCACGCAATCGCGCCCGACGGCAGCCAGCAGATCGAAGGCTTCGATAGACCCGGTCTTGAAGCGGGCGGCAACGCGTCTGCGAATCGCGTCGCTATCGGGCAGCAGGCCTTCGAAGTAGTGCGCGACGTTGTCTCCCTTCAATGGCTCGTTGTTCAGATTGATGGGCAGCGACAACGAAAGGGGGCGGCCACGCTCGGAAGCAACCCATGCGGGATCGTATTGCAGCTCCATGTCGCCGCGGGTCGTGATGGTCCAACGCCCCACGTAGTCGCCGTTGGCCCAAAGCGTCAGTGTTTGACTGTGCGAGCGTCGCGCCATCACCACTCCGTCTTGCTGGTCGATTCGGCGCTCGCGCGTTCACCGAGTTGCAACTCCAGTCCGACGGCAGCGCACCATCCAAGCAATTGTCTGAAACTGAGCTCCTCTGGATGCTGCTCGAGATGAGAGACGCGGTTCTGACTCAGGCCCAGGCGAGCCGCCACCGCAGCCTGCGTGAGCTTGCGGTGTTTGCGAGCAGCCTTGAGCAGTTGCCCAAGCTGCAGCGCGGTGACGAGCGGTTGGGGCGGCTGGGAGGAAGACATGGTGATATCTGCTATTCGGATATTTACAGTTTATCCGAAATTCAGATATTTTCAAATTATCTGTAAATCGGATATTTCGCAAATATCCTAAATTCAGATAAAGGCGGCCGCAAGCAACCGATCGACGCTGCATCGCGGCCGGCTCATCGGGCGCTTACCCTCCCGCCACCGCCTGCCCTTCGACATGCTGGCCAATCCACTTCAGGATCCAGTCCGCCACCTGCAGGTTGTTGCGGTCCTGCATCATCATGTGCGTATTGCCGTGGATACCGACGTCGGGCAGCAACACCAGCTGCGCATGTCCGCCTGCGCGCGTCGTGGCTTCGGTAAACGCACGGCATGCCTTCAGCCGCGGCGCCCAGCGTGGCGACAGGTCCACGTAATCGCCGAACAGCACCAGAATCGGCATCTTCGTGTAAGGCGTCAGGTCGCCGCTGGCGGACGGACACTCGCCCGGCTCGATCGCGACGATCGCCGCGATGCCCTGCGTGTTGAGCGCCGCGGTCTGGAACGGATAGATGCCGGACTGCGAGTGGCTGATCAGCACCGTGTGGTGCAGCTTGATGGCCAGTTGCGACAGCGCGGGCACGGTCGGGTTCGGCGTCGGCAGCGAAGCGATCCAGTCGGGCACCATCTGTTGCCACAGGCCATTCTGCGCCTCGATCGGAAACTGCTCGCCCGGGTAGCGCTGCGGATATTCCGGGCCGAAGCGGAAGATCGCCCACGCCGATTCATGCGACGCGGCAAACAGCGACGGCAATTGCGACGCCGGTGCCTTGCCGAGCTTCACCGCATTGATCGTCTCGATGTCCGCCGCCGAGCGGCCGCGATCCGACTGATCGATCACGTAGGTCGGAAAGCCGCGGCGCACGAAGTATTCGTCCCAGCCCATCCGACCGTCGGGGGTGGTCTCCCAGGTCTTGCCGGTCAGGCAACAGCCGTGAATCAGCGTCAGCGACAGCGGTTTCGCACGCGTCGGCACCTGGTAGTGCACGTACATCTGATCGACCGTCACCGTGCCGGAGCTCGCGTAGTTCGGCACAGTCGACAGCGTGTCCGAACGCACGTCTCGACCGCCGACGAAGAAACTGCCCTGCTGTGCGATCGAAAGCGGTCCGGATAGCGCGAGGTCCGCATCGTTCGGGTCCGTGGGATGCGTCGCGCAGGCGCCGAGCACGACCGCAGCCGCGCAAAAACAAAGGCCGCGCAACGCGGCCGCGAAACTTGCTTTCATTCATCTTCCTCCAGTTATTGTCTGCCGATTCGTCGACCGTTGCGACGATAGCACCCGCTTTTACGGAAGAGAAATTGAAAGGATTGACTCGATGCAGAATCGCTAGCGCCACTCGAGCACCGGCCAGCCGTGTGCGCGTGCATATTCGGCCAATACCGGGTCCGGATTCACCGCATGCGGACGGTCGACCGCGCATAGCAGCGGGATATCGTTGCGCGAGTCCGAGTAGAAGCAGGCGCCGGCGAGCGACTCATGCTCGCGGTCCAGCCACGCAGTGAGCCGGCTCACCTTGCCTTCGCGATAGGTCAACACACCGCGGGTACGGCCGGTGTAGCGTGCATCGTCGACTTCGAGGTCGATCGCGAGACTCTCGTCGACGCCCGCGCGCGCGGCAATCGGCGCAACCAGGTGTGCACCCGACGCGGAGATCACCAGCAGCCGGTCGCCCCGCGCGCGATGCGCGTCGATCGCGGCGCGCGCATCGCGGCGGATGCGCGGCTCGATCACTTCGTCGATGAACGCGGCCACCGCC
>DATLOW010000502.1:0-30430 GCA_035536055.1 Paraburkholderia sp. | reverse complement strand
GCCTGATGCCTGGCGTGGCGCTCGCACGCGCCGACCGCCGCGCGAATTAACCACCGAATCACGCGGCGCGGACATGCCGCCCGCGCCGCTGGCGTGACCCGCCACGACCGCGCGACCGCCTGCGCTGCTGGCGCAAATCCGCCACGACCGCGCAGCCGTCTGCGCCGCTGGCGCAAATCCGCCACGACCGCGCAGCCACCTGCGCCGCTGGCGCGAACCGCCACAAGCGCGCGGCCGCCTGCGCCTCTGGCGCACTCCGCTACGACCGCGAAGCCGCCTGCGCCCCTGGCGCAATCCCCACGCCCGCGCGGCCGCCTGCGCCTCTGGCGCAATCCACTACCACCGCGAAGCCGCCCGCGCCGCTGGCGCAATCCCCACGACCGCGCAGCCACCTCGCCGCTGGTGCAATCCACCACAACCCCGACTATCGACACCGCCCGCGCGCCGCCCGGAAATGCCGTATCGTGCCAACACCTCTTTCCGATACGGAGCGCCCGAGCCATGCCGCACCCGTCCGGTTACAGCACGCCGCCGCGCGGCAGACGCCGGTTTCTGCGCACCGCAGGCGGCGCCGCGCTCGGCTTGCCGCTGTCGTGGTCGTTACCGCCGCTTGCGCTCGCGCAAGCCAGCAGCACGGCAGCCGCACCGCAGCGCATCGCACGCCGCAAGATTCCGTCGAGCGGTGAACTTCTGCCGGTCGTCGGTTGCGGCACCTGGCGCACCTTCGACGTCGGCGACGACGCACAGGCGCAGGCGCGCCTCGCGCGCGTGCTGCAGACGCTGTTCGACGCCGGCGGCTCGGTGATCGATTCGTCGCCGATGTACGGCACCTCCGAAGCCGTCGCCGGCGCGGTGCTGACGAAGCTCGGCGCGCACGACAAGGCATTCGTCGCGACCAAGGTCTGGACCGACGGCCGCGCCGCCGGCATCGCGCAAATGGAGCAGTCGATGCGCCGGCTGCAGCAACCGCGCATCGACCTGATGCAGGTGCACAACCTGCTCGACTGGCGCACGCAGCTCGCGACGCTGCGCGACTGGAAGACCCAGGGCCGGATCCGCTATCTCGGCATTACGCATTACACGTCGAGCGCTTTTCCCGAAGTCGAGGCGGTGATGCGCAGCGAAAAACCCGATTTCGTTCAGATCAACTACGCGGCCGACGACCGCGACGCCGAACAGCGCATCCTGCCGCTTGCCGCCGATCTCGGCATCGGCGTGATCGTCAACCAGCCGTTCGGTGGTGGCGGGCTGATCGGACGCGTAGGCAAGCGGCCGCTGCCCGACTGGGCCGCGGAAATCGGCTGCACGAGTTGGGCGCAGATTCTGTTGAAGTTCGTGCTGGCGCAGCCGGCGGTGACTGTCGTGATTCCGGGTACCGGCCGTCCGGAGTACATGGCCGACAACATCCGCGCGGGCCTCGGCACTTATCCGGATGCCGCGCTGTGCAAACGGATCGCCGATGCGGTCAATGCGTGAGCCTGCGTAAGCGCCTGAGCGGTCTTGCGCCTACCGCGGCCGGTCGATGCCCCGAAACGTCCGGTCGATCGCGCCCTTTTCTGTCGTAAATTCTTTCATCTACCTGACCAACGGCTCGCGCAAGAGCCTTGGCTGCCTTTGGCCGCGCCCTACCTTTCGCGCAGTAAGCGCCGCAAAACCGCCCTCTCGCGCCGGATCGCCGTCATTTGGCTGTCACTTTGTTCGGATCATCGGTCATCAATTCGTTGACGAATAAATAACGTTTGCAAACGAAAATGATTCGCATCTAGAATGCGAACTCTTTTTTACTGAAACATTCCGTAACAGTCGCGCGCGGCTCGCGCCGACCCGCATTCGCTGAGCGAAGGACATCTCGAATCATGGCTTTTGCAGGATTACGCCAGGCACCGATCGGCAAACTGACCCACTACGCGGCAGCCGCGGCGATCGCTTTTCTCGGCCTGCCCGACAGCGCGTCCGCAGAAGATGCCGCCGCGCCCCAAAAGGAAGCGAAGGAAGCGTCGAGCCCATCGAAGGACGACAAGTCGACCACCCTCGAAACCATCTCGGTCTCCGGCGACTGGCTCGGCTCCGGCTTGCAGAATAGCGTGAAGACCTTCGCGGGCGCCCGCACGATCGTCGACAAGCAGCAGATCGAGCAGAGCGGCGCGACCAGCATCGGCGACGTGATGCGGCGCATTCCAGGCGTGCAGTCCACCGACAACTCCGGCACCGCGGGCAGCGCGATCTCGCTGAACATCGGCATTCGCGGCCTGACCGGCCGCTACACGCCGCGCTCGACGGTGCTGCTCGACGGCATTCCGCTCGCGTTCGCGCCGTACGGCCAGCCGCAGCTGTCGTTTGCGCCGATCAGCCTCGGCAATATCGACTCGATCGACGTGGTGCGCAGCGGCGGTTCGGTGCGCTATGGTCCGCAGAACGTCGGCGGCGTGATCAACTTCGAAACGCGCGCGATTCCGAACAAATCAGGTCTGACCGCCGACGCGTCGGTGCGCGAGAACATCTACACCGAAGGCGGCGGCAGCAACACGCAATACAACACGTATCTGGGCACGCAGCTCGACAACGGCCTCGGCGTCGCGCTGCTGTACTCGGGCATGACGGGTCGCGACTGGCGCGACGGCAGCAACGAACGCCTGAACGACCTGCAGTTGAAGTACCGCTACGAACTGTCGCCGACCTCCGAGATCTACGGCAAGTTCTCGTATTACGACGTGAAGTCGCGCACGCCGGGCGGCCTGACGGTCGCGCAGTTCGAGCAGGACCCGTTCCAGAACACGCGCCCGACCGACTACTGGGAAGGCGACCGCAAAGCGTTCGACATCGGCTACCTGAACACGATTTCGTCGACCCAGGAATTCGAAATCCGCACCTTCTACAACGAGAGCTATCGCAACAGCGTGCTGATCAACTCGGCCGGCACGCAGTTGCAGCATCAGCCGCGTAACTACTCGGTGTACGGCATCGAGCCGCGCTTTACGCAGCGCTTCACGCTCGGGCCCACCACTAACGACGTGACGGTCGGCTACCGCTATATCCGCGAGCGCGGCAACGACGCGAGTTTCAACGAATCGGTGGCGACCGGCGTCGACGGGCCTTCGGCCAAATTCGACAACTCGACCGACGCACATGCGGTCTACATCGACGACCGCATTGCGTGGGGCCGCTGGCGCATCACGCCGGGCATCCGCTTCGAACATATCGAATCGTCGCGCCACGCCGACGGATCGAGCCAGAACTTCCAGAACGACAACAACAGGGGACTGCCGGCGATCAGCGTCGCCTACCTGCTGACGCCGACGCTGACGCTGTTCACCGACTACAGCACGTCGTTCGGCCCGGTACAGAACCTGCAGCTGAACTCGCTGTCGGCGAGCAACCCGCTGCAGCCGGAAGTGGCGAAGACCTACGAAGTGGGCGCACGCTGGACGAGCCGCAACCTGCATGCCGAAGTGACCGCATTCAACCTGCACTTCGACAACCAGATCGAGCAGGTCGCGGGCACGCAGCCGCCGCTGTTCGTCAACATCGGCGAGACGCGCCACCAGGGCGTCGAAACCTCGATCGACTATCTGTTCGGCGAAGACAGCGTGCTGCGCGGCCTCGATGCATACGCGAACTTCACGTACACGAAGGCGATCCAGCAGTCGGGCATCTACGCCGGGCGCGACGTGCCGTTCTACTCACGCGTCACCGATACGATGGGCCTGAAATACACGCTCGGCGCGTGGACCTTCGACGTGTCGACCACGCATCAGAGCTCGCAGTTCTCCGACGCCGCCAACACCGTCAACGAACCGCCGGATGCGCGCACCGGCCGCGTACCGGGCTTCCGCGTGTGGGATCTGCAGGCCGACTGGAAGATCCCGCAATGGAAGGGCAGCAACATCACGGTCGGCATCAACAACATCGCCGATAACCGCTACTACACGCGCAACGTCGACGGCAACGCAGGCCGGATGGTCGGCGCGCCGCGCATGGTGTACGTGCAGGGGCACTTCGTTTACTGATCGATACGATGACGGTTCATTTCCCGATGCGAGCGCGGCATGCAGCGCGCCCGTGACGTCTGGCTGAAGGCGCACCGCTGGTTCGCGCTCGGCCTCGGCTGGCTGCTCGGCATGATGGGGCTGACCGGCGCGCTGCTGGTGGTCGCGCCGCCGCTCGACGAACAGTTGCATCCGCAACTGTTCGCGGTAGCCGTGCACGATGGCGCCGCCGCACTGCCGCTGGAAGCGATCAGGGCCCGGCTCGGCGCGCAGTTCGGCAACCAGGCGAGCCTGTCGTTCCTGCCGCCACGCACCGCGCAAGACAGCATGCCGGTGCTGGTGCGCGGCGCGTGGAAAGGCACCGTGTATATCGATCCGTATAGCGGCGCCGAACTCGGCCGGCGCGGCGAAACCGAAGGCATCGTCAACTTTCTGTTCAAGCTGCACAGTTCGCTGCTGCTCGACGATACCGGCCGCGCGATGCTTGCGCTGGTCGCGCTGTGCTACCTGCTGCTGCTCGCCAGCGGCCTCGTGCTGTGGTGGCCGCGCGCGGGGCAGTCCGGCTGGCGCATCGCACTGCGCAGGGGGTTGCTGCGCGGGCTGTTCGATCTGCACCGCGTAGCCGGTGCAACGCTGGGCATCGTGATCGCGGTATCGGTGGCGACCGGCGCATATATGGCGTGGCAGCCGCTGCGCGGTTTCGTCAGCACCGTAGCCGGCGGCAAGCCGATGCGCGCGCCGCCGCTGCCGGCTGCATCGCGCGGGCGCCCGGACCGGCTGCCGCTCGACACGCTGGTGGCGGCAGCGCGCGAGCGCTTTCCACAGGCTTCGGTGTATCTGGTGCAGGTGCCTGCCAAAGCGGACCAGCCGGTGCATGTACGCCTGCATCTGCCCGACGATCCGCATCCGAACGGGCGCACGATGCTATGGGTCGATCCGGTCACCGCGCAGGTGCTCGCGGCGCAGCGCTGGAACCGGGCCGACGTGGGCGCGCGCGCGGTATCGATCGTCTATCCGCTGCATACCGGGCTGCTGGGCGGTGTGCCGCTGCAAGCCGTGATGATGCTGAGCGGCATCACTCTCGCGGGCATGGCCGTGACCGGCCTGTGGCTGTGGTGGCGCCGCCGCGCGCTGCGCGCCGCGCGGCGTGTGGCCCGCGTCGCCGCAAAGCACGACGGCGGCACGCTGCCGTGACTGACCGATGGTTGCCGATGCAACCAGCCGGCGGCGGCCGATGCATGCCGCCGCACGTCAGCAGCGGCATCGTCAGGCCGCAACCAGCCGGAACGCGGACACCGTCTCGTCGAGCTCTTCTCCTTGCATCCGCAACGACCTCGACGCAGCCGCCGCCTGTTCGACCAGCGTCGCGTTCTGCTGCGTGACCGAGTCCATCATCGAGATCGCCTGATTGACCTGTTCGATCCCCTGCCCCTGCTCTTCCGATGCAGCGGCAATCTCGTCGACGATCTGCGCGACGCGCGCCACTGCCTGCGTGACTTCGGACATCGTGCGGCCGGCATCGTCGGCGAGCGTCGAGCCGTCGTGAATCTGCTTGACCGAATGCGCGATCAGTTCCTTGATTTCCTTCGCCGCGTGCGCGGAGCGCTGCGCGAGAGAGCGCACTTCGCTCGCAACCACCGCGAAGCCGCGGCCCTGCTCGCCGGCGCGCGCGGCTTCCACCGCCGCATTCAGCGCCAGGATGTTGGTCTGAAACGAAATGCCTTCGATGATGCCGGTGATGTCGGCGATCTTGTCCGAGCTCGCGCTGATCGCCTCCATCGTCGCGACCACCCGGCCGACCGTTTCGCTGCCGCGTTGCGACACGTTCGACGCGCTCGAGGCCAGCGATTTCGCCTGCTGCGCGCTGTGCACGTTCTGTTTGACGGTGCTGGTCAACTGCTCCATGCTCGCGGCGGTCTGCTGCAGCGACGCCGCCTGCTCTTCGGTGCGCCGGCTCAGATCGCTGTTACCCACCGCGATTTCATTCGCCGAGCTCGCCACGCTAGTGCTGCTCGAGCGCACGCGGCCGACCGTTTCGGTCAGCCGCCCGTTCATCTCGCGCAGTGCCTTCAGCAGTTCGCCGGTTTCGTCCGAACGGTCGATCACGATATCGCTGGTCAGATCGCCGGTCGCCACGGTGCGCGCGATCTGCACGGCCTTGCCGATCGGCCGCGTGATCGAGCCGACGATCGCGAGGCTGCCGACCACCGCCACCAGAATTGCGATCGCGCATACTGCAACGATCAGGTTGCGCTGCATCTCATACCGCTGCGCAAACTGCTCGACGATCTGTTCCTGGCGGGTTTTGGTGAAGTTCGCGTAGGCGTCGGTCGCCTTGATCAGTTGCGCGAGCAACGGGCGGCATTCGTCGTCCATTTTCTGGATCGCCGCGTCATGCTGGTTGTTCAGCGCCTTCGCGACGATGTCGAGCGCGACCGGCCCGTACAGCTGCTCGACACGGTTCATCTCGGCGACGAGCGCGCGCGCCGTGTCGCCGGTATCGGCGGCACGCGCCAGTGCGTCGTTCAGTTGCTTCAGGCGCGCGGTAACGTCTTCATGCGCCTGCGTGACGGCCGCCTTTTCCATCTCCAGATCGGACGGCTTGGTGACCAGCACCAGGTTGCGCGCCGCAATCGCGCGCCGGTCGACCGCTTCGCGCACTTGCGCCGCCAGTTGCGCGCGCAGATTGATGCCGTGCACGAACTCGCTGAACGCGTCGGTGGTCGTGCTCAGGCTGTATAGCGACACGGCCGAGATAAACAGCGAAATCGCCGCGACGGCAAAGAACCCGGCGAACAACCGCGTCCGGATGCTCAGATTTTTGAATGTCATGATGTCGGCCCTCGGTTGCCGGTTTGTGTTTTTACGTATATCGGCGGCCCGGAATTAAAAATTGAGGTTTCCGGCATTTATTTTTCGTGGTCGAGCAATTATCCAAAACGAACGTTTGATCGCATTCGTTTTTGAACCCTTCGCTTAATCTTAAAAAGGCCATCGCACCCGCTCTTCAATGCGTACATAACGCGAATATCGGCGAACCGTCCGCGGGACAACGCACCCCCAGCACGAAAGCGGGCGTCGGCGCGCGCGATATGAAAACGGGTATCGACTGCGGCGCATTTTCTCATCGTCACGCCCGGGTAACTCTGGGACAAAATCATCGGGTAATCCCGGATTTTCTGAAAATGACGCAACATAAATCGGAAACTCCCGAATGCGAAATGCATCGGATAGCATCGGATAGCATCGCAATAGCACAACCCCGGCACCTCCGCGATCGTCAATGAATCGACAGCGCGCCCGGCTATAATCGCCGTCGCGTAAAGCCGACCGGCAAGGAACCACCCACTGATGTCGCAGCCCAGCCAGCACCCGCTCTCTCCCGCCGACCATGGCGAACCGCCCGCGCGCGGCATCTTC
The DNA here is from genome assembly GCA_035536055.1 of Paraburkholderia sp. Classification (GTDB taxonomy): domain Bacteria; phylum Pseudomonadota; class Gammaproteobacteria; order Burkholderiales; family Burkholderiaceae; genus Paraburkholderia. The sequence goes on along the minus strand of DATLOW010000502.1, from coordinate 23,024 downwards.
CTGCACACCGGCTGGCGCAGCGCCGGCACGTGGGTGTGGTCGCGATTTCGCGCGCTTGCGCAAGTGCGGGCCTTCTACGAACCGCTCAGCACCGTGATCGGCGACCTCAAACTCGCCGATGTACCGACGCTGCGCCCCACGTGGAATTCAGGCCATCCGCCGCTAAAAGCCCCTTATTACGACGAATACCAACCATTTATGCGTGAAGGCGCGCGCGGCGTGCCGGGCTATCGCAAGCGCTTCAGCACCGACCGTTTCGGCGTCGCGCCGGACGACGAATTCCCGGCGCTGCACGCCTATTTGCGCGACTTGACCGAGCGCACGCTCGACGCGAAGCACATGCCCGTCTTCAAGTTCTGCCGTTCGTCGGGACGGCTGCCGTGGCTCAAGCAGGCCTTTCCCGCGGCGCTGCACGTTGCGGTGGTGCGCAATCCGGCTTCGCAGTTCGCGTCGGGCTGGCTGCTGCACCAGGAATGGCGTAATGCGTTCTTTGTCGCCGCACCGTTTCGGGTACTTGGGCTCAATCGTCATGAACCGCTGGTCAGCGCCGCGCTGCAAGCATTCGACGTGCGCCTGCCGCCGGACGCCCCCACCTCCGACGACGCCTACGCGGCCGTTTGCGAGCAGTACGCGCGCAGCGTCGCAGGCGAAAACGCCTATCGCGCGTTTCTCGCGCTGTGGGTGCTGTGCGCGGCGCGCATGCCGAATGCCGCGGACATGGTGCTCGATATCGACCGTCTCGGCCACGAGCGCGCGTACGCGGCACGGGCTGCGGCCGAATTCCATGCGCGCACCGGCCTTGCACCGCGCTTCGACGACGCACGCGACCTCGTCGACGAGCTCAAGCGCACGCCCGACCGCGTCAGCGGCATCGACGGATATGCGATGCGCACCGTGCATGCGGCCGCGCAGAAATTCATCGATGCGCATAGCCAGACCGGCGATCTGCGCGACCCGGATGCGGCGAGCGTCGCGGAGCTGGTGCGCGCGAAACTCGCGTTGGCCGCGGCGATTTCGGAGCGTTGGCGGTAAAAGCGCTACGGCGCTGGCGCGTCAGCGCGCACCGGTCGTCACATTCGCGCACGCGGCTCCTCGCACGCACGCGAGCCGGCAACGGACCAACGACGCAGCCGCCCGTCCCTGCGCCACGATGCTCATCGCATCGTCAGCACCGCCGCCCCCGCCACCCGGCCTTCGCGCAGATCGGCAAGCGCCCGATTCGCTTCGGCCAGCGGATACGCAGTCGTTTCTATACGCAGTTGCACGTCGCCGGCGATACGCATGAACTCGGCGCCGTCTTCGCGCGTCAGATTCGCGACCGACACGACGCGCCGCTCGCCCCACAGCAGCGCGTACGGAAACGACGGAATGTCGCTCATGTGGATTCCGCCGCACACCACCACACCGCCTTTGACCACAGCCTGCAGCGCGCGCGGCACCAGCGCGCCGACCGGTGCGAACAGCAAGGCCGCGTCGAGCGGATGCGGCGGCGCTTCGTCGCTGCCGCCGGCCCATACCGCGCCGAGGCGCAACGCCAGCTGCTGCGCAGCGGTGTCGCCGCGGCGCGTGAACGCGTACACATGGCGCCCCTGATGCCGCGCGACCTGCGCGACGATATGCGCGGCCGCGCCAAAGCCGTAAATGCCGACGTGCCGCGCCTCGCCGGCCATGCGCAGCGTGCGGTAGCCGATCAGGCCCGCGCACAGCAGCGGCGCTGCCTCCACGTCGCTGTAGCGCGTCGGCAGATGCAGGCAATAGCGGCTATCGGCGAGCGCGCGCTGCGCATAGCCGCCGTCGATCGTATAGCCGGTGAAGCCCGGCGCATCGCATAGATTTTCGCGGCCCGCCGCGCAAAAGCGGCATTGGCCGCAGGTCTGCCCGAGCCACGGCACGCCGACGCGCTCGCCGGGCGCAAATCCGCTCGCGCCTTCGCCGAGCGCCAGCACGGTGCCGACGATTTCGTGCCCGGGAATCAACGGCCGCTTCGGCTCGGCGAGCTCGCCGTCGACTACATGCAGGTCGGTGCGGCACACGCCGCACGCGTGCACGTCGATCAGCAATTGTCCCGCTGCCGGTTCGGGATCAGGCAGCACGACGTCGCGCAGTTGCGGCGACGTCCCGTCGAACAGCATTGCGTGCATGGTGGTGCTCCGGATGCCGAGGTCATGTAAAGACGACTGTCATTCGACAGCATAGTTTTCGACCGCGGCGCGATACAACCGTGGCTATGCGTGGCGTCGCCTCATCGGCGCCGGTAGCGACTGTGCAGCACCGCGCGGGACGATGCGTCACGCATGGTTGAGCTTCGCCCCGCCGGTTAAGCATGGCGGAAACTCAACGCGGCAGGCATCAACTGCACTTTGGACGACAATTTCCAGACGATATGGATATCGCACGAATCAACCCCATGGATGAGCGACCCGACTGCGGGACCGTTGGCCGCGATAGGCATGGCTGGCATCGCGGGTACGGTCGCGCGGCAAATTTCGCAGTTTCCGCTATCGCTGCGGTCTGAACCGGCTCCAATTCGCACAAAGCGGGTGGCGTACTGGGCACGCAAAGCACAGGCAGCACGGAATTCCGCGAAGACCGCGGCGGCGACGGGTTGCGCCGCACATCGAAGGATCACGTGACGTTCGACCAGATCAACTACAAGCGCACCCGCCACAAGGCATGTGCGAAGGCGTCCCGCTCGAGGTGATACGCCGTATCGACCGCAACGACGCAGCAGGACTTTCCGAATGCGAGAAGCAGCGACGACCTTTAAACGCAGGACGACCTCACTCCCGAAAATCCTCACCTGTGCCGCGCCTTGGCGTGTAATTTTCTGACGCAAATTCGCGCGCGCGGAGGTTCGCTCCATCGAACCTCCGCGCGCGTGCCGCCCCACTTCCCCCATAAATTGCCTACGATTGAAAGCTCACACGGTCCGGCACGAGTCTCGCCGCTCGCCCGCACCGCGTGATTGCAGCGCTGCAGCATCCATCCCGGCAATCAAGCAGAATCCGTCGCGCAGCGAGCCCCGCATGCGCGCTTCGCGTCCGCAGCATCGCGCGTGCGGACTCAACGCAGCACTTCCGGAGGACTGTCATGGCGACGTGGAAACCCGATCCCACTTTCTACCCTTCGGCCCGCATGGCGGGCGGCGCCCCCAAGGAGACCCTCGCGTACGTGGCGAGCTTCGATCCGGACCGGCAAGTGCCGGACGAACTCGCGGTGGTCGACGTCGATCCGACATCGACGGCGTATGGCACGATCGTCAGCCGTATCGCGATGCCCAATGTCGGCGACGAACTGCATCACTTCGGCTGGAACGCGTGCAGTTCGTGCCTATGCCCGAACGCGCCGCATCCGCACTCGGAACGCCGCTATCTGGTGGTGCCCGGGCTGCGCTCGTCGCGCATCCACATTCTCGACACCAAGCCCGATCCGAAGCAGCCGAAGATCGTGCGCGTGCTCGAACCGGACGAAGTCGCCAGCAAGGCCGGCTATACGCGTCCGCACACCGTGCACTGCGGACCGGCCGGCATCTACGTCGCGTCGCTCGCCAATGCGCAGGGCGAAGCGCCCGGCGGCATCTTCCTGATGGATCACGAAACCTTCGACATTCGCGGCCGCTGGGAAATCGACCGCGGCCCGCAGGAGCTCGCGTACGACGCGTGGTGGCATCTGGGCTACGACACGGTCGTGACCAGCGAATGGGGGCTGCCCGCCACGTTCGAAAACGGCCTCGTGCCCGAAGTGCTGCTAGGCGGCAATTACGGACACCGGCTGCACTTCTGGGACCTGAACACGCGCAAGCACAAACAGGTGCTCGATTTCGGCGCGGAAAACCAGCTGGTGTTCGAACTGCGCCCTGCGCACGATCCGACCAGGGCGCACGGCTTCGTCAATTCGGTGATCAGCCTGAAGGACCTGTCCGCATCGATCTGGACGTGGTACCGCGAAGGCGACAAGTGGGCCGCGCGCAAGATCATCGAAATTCCCGCCGAGCCCGCCGATGCCGATCTGCTGCCGCCGATGCTGAAAGGCTTCGGCGCCGTGCCGCCGCTCGTCACCGATATCGACCTCTCGCTCGACGACCGCTATCTGTACGTGTCGTGCTGGGGCACCGGCGATTTGCGTCAGTATGACGTGTCCGATCCGTTCCATCCGGAACTGACGGGTACGGTGCGCATCGGCGGCATCGTCGCGCGCGCGTCGCATCCGGGCGCGAACGGCGCGCCGCTGAACGGCGGTCCGCAGATGGTCGAAGTGAGCCGCGACGGCAAGCGCGTGTATTTCACGAATTCGCTGTACGGCGTGATCGACGAGCAGTTCTATCCGGATGGACTGGACGGCTGGATGGTCAAGCTCGATACCAAACCGGGCGGCGGCATCGACTTCGATCCGAAGTTCTTCGTGCAATGGCCGGGCACGCATCGTCCGCACCAGGTGCGACTCGAGGGCGGCGACTGTTCGTCGGACTCGTATTGCTATCCGTAAGCCATCGCGGATCGCCATCACACACGCGAGCATCATGAACGATCTGCTTTCGAACGGCTTCGGGCCGACATGGGCGACGGTGATCGGCAGCGGCCTGTTCCACGGCATCAATCCGGCGATGGGCTGGCTGTTCGCAGCCGCACTCGGCTTGCAGCGCGGCAGCCGCAAGGCGATGCTGCTCGCGCTGCCGCCGATCGCGCTCGGACATGCGGCTTCGGTGCTGCTGGTGACCTCGTCGGCGGTGGCCTTCGGCGCGCTGGTGCAGGTCGCGCATCTGCGCGTGGTAATGGGCGTCGCGCTGATTGCATGGGCCGTGTATCACCATCTGTACGGGCATCGCCACCGGGTGCGCGTGGGGATGACGGCCGGGTTTATCGGTCTCGCGCTATGGTCCGCTGCAATGGCAACGATGCATGGCGCGGGATTGATGCTGGTACCGGCATTGTTGCCGCTGTGCGGTGCGGGCGGCGCCGCTGCACCGTTCGGCAGCGCGCTGCAATCGCTCGGCGAAGTGACTGCGCTGCATACGCTGGTCACTTTCGTGACCGGTGCGGCAATCGCGTTCGCGGCTTATGAATATCTCGGGCTCGGTATGCTGAAGCGCGGCTGGATCAATTTCGACTGGCTGTGGTGCGGCGCGTTGACGTTGACGGGAATGCTGTTGATCGTCACCGCATAGCGCCATCGCGTCTGCTGCGCGGATGGCTCCCGAACGCTCTCACCTTTAGCGCTTCATGCTCCCGAACATCCTCACCGGTTGCTCGCGGCTTTTTGCTTGCCGGCACACCGTCTCCTGGAAAGTCTCACCTCGGGCATGCGTGGCCCGCGTCGTGCCGTGCCGCCCTATAAACCGTATATACTGTTTATACCGTTTGCCCAGTCACCACGGAGATCAAAAGAATGAGTACACCGCAAATCAAGCAACCCACCAGGAAAACCTTCCACTTCCCGAAGAGCGCGGAAGAAACGGCAGCGCAAGACGCAAAGCCGTCCGCGAAGGCGAAAAAAGCGGTCGCGCCGAAAAAGGCCGCCGCGGCTGTCGAAAAGAAAGCCGCGCCGAAGCAAGCCGCAGCCAAGAAAGCTGCAGCCAGGAAAGCAACCGTAAAGAAAGCTGCGCCGAAGCAGGCAGCCCCGGAAAAGGCCGCGAAGAAAAGCACCGCGGCTGAGACCAAGACACCGAAGGCCAGGCAGACCACCGCGCCCGCCGCCGCGGAAAAAGAAGCAAAGGACGAAAAGACCCGCCGCGCGAAGAAAGACAAGGTCGTGCGCGACAGCTTTACGATGCCGAAATCCGACTACGCGAAGATTGCCGAACTGAAGCAGCGTTGCCTCGAAGCAGGCGTGTCGGTGAAGAAAAGCGAATTGCTGCGCGCCGGTCTCGCGCTGCTCGCGGCCGCGTCGGCCAAGCAGTTGCTGGCCGCTGTGTCGGAACTGGACACGGTGAAGACGGGCCGCCCCGCCAAATCGTAAGCGGCTTTACGCATGCCGTTCGAATCTGCGGCGGCGGGCGCAAGCGCACCGCCGCGGCAGCAGCGATAACGACAGACAGGCGCAGATGCAGATGCAGGGCCGGTGCAGATGCACCCGCACGCTTTAGCCAGCCAGCTTCCTGAACGTCTCGAGCACCGCCTCGCCCTTGAACGGTTTGACGATCCAGCCCTTCACGCCGGCTGCCTTGCCGCGTTCCTTCATCGCCGGGCTGCTTTCGGTAGTCAGCATGATCACGTTGACCGTCGTGTTGGCCAGTTCGCCGCGAATCTTTTCGACCATCGTCAGGCCGTCCATATTCGGCATGTTGACGTCGCTGATCACGAGCTTGGTGCCGGGGCTCGCCTTCAGTTTCGCGAGACCGTCCTTGCCATCCACCGCCGTATCGACGTCGAGGCCGTTTTTCTTCAGAAAGCCGGCCACTTCGTCGCGCACCGTGCTTGAATCGTCCACTACCAGAATCTTTGCCATGTGAGTTTCTCCGTTACATCCAGTTCAGTCAGAAGAGATCGAGTTCGCCTGCGCCGACCGTCGCGCCGGGCTGTTCAGCGATCTCGCTGAACGCTTCCGGCGACCAGCTGAGGCTGAACACGAAACGCTGATGCAGCTTTACCGAACGGCCCGATTGCTCGTCCGTCAACTCGTACACGAAGCAGAGTTGCGGATTGTCGGAGCCGAACGAAATGTATTTCTGGCGGTGATTGACCAGCAGCGGCACTTGCACCTGCGCGCGCGTCGGGTCGACTTCGCCGAGGAAGCGGTTCTTGAACGCGCCCCAGATCATGTTGGTCAATTCGCCGAGCAGATCGTTGAGATCGCGGAAATCGGCGGACGCCGCGCTCGAACTGCCGCTGCGGCGCTGGTCGAGCAGCGCGAGCAACGGCTCCTCTTCCGCCTGGATCATCATGTAGCCGCGGCACCATGCGCTTTCCAGCGCGATCAGGCTGAACACCTCGCCGAAAATGATGCGGTCGCGCACGATGCTCGGCCGTTCGCTCGCGATGGTCAGTTCCTTGAACAGCGTAGTCAGCATCGACTCGCTGATCTCCGAGATGCCGCGCACCAGCGCGTTCGGATAGTCGAGGCTGAAAATGTATTTGTCGATCACGTCGCGCAGCGGCGTGATGTCGCTTGCCACGTACACCGCGCACAAAATCTGCCGCAGGCTCTCGGGCAAATCGTCCATCGTCGCGCGCCGTTCGCGGCGCATGATGATCGGCAGCTCCGGGCGCACCGCATAGATGCGGTTCGCGATCGCCGCGGCTTCGTCGAGCGAGCCGCCATAGCTTTCGTGCAGCAGAATCGCGCCGAGATCGATATTCGCGCGCAGCACCGACAGCAGCCGGCTCTTGCGCACCTTGACGCCGACCAGATTGTTCTCGTCGCAAAAGCGTTTGATCGTATCGGCATGCAGCAGATCGTCGTCGAGCACGAGGACCTTGCTGACCGGTTTAGTGTCGTTCATGCTGCTTCCTGCGTGGCGTATTCAGATTCGGGGGTTCAAAACAGTTCGAGTTCGCCGCTTGTGTCTTCGGCTTGCGACACGTCCGCGATGAAATCGACCGGCGCGTGCGCGCACACACACAGCGTCGCGGCCAGTTCGATACAGCCGGCCGCAGCGTCGATCGAGATCGCAAACGACTCGAGCAGTTCGGGCTTGAGTCCGCTCAGATACGGCAGACAGCGCGCGCTCAGCGTGTACGGCGTCGACATGCCGAGGTCCGGAAAATAGTTCAGCAGTTCCTGATTGATCGCGCCGCAACACAGGTTGCAGATTTCCTGGAACACCTCGTTGAACGGTCGCTCCGGGTTGTCGCTGGTGAAGTATTCGACGGCGGCCGTATCTTCGTTGACGTGCAGAATCAGCAGCAGCCGGAACGCGATCGACGAAATCGTCAGCACCACCGCCCGGGTGTCGGCGCCGGCCATCGGCTCGCGCAGCGGTGCGATGTTGCAGCCATGGCTCGAATCGATCGGCAAACGCGTGCGCGCCGCCTTCTCGAAGATGCGCTCGAAGCTTTGCTTCGCATGGGAGCTGATCACGTTGCGCGCCTAGTGAAGCCGGGACTGGAACTGGCTTGCCAGCGATTCGACGCTGGCCAGCGACGCGGCGATCATCTTGCCGCCCGCCTGGATGTCCTGGAAGGTGGCTGTGGTCGTCAGGTCGTTGCGATGCAGGCTGTCGCGATAGCTCTTCGACAATTCCTCCGAACGCGCCGCAAGCGAGCGCACTTCGCTTGCGACCACCGCGAAGCCACGGCCCGCCTGACCGGCGCGCGCCGCTTCGATCGATGCGTTCAGCGACACGATCACCACGTGCCGCACGATCGACGACAGCTCCTGGTTCTTCGTGTGCATGTCCTGGTTCTGCGTCATCAACGAGATCATCTGCTCGTGCCAGCGCTCGAAAGTGGCCGCGAGGCTCTTGAGCCGCTGTGCTTCGTCGGCGATGCGCTGCGCGTCACGCGCGAGCTGGTCGCGGTTTTCGTTGGCCGCGGCCAGCGCCGCACGGGTTTCGTCGACCAGCGCAGCCTGCCGCGCGAGGTCGTCGCGCAGCTCGGCGACCGTGACTTCGAGCGCCAGTTTGTCCTGCTCCGCCTGCGCGAATTGTTGCGCATGCCGGTCGTCGTCGCGCGTGAGTTCGGCGATGCGCGCGGCGCTTGCGTCGTTCACCTGCCGCAGCAAGCTTGCGCTGCGCAGCCGATGGACGACCCAGGCCAGCACGGCGGTCACCGCGCTGGCTGCGATTACTGCGACGAGATACTGTTGAATGACCACCATCGAATCACAACCATCCTTCTGGTATTGCATGTATTGCATGGAAGCGAGCCGCGCACGCACCTCGCGCGCCGGCTCAGCCTGCCATGTGGCCGCTGATCGGCAAGGTGCCGTGCGCATCGCTGCGCACGTCGGTGCCGAGGCTGTCCACGGCGAAACTGTCCGGCAGGCACACAATCGTCTGGAACTGGCGGAATTCGGCGCCCTTGCGGTCGTCGGTAAAGCGCAGTTCGATGCTGCCGTGCTCGCGCTTCAGGAAGTCGCGCACCGCGTCCATGCCGACGCCGCGACCCGACACTTCGGTGACGTGTTCGGCGGTCGAGAAGCCCGGGCGGAAAATGAACTCGGCGATCTCTTCGTCGCTGACCGGCGTGTCCGCATCGATCCAGCCGCGCGCAATCGCGTTGTCGCGAATCTTCTTCAGCGCGAGGCCGCGGCCGTCGTCGCTCAGCGTCAGCTGCAGCGCTGCGTTGTCGACGCCGACCTCGATATCGATCACACCCGCCACCGGCTTGCCGTGCGCGAGACGCGCCGCCGCCGTTTCGATGCCGTGGTCGATCGAATTGCGCAGCAGATGCATGAACACGTTCTTCATCGTGTTGCCAGCCTGGCTGCGTAGCCGGTAGCCGTTGTCGTCGATGCGCACGTGCGGCGCTTCCTTGCCGAGTTCCTGCGCCAGCGACGGCAGCGAATCGAGCACACTCGACAGCGTCTCCGCGACGCTTTCGGTGCCGAGCACGCGCAACGCGCGGTGCAGCGCGTCGCGCATCGTCACCAGCTCGCCAACGTCGCCGCTGTTCGCGGTTTCGAGCAGCTTCAGGCTGTGCGCGATGTGTTCCTTGTCGACCATCAGATAGCGGTCCGCGCCGGCGCGGCGCGACAGGCGCTTGCGGCCAAGGCTCAGCTCGTTGATCTTCGCGTAGCTGTCGATCGCTTCGCGCACCCGTGCCAGTTCGCCCATCAGCACGTCCTGGTCCCACTGGTGTTCCGATTCCGCGCGGCGCAGTTCTTCATAGCGCTGCTCGGTTTCGTGCACGACGTTGGTCAGGTGCTGCAGGTTGTACGTGCGGGCGTTGCCCTTGATCGTATGCATGTTGCGGAACAGTTCCGCAAGCGCGCCATGATCGGCCTGATCGTGCTTGCGGATGATGCGCTCGTTCTCGCTGACGAAGCCGCTCGCCGAATCGATGAAGTGATGGAACTTCTCTTCGTTGACCGCCAGAATCTCGCCGATCATCTCGAGGCGGCGCTTCTGTTCGCCCGCTTCGGCGGCCAGCTTGCGCAGCTCGGTCACATCGCGCACGCACAGCATCAGGCGCACGATCACGTCGTTTTCGTCGGTAATCGCCGACCAGCTCAGATCGAGCGTCTTCACGCGGCCGTCGGGCATCTGCTTCGCAATCTCGCCGACCAGCAGATGCTGGTTGAACTCGAAGTTGATCGCATCTTCGCCGAGGCACGCATAGGTGGCCGCATCGATCTGCGACAGTTCGTCGGCGCCGAGATCGGTATCGGCGAACACCAGGTCCATCAGGCGGCGGCCGGCGATGTCCTGCGTTTCGAAGATCGCTTCGAGGTACGCCGAATACTCGGAGTGAATCACCGCACCGTCGACCACCGTCAGAATGCCCTGCTGCATGTTCTGCAGCATCGCCTGAATGTCCGCGGTCTTTTGCTTGAGCAGCGCCGAATTTTCCTGAATCTTTTCGATCATGCCGTTGAACGCGACGATCGAGTGGCCGATTTCGTCCATACGGCCGACCGGCACGCGGCGCGTGAAGTCCTGGCTCGTCGCAATCTCGCTCATCGCCGCCTGCATGCCCGACAGCGGCCGCGTGATCTGCCGATACAGCAGCGCGCCGATCGCGGTCAGCAGCAACACCGCGGCACCGGTTACGGCCGCGATCATCGTGGTGGTGGTGGCGAGGCGATCGTTCAGCGTCTTGATCGCGTCGTCCTTCTCGCGGTTCTTCTCGATGCGCAGCGTATCGACGATGCCTTCGAGTTCGTCGCGATACTGCGCGACATTCGCGAACAGATAGGCCTGAGCGAGTTCGTTCTTGCCGGCCAGCTTCATCCTGGCCGTCTCGTCGATCGCGGAGAAATAGTTACCGAGGCTTTCCTGGGCCTGCGCAACGAGACCCTGTTGCGCATGGCTCGCGGCGTTTTTCAACTGCAGTTCGAGGGCCTGTTTGAGCGTCGTGCGTTTTTTCGCCAGCTCTTCCTGCGCCTGCGACACCATGTTCGCATCCGGCGCGTAGACCAGCGTCATCGTGGCGATCTGCACGTCCTTCACCTGCGACACCAGATCGGCGGAGGCGAGTGCGCTGGGCACGACGCCTTCCGTCACCTGTCTGACCTCCGCCGCGCTGCCTCTGGTCTGGTACACGGCGTAGGCGCCGATAGCCGACAAGGCGACGAACATCAAGACAACCAAAAGCGTAATGCGATGACGGATAGTCATTTGTGATTCCCCGAGGTCAAACCGGCAATCGCCCGCGCTTCGATCGAGCACGATACGTCGCCTTGTGTGTGTGGCCCGGTTTGCCGGGCGCGTCGCGATTGTTGGTGAAGAATGTGACGGAACGATGAATCATCACAACGGCAGCGCGGCATTGTCGGCGAGCGGACCTTAAAATGTCATATAAACGCCGGCGCGCTGAACACAGCCCGCATATTGGATGTGTCAAAATGACACGTGCGCACGTCGTGCCCCCGCGCATTCGCCACCGCCACCTGTCACCGTTCAACCGCCTATGAAACTGAATCTGGCGACTTCCACATATGGCGCCGACCAGTCAGGCCTGGTTTGCAGCTTCCGCTTCGTGTCCGGCCAAGCGGGCCAGCCGATCGACTCCGACGCCGTCATGGAGTGGCTTGCCGATCATGCGTCGAACCCGCGGCGCACCGACGGCGAGTTTCTCTGGCTGCATTTCAACCTCGCGCACGTGGCCAGCGAGCGCTGGATGCGCGCGCATCTGGATCTGCCCGACGGTTACTTCGAAGCGCTGCGCGAAGGCTCGCATTCGACGCGTATCGAGCATCAGCACGGTGCGCTACTGGCGGTCGTCAACGACGTGATCTTCGATTTCGAGCAGACGCCGTCGGATATCGCCACGCTGTGGGTGTACACGCACAAGCACATCATGGTCACCGCGCGCCTGAAGCAGTTGCGCTCGGTGGACCGGCTGCGCGCGTCGGTGCGCGAAGGCGAAATTTTCAGCACGCCGGCCGAGCTGCTGATTCACCTGCTGCGCGACCAGGCCGATCTGCTCGTGCAGATCGTGCGCGGTAGCAGCATCGAGATCGACCGTATCGAAGACCAGTTCCTGTCGAAGCAGGCGGTGGAGAGCCGCCGCGATCTCGGCGCGATGCGCCGCGTGCTGGTGCGGCTGCAACGTCTGCTCGCGCCGGAGCCGGGTTCGATTTTCCGGCTGCTGGTGCGGCCGCCCAGCTGGCTTTCGGAGGCCGACGTGCAGCATCTGCGCGATTCGACCGAAGAGTTCTCGCTGGTGCTCGGCGACCTTGCCGGGCTCGCCGAACGCATCAAGCTGCTGCAGGAAGAAATCGCCGCGCGGCTCGACGAGCAGACCAACCGCACGCTGTTCACGCTGACGCTCGTCACGGTGCTCGCGCTGCCGATCAACATCATTGCGGGCCTGTTCGGCATGAACGTCGGCGGCATTCCGCTGGCGGAAAACCGGCACGGCTTCTGGGTGATGGTGCTGACCGTCGTCGGGCTGACAGTGTTCGCAGGGTGGTGGGTGTTCCGCCGTTCGTACTCGAGACGGCCGCGCGGCCGATAGGCAGCGCGGCGCGCTGGCGCCACCGCAGTCCACCTCGGCCGATGACAGAAATAAAACAGCCGTAGGCGATATACACGCTGTTAGCCCTATCCGTTCTGGCAGGTATCCAGCCGATTCCGATCTCCCTATCTTCCGGTTCTGTCGGCTATCGCACTGCAGCACACAGGACCATTCCGACCGCATCGAAATGCGCTGCGGACGCAACCCTGCACCGCCGACGAGCGCAAGCGAACACACAGGTTCCGCAGCATTCCGGTGCATGCGTGCCAGGTCAAGCATGGCACGTGGCACGCCGCGCACCATTCGGAACACGAAGCAAGTTCACATATCTCTGGCGGGGTGGCGAAGATGGCGAACGACACGTTTTCGAAGATCGAGCAGTTGAGCTCGTACAACGTCAAAAAGGGCGAAAGCTCGATTTCCGGGCTTTCCTCGGGTGCCTTCATGACGGTGCAGCTACATCTGGCGCATTCGGCCAGCTTTGCCGGCGTCGGCGTGATTGCCGGCGGCCCGTTTCGCTGCGCCGAATCGTTTCGCGGCGCGGCGCCGCTCGCGGAAGACGCCTACGTACAAGGGGCGGAATTCATCTGCATGAGCCCGCTGACTGCGCATACGGGCCCCAGCGCACCGCGCCTCGCGCAGCTCGCGCGCGACACCGCGCAAGCGGGCGGCATCGATCCGGTTTCGAACCTGAAGGGCGACCGCGTGTATCTGTTCACCGGTTCGCGCGACACTGTCGTGTATTCGGACGTGGTCAAATGCACGCACCGCTTCTACGAGCTGCTCGGCGTCGCATCGCAAGACATCGTGTTCGACGACACGGTGCCGGCCGGCCATTCGATCGTGACCGACAACCCGGAAGATTCGCTGCTGGACACCAACCAGCCTCCCTATATCAACCGCGGCTCGTTCATGCAGTCGCACCGCATTCTGCATCACATCTACAGCGACCTGAAGCCCGCCGCCAGGCAACTGAGCGGCCGCCTCGTGCGTTTCGATCAAAGCGAATTCTTCGGGCCGGGCGCGCGCACCAGCATGGGTCAATTCGGTTACGCGTACGTGCCGCGCGCAGTCGAAGAAGGCAAGCCGGCCCGCGTGCATATCGCGCTGCACGGCTGCAAGCAGGGCTATAGCTACGTGAACTACGTGTACGGCCGCGCCGACGTGGCGAACCAGGCGCCGTACGGCAACCGCTATATGACGACGACCGGCTACAACGAACTGGCGGACAGCAACGACATCATCGTGCTGTACCCGCAGGCGACCGGCGTCGACGACGGCGGCCAGCAAAACCCGGATGGCTGCTGGGACTGGTGGGGCTACACCAGCGACAACCCCGAACAGCCGGACTACTACACGCGCAATGCCGTGCAGATCAAGGCGCTCTACGCAATGCTGAGCCGGCTCGGTGGCTGATCACTTCTCTTACAGGATGAGTCTGCTATGAAAAGCATGAACCTTGTTGTGCCCGCGTTGCAGGAACCCGCCGCCGCCACTGCCGTCGCCGCGGTCGAAGTGGAGCGCACCGCGCCGGCGATGCACGCGGCGTCGCTGCAGCATGCAATGAAGGTGCCCGCGCTGCTCGGCGGCTGGGCCGCGCGCGCCGGCGCCAACAGTATCGATACGGCCAGGCTGTTTGCGTTCGGCATGAACCTCGAGACCTGGGGCGAGCTGATCGAGATGCAGCAGGCGGTCGTGCAGCGGCTGATGCTGCAGCAGCAGGCGCTGCTGCAAGGTATGGCGGCGTGGAACCGCGAACGCGCGGAAATGAAGGCGGCCAACACCGTTACCAAGGTCGTCGAGCAGGAATGCAATCTGATCGCGCAGATCGGCATTCTGCTCAGCGACCAGATGACGAACTTCGTCGCGCTTCAGGAGAATATCGAGGTGTCGTACGCGTTCTGGCTCAATCAGAAGCTGGGCGCGATGTCTTCGACGGCGCTGGCGACATCGCATTGATGCCGCCCTGGTTCGCGTTCTTACCCCAACGGCTTCACGCCGATCAGCCAGCCGTGCAGCCAGAACGCGAACACCGCCCAACCGATAAAGCCGGCCACCACCGGCATCACGTCGCGCGACAGGTTGCCAGGCGGATAGACCACCTGTTGCGCGCGATCGCGTCGCCGCGCCGAGATCAGATCGACGCATGCCCACACCAGGAACGCGCCGAACAGCACGACCGCGTTCAACGTGCCGTTCGCGAGCAGGTGCGCTAAAGCCCATAACCCGACGCCGATTACCATCGGATGCTTGAGCAGGGCCTTGAAATGATTGCCGGGCGCATGCGCGGCGGGGAACAGGATGAACGCGAACAGCGTCAGCAGGCCGGCGACATGCGGCGCCCATACCGGCGGTGTCCATAGCACGACCGGTTCGCGGCGAGCGATACCGTAGCCCCAGATCACCAGCACGAGCCCGACAATGGACGCCACCGAATACGCGGCGCGCCAGCCCTTCGGGCCCATTTGCACGATGCGCGCCTGCCGCCAGTCTTCCGCGAAAATGCGGATCGAATGTGCACCAAGGAAAATCAGCAACCCCAGAACCAGTATCGGCATAGCGTGCTCCTCGTGACAAAGAAGTCGGCGGATGGCCGCGATTGTCGCGCATGACGCTAGCGGTGCCAATAAGCGCGTTGTGCGTGCGCGGCTGGGCGGCGGCAAGGCCTGCGTCGGCGGCTGGCACGGCTGATAGAATAAGCGACGCCTTTGCATGCACAACCAACAACCGTAGCCGACCGCTACCTGACGCAACCCAACGCAGCCACCGCACGATCGTGAACGCCCGATATTCCGCTCCGCTTTTCGCCCGTGCCATGCTGGCCTGCGCCGCCTTGCTCGCGACCGCGCAGCCGGCTGACGCGGAACCAGGCGCGACGCAAACCATCGTGATGGTGCGGCACGGCGAGAAGCCCGACAGCGGTTTGGGTCAACTGAATTGCCAGGGTTTGAACCGCGCGCTCGCGCTGCCGCGCGTGATCGAAGCGAAATACGGCCGCCCGGACGCGATCTTCGCACCCGATCCTTCAAAGCAGAAAAACGACCGCGGCACGAAATACGATTACGTGCGCCCGCTCGCAACCATCGAGCCCACCGCAATCTACTTCGGTTTGCCGGTGAACGCGTCGATCGGCTTCAAGAACGCCGACAAACTGACCGATGCGCTGCTCGCGCCGCGCTATCAGAAAAGCCTTGTCGTGGTCGCATGGGAACATGCGGTGGTCGAGCAGGTAGCGCGCAGCATCGTCACGCGTTATGGCGGTGACGCCGCCAGCGTGCCACGCTGGCAGAGCCCGGACTACGACAGCATCTACGTGGTGCGCATTACGCAGCGCGCCAACGGCCCCGTGGTTTCATTCGCAGCCGAGCACGAAGGCTTGAACGATCGCGCCACGGCATGCCCCGCGCCCTGAGCGCGGCGGCAACGTCACAGATGCAGTAGCGCGAATACCGACACGCCAAGCCCCGCCGCACCCACCACACCGGCCAGCGCGAACAGCTTGCGGCTGCCGGTCAGCGACGTGATGGCCGCCAGCGAGATCGCCACGCTCATCAGCGCGAGCGCCTGACCGAACAGGTGCTGCGGATGTTCCTTCTGCGCCGAACGGTGATTGGCCTCTTCGACCTGCTGCTCGAGCTCGTGCGCTTTCGACGCAATGTCCTTCTTGCGGGCCTCGTATTTGTCGATCTGATCCTTGTAGAACGGCCGGCGCTCCGGCGGCGCGAGTTCGGCGGCGAGCTCCATCAGGTGTCCCTTGCTGGATTGCGCCTGGTAGTAGCCCCATTGGTCGCTGGCCTTGCTCTGTAGCAGTACCGCGTCGTTCTTGAAGACGAGGGCCTGCGTCTGCAGCACGCCTTCCTCGTAATGCAGAAGCCCGGACAAGGCGGCGAGAATCGCCGTGAAAACGGCGACCCAGCGCGACAGCGAGTCGCCGGCGTGCGCGGCATGTTCGACGTAGTGATCGTGAGGTGCGTGTTCGTGAGACATGGAGTGTGCGTGTGATGGCAAAAGCTTAGGCACGTCAAAGGCTCGCGCCCCTGACCCTCGGACTCACGAAGTTTACCCGACGACACGGCATGCACAATGGATGGAAGCGCTGATATGCGCCGCATCGATGGAAAAAGCACCGACACGTCGAGGTCGGCCACCTTGCCCAGCTCACGCCCGCCATGCCTTCAGCAGCGCGTGAGTGCGCGCGTGGGCACCGCCCCGCGCGCCTCACCCTGAAAATCAGGCGGGCTCCATGCCGTGCGCCAGTTTGACCGCACGGGTGCGCGGCGAAACCAGAAAGGACAGAAACGCCGCCGCGGCATCGACGCGCGACGATTTTGTGCAAACCGCCGCGGCAAACACCGTCACCGCCTGAGCCTGCTCGGGCAACGGCCCGAGAACCGCAATACCCGGCTGATCCAGTAGCTCGCTGTTCTGCTGGAAGCCCAGTTCCACCTCGCCGCGTGCAATCAACGTCGCCACCGGCACGCCGGGCCGCGCCTGTACGATTTTCGACGCGATCGTGTCGGCGATGCCCCAGCGGGCGAACAGCTTCTCCAGATGCACACCGCTCGGTCCGGTCGAATAACCGATCGAACGGCTTTGCAGAATCGCATCGCGCAGCGCCTCTTCGGTATCGATGCTGGGCCGCTGCGCATCGGCCGCGACCGCGGCAGCGATGCCCGAGCGCGCCATCTGCACACGGCTGCTGGCATCGACGTGCCCGTGCTGCTCGAGCTTAGCCAGCGCATCGCTACCGAGCACGACGATATCGAAAGCTTCGCCTTCGCTGACGCGCCGTGCCGCATCGACCCCGCCGACCGATTCGACCGCGACCGCCTGCCCCGTCTGGGCCGCATAGTCGCTGGCAAGGCGCGACAGGATCTGCCGCGTCGCCATCGAAGAGATCAACGCCAGCGCAGCCGTGTTATCGCCACTCATAGACACTCCGCTCAATCGATGTAGCGCAATCCTGCCTGCGCCAGCGGTTCGCGCATCTTGTACATGTCGAGGCCGAGCACGCCGGATGCGAGCTTCGCGCGCTTGTCGGCTTCGTTTGCCTCGCGCGCCGCAGCCTTTTCCAGTGTGTCGGCTGCGCGGGCCCGCGGCACGCACACCACGCCATCGCTATCGGCCACCACCACGTCGCCCGGCGTGACCAGCGCGCCGGCACACACCACCGGGATGTTCACCGAGCCCAGCGTCGCCTTGACGGTGCCCTTCGACGAAATCGCCTTGCTCCACACCGGAAAGCCCATGTCTTCAAGCACCGTCACGTCGCGCACGCCGGCGTCGATCACGAGGCCGGTTGCGCCGCGCGCCTTGAAGCTGGTCGCCAGCAGGTCGCCGAAATAGCCATCGGTGCATCCGGCCGTCACCGCTGCGACGACGATGTCGCCGGGGCGAATCTGCTCGGCCACCACGTGCAGCATCCAGTTGTCGCCCGGTTGCAGCAGCACGGTCACCACCGTGCCGCTCGCCTGCGCACGCGGGAAAATCGGCCGGATGTAAGGCTGCATGAGGCCGACCCGGCCCATTGCCTCATGCACGGTTGCCGAGCCCAATGCGCCGAGCTTCTGTGCGACGGCTGCGTCCGCCCGTTCGATGTTCCGGTACACCACGCCAAGTTCATACATGTTCAAAGCCCCTTCTTCTTCAGATTCGCATCGAGACGCGGATAAACGCGGCGCGCGTTGCCCTCGTAGATCTTGTAGCGATCCGTCGGGTCGATATGCGCCGCCTCGATGTAGCGTTTCGTATCGTCGAAATAGTGTCCCGTTTCCGGATCGATGCCGCGCACCGCGCCGATCATCTCGCTCGCGAACAGGATGTTGTCGACCGGCATCACGCGCGTCAGCAGATCGATGCCCGGCTGATGGTAGACACAGGTGTCGAAAAAGACGTTGTTCAGCAGATGATCTTTCAGCAGCGGCTTTTTCATTTCCTGCGCGAGGCCGCGGAAACGGCCCCAGTGGTACGGCACCGCGCCGCCGCCGTGCGGAATCACGAAGCGCAGCGTCGGGAAATCGCGGAACAGGTCCGACGTCAGGCACTGCATGAATGCGGTGGTGTCCGCATTCAGGTAGTGGGCGCCGGTGGTGTGGAAGCACGCATTGCAGCTGGTGCTGACGTGGATCATCGCGGGGATGTCGTACTCGACCATCTTTTCGTAGATCGGGTACCACTGGCGGTCCGACAGCGGCGGACTGGTCCAGTGGCCGCCGGACGGATCCGGGTTCAGGTTGATCGCGACGTTGCCGTACTGCTCCACGCACTTGACGAGTTCGGGAATGCAGGTCGCAGGATCGACGCCCGGGCTTTGCGGCAGCATCGCGGCCGGCACGAAGTTATCCGGGAACAGCTGGCTGACGCGATAGCACAGCTCGTTGCAGATCGCGGCCCACGTGCTGGACACTTCGAAGTCGCCGATGTGGTGCGCCATAAAGCTGGCGCGCGGGCTGAAGATCGTCAGATCGAGGCCGCGCTCGCGCATCAGACGCAGCTGATTGGTTTCGATCGACTCGCGCAGTTCGTCGTCGCTGATATGCAGCTCGGCTGCCGACGGCATTTGCGCCGGGTCCTTGATGCCGGCAATCTGGCGATTGCGCCACGTTTCGAGCGCCTTCGGCGCGGTGGTGTAGTGTCCGTGGATGTCGATGATCATGCTTGGGCTCTTGTACGTTCAATCTGGAAAGACAGGACGGCGACGCGCCGCGCAAGGCGGCGGCCGCTCGGACAGCAGATAAGCGTATGAGATATGAACGGGGCTGGCTGCGTCAACACGTTGCATCGAGGCTCGGCGTGCTACTCCGCGTGTGTCGATCGATCCGGATCCGCGCCACGCAAGGCGCGGCGGGTGACCTCGATTTACCCTGCCGATAAATTTTTTAGATTGCCGCCGTCGCAAATGGCATGGCCGTCAGCCGGCGCGGGCATGGTTCGCGGCGGCGCTGCAGTTGCGAAAGACGCTTGTCAGCTACGGCCGAAACAGCGGCGTTGGATAGAAATTCGGGTATTTTTGATGGGCCGATGGTAAACGCAACGACGTGCAGACGCAGCATGGTTGCACGGACTGGTGAGGAGACGACGATGGAACAGGTTCGCTTGCAGCGGGACGTGAAGCCGCCCGGACGGTATAGCGAGCAGGCGTGCTCGCTTCAGGACTTCGTCGCTGCATTGCACGATGGCCGCGACGAGGCGCTGCCTGAATACGCGGACCGTATCGATCAGCACGTGCCCATCTACGATTGCAGCAAACTGCAACCCGTACTCGACGATACGGTGCGCCGCGCGGAACTGCAGCACGAGTGGGCCGACGTTCTGGAGCACGGTGCAGGCGTTTTCGTGCTGAAACGCGCGTTCGCCGATACCGCGCCGGTCGACGCCGCCACCGCAATCTTCGAGGACATCATCCGCGAAGAGCGGCAGTCCGGTGCGGCTGCCGCCGACCACTTCGCCAAAGCGGGCGCCAACGACCGCATCTGGAACGCACAACAAAAGCTTTGCTTGCGCGCACCGTCCGTATTCGCCCGCTACTACGCGAATCCGCTGCTGGTAGCTGCCGCGCAGGCGTGGCTAGGCCCGTGCTTTCAGATGACGGCGCAGGTAAATGTGGTGCGTCCCGGCGGCGCAGCGCAACAGGCGCATCGCGACTATCACCTCGGCTTTCAGACCGTCGAACAGGCCGAACGCTATCCGGCGCATGTGCACACGATGTCGCCGTTCCTGACGCTGCAAGGCGCCGTCGCGCACAGCGATATGCCAGTCGATAGCGGGCCCACCAAACTGCTGCCGTTTTCGCAGCGCTATGCGCCGGGATATCTCGCATGGCGTCGCGCGGACTTTCGCGACTACTTCGAAGCCCATTATCTGCAGTTGCCGCTCGACAAAGGCGATGCGATCTTTTTCAGCCCTGCGCTGTTTCATGCCGCTGGCGCAAATCGCACGCCGGACGTGCAGCGCATGGCGAACCTGCTGCAGATTTCGTCCGCCTACGGTCGCGCGATGGAGTCGCTGAATCGCACGAAGATGTGCGAGGTACTGTATCCGGTGCTGCGCGAGCAACTCGCCGCGCGCAGCATCACCGAAAGCGCGGCCGACGCGGTGATCGCCTGCTGCGCCGACGGCTACCCGTTTCCGACCAACCTCGACAGCGACCCGCCGGTCGGCGGTCTCGCGCCCGAGAGCCAACAGCAGTTGTTCGCGCGCGCGCTCACAGAAGCGTGGCAGACGGAGGCTTTCGTCGAAGCGGTGCGCCGCCAGTCGGCGCACCGCGAAGCGTAACCGGCGTAACGCGAGGTTTCCCTGCTTGCACGCAGCGTTCGGATGTTGTATCAAATCCAAATCCCACGATATTCCACGATAAGTTCGTCAAGCTCATGAGAAAGTCCAGACAAGAGGCAGCCGAAACGCGCCAGCGCATCGTCGACGCCGCCTCCAAACGTTTCCGCGAAAGCGGCATCGACAGCACTGCGCTCGCCGATCTGATGGCGCAGGCCGGACTCACGCATGGCGGGTTCTACAAGCACTTTGAATCGAAGGAACAGGTGGTGCTCGAGGCATTGCAACTCGCGCTCGAGTCGATGCGCGAATCGCTGAACCAGAAGATGGCGCATACATCGGGCAGCCGCAGCGTCAATACCGCCATCGCCAACTACCTGTCGCCTGAGCATCGCGACGACCCGGGCGGCGGCTGCTTTTTCGTTGCGCTCGCAAGCGAACTGGCGCGCAGCAGCGGCGAGATCCGCGACACGGCGACCGCCGGCATGGTCGCGCTGATCGAGCTGATCGCCAGCCACCTGACCGACCTGCCGCCCGCTGCGGCAAAAAAGAAGGCGCTCGTCATCGTGTCGACGATGATCGGCGCCTTGACGGTTTCCCGTCTGGTCAACGACGAGCAGCTGTCAGCCGCGGTCTTGCGCGAGGCCCGTAAAGCGCTGCAGCAATAAGCCTTGCGTGGCCGCGGCCGGGGCCTGTTGCGCGGCGGCGGGCGCCGGCTGGGCAGCGGGCGCTGCCGGGGCCTGCTGCGCAACGTCTGTCGACCAGCCGCCACCCAATGCGCGGAATGCCGCGACAGCCGCGCGCGCCGCATCCGCGCGCGTGGCGTCGAGATCGTCGCGTGCCACCAGCAGCTGACGGTCCGCATCCAGCACGTCCGTCAGCGTGATCGAGCCGGCCCGGTACGCGCGCTCGGACAGATCGCGGGCCCGTTGCAGCGAATCGACTTCGCCGGCCAGTTCGACGCGGCGCGCCTGCGTTTCCGTCAGCGACACGAACGCGTTTTCGACATCTTCTGCCGCCTTCAGCACGGTCTGCCGGTACACGGCCAACGCTTCAGCATTCACGCCGCGCGCGTTCTTCACTTCCGCATCCACCTTGCCGAAATCGAACAGCCGCCAGCGCAAGCCGGCGGTGATCGCCGGCTGGAATGAGCGCGCAGTGAACAGATCGTTGGTGCTCAAACTGTCGAAGCCCAACAGCCCCGAGATCGACAGCTTCGGATAGTAGTCGGACAAGGCCGCGCCGATCCGCTCGTTGGACGCCGCCAGCCGGCGCTCGGCGGCGATCACGTCGGGCCGTCGGCGCAGTAAGTCGGTCGGCGTCGTATCGCCCGCGATCGGCGGGATGCCTGGAATCTCGCGCGGTTGCGCCAGTTCGTTTGCGTAAGTGCCCGGCTGCGCGCCCATCAACACGTCGAGCCGGTTCAACTGCGCGACCAGATTTGCCCGCAGCGTCGGCACCACGGTTTTGGCCTGCCGCAACAACGCCTCGGCCTGCGCGATCTCGCGTTCGTCGGCGGCCCCCGCATGGCGGCGCGCACGCACGAGTTCGAGCAGCTTCGCATCGGTGTCGATCTGATCCGCGGCTACCGCGAGCCGCGCCTGGAAGCCGCGCACCTGCAGATAGGCATCGGCTGCATCGGCGGCCACCGTGACCCGCGTGCCGAGCTGATCGGCCTGGGCCGCCTGCAACTCGCCCGCTGCCGCTGCCGCGTTGCGCCGCAAGCCGCCCGCCAGATCGATTTCCCAACTGGCTGCTGCACCCACCGTGTATTCGCGCTGGTCGCGGCTGTAACCCGGAAACGTGCGCGCGAGCGTGCCGATCGGACTCGTCAGACTCTGATGCTCGGCCGTTGCGGACGCATCGAGATCGAGCGTCGGCAACAGCTGCGCGCCCGCCGATTGCGCCACTGCGCGCGCCTGCTGCACGCGTGCGAAAGCGGCGGCCAGATCGAGGTTTTGCGCCAGCGCGCGATCGACAATCGTGACTAACATTGGATCGTCGAAACCGGTCCACCACGTATCGAGTGGCGGCGCGGTGCGCTGCGTAGCGCCGCTCTGGGTGGTGGGCACATTCTGGAACGGCTGCAGCTGTGTGTTGGGCGGCACGTAATCCGGGCCGACTGCGCAGCCGGCCAGCAGCGCTGCCAGCGAGATGCCCAGCAGTTGCGCGAGCTTCTTCGGGCGCGGCAATGCA
>DATLOW010000501.1:0-26699 GCA_035536055.1 Paraburkholderia sp. | reverse complement strand
GCCCGAGGTGGATGCGGTACGCGGGGTGTTGTCAGGGCCGCTGCTGCTCGGCACGTCCGAACACGTGATGACGCACGAAGGCTGTCATGTGCCGCAGGCGCTGGCGGAATTGCAACGCGTCGCGCCGCTGGTGCGCCCATCCCTTTCGGTGATGACGTTCACCGATCTGGGCGCGGCGCTTGCCGAACGGCGCGTGCAGATCGCGATTCGCGGCGCCTACCGGCAGATCCGCACGTTTCGTCACTATCCGTTGTTCACGGAAACGCATCGTGTGTTCTATTGCCCCGCGGCGACAGGCTCGCACGACGACACACGCGCATTGCCGCTTGCGTACCGGCCGCATCCGTTCGTCGAGGACGCGCTCGCGAACCACGGTTTCCGACAAGGAATGGACGTGAGCGGCCTCGAAGGCGTCGCGATGATGGTCGCCACTGGCCATTGCGTAGGCCTGTTGCCCGAACACTACGCGGCGCGGCTCGCGCCGCGCTACGAACTCGACGTACTGCCGGATTCGCCTTCCTATGCGATGCCGTTCTGCGCGATCGTCGAGGAGGCACGGCCGCTTTCGCGCAGCGCCGAAACCTTTCTCGATCTGCTGCTGAAGGCGCATCGATGATTCGCGCCGCGCCGCTCGCTTACTGATCGACGACAAACCCGTCGAAATGCGGCCGCATCGAAATCGGCTTCGACAGCGGCGGGCGGATTTTTTGCGCGTCCGGCAGCAGCGCCATGCCGAGCCCCGGTCCATCCGGAATATCGACGAAGCCGTTCTTGGGCAGCGGCACCCGGTCAACGATATCGCTGCCCAGATGCTTGCCGGTCGATTCGAATACGCCGGCTTCGAAACCGGTCGCGTACTCCTGGATCGCAAAGTTCGGAATCGCGGCCGCCACCTGCAGGCACGCGGCCAGCCCGATCGGCGACAGCGGGTTGTGCGGCACGACCTGCACGTGATGCGCTTCGGCCAGCGCGGCAACCTTCTTGGCGCCGGTGATGCCGCCGCATACCGCGACGTCCACGCGCGCGTACTCCACGGCATTGCGCGCAAGCAGCGCCTGAAATTCGTAGATCGTGCAGAAGCGCTCGCCGGTCGCGATCGGCACCTTGATGCGATCGGCCACGCGCGCCATCGCATCGGCGCCTTCCGGGCGAATCGGGTCTTCGACGAACATCGGCGTGGTCGCTTCGATGCCGTTCGTGAAGGTCACCGCTTCGGCTGGCGTCAGGCGCCGGTGCAGTTCGACCAGCAGGTCCACCCGCTGTCCCACCACCTCACGCATCCGGTGCACGTTTTCGATCGCATCGCGCATCTTGCGGATGTGCGTCTTGAAGTAGACCTGGTCGTTGCCTTCGTCGAGAAACGGGTTGATATGCCCGAACGCGTTATAGCCTGCTTCCATCTTGCGCTGGCATTCTTCGAGCACCTTGTCGATCGTGCTCTCGTAGATGTGCCCATAGATGCGCGCCTTGTTACGCGCGGGGCCGCCGAGCAGTTCGTAGATCGGCACGTTCAGCGCGCGGCCCTTGATGTCCCACAGCGCGATGTCGATCGCCGAAATCGCCGCGTTGATCGCGAGCCCCTGAAAATAGCTGAAGCGGTGCATCACGTTCCAGTGATGCTCGATGTCGAACGCGCGCTTGCCGACCAGATACTCGGCAAAACGCCGGATCGCCGTGCCGGCCGCTTCGATATGCCCCCAGATGCCTGCCTCGCCATAGCCGGTGATGCCTTCGTCGGTGTCGATCTTGACGAACATGAACTGGCCGACGTGCAACGGTTCGACTTGGGTGATTTTCATGCATGCTCCTTGTTGTTCAAGCGTTCAAGCGGGAAATGACAGATCGGTCGGTGTCTGTATCGGTGCGCCGAATCAATGCGTCGCATGCAGCGAATCGCGCGCGTCGCGTCCGCCGGGCTGTGCCGGACCGGTTGCGTGCGCATCGAGATCGCGGCCGCGCGTCTCGGGTCCGAGCAGCACCGACACTGCGGTGATCACGCCGAGCACGACCACGTACCATGCGACCAGATGCGGCGAACCGCCGCCTGCCGCGAGCAGCGCCACCGCGATCATCGGCGCGATGCCGCCGGAAATCGGCGATGTCACTTCGCGCGCCAGCGAGAAACCGGTATAGCGCACGCGCGCCGGAAACATTTCGGCAAGCCACGGGCTTTGTGCGGAGGTCATCATCGTCTTGCCGACCGACGACACCAGAAACAGTCCGGTGTAGATCCACAACAGCTGGCCCGATTGCAGCATCGCGAAGAACGGAAAAATCGCGAGACCGGAGATCAGCGCGCCGCCGATATAGACGGGACGACGCCCGATCAGGTCCGACACCCAGCCGAACAGCGGCACCGTAATGAACTGCAGCGCGGTGCTGAACATCAGCGCAGTCACGATCGTGTCGCGCGACATATGCAGCTGCTGCGTCACGTAGACGATCACAAACGATTCGTAGATGTACGCAAGCGAGTTGTCGCCGAGCCGCGCGCCCCACGCGCACAACATCGGCCGCAGCGACGTGCTGAACACCTCCTTGATCGGCGCCTTCACTACCGCGTTCTTTTTGCGCAGTTCCTCGAATACCGGCGTTTCCTTCAGACGGCTGCGCAGCACGAGGCCGAGCAGCACGACCACCGCGCTCAGCAGAAACGGAATGCGCCAGCCCCAATCCTCGAACGCGCCTTTGGACAGCATCGACGACAGATGGAAAGTGGCCAGCGACAGCAACAGGCCGAGCGCGACGCCGGTATAAGGCAGCGCGCCGTACAAGCCACGCCGCCGCGGCGGTGCGTACTCGACCACCATCAGCACGGCACCCGCATACTCGGCACCGGAGCCGAGCCCTTGCAACGCGCGCAACACGCAAAGCAGCACGGGAGCCCAAACGCCCACCGACGCATGCGTGGGCAACGCGCCCATCAGCGTGGTCGAACCGCCCATCAGCAACAGCGTGATGATCAGCACCGCCTTGCGGCCGATGCGATCGCCCAGCCGGCCGAACAGCACACTGCCGCCCGGCCGCACCAGGAAGCCGATCGCGAAACTCGCATACGCGAGCAGCGTGCCGGTCAGGTGATCGTAAGAAGGGAAAAACAGCTTGTTGAACAGCGTGGCGGCAGCGGTGGCGTACAGGTAGTAGTCGTACCACTCGACCGCCGTGCCAACCATCGCGCTCAGGATCGCGTTGCGTACGGCGCGCCGCACCTCGGGCGTGTCGCGGGATGCGTATTCCAAATGTCACCTCGTCTGTGCGCACGCATGCGCAGCACCGCGCATGCGTGCGCAGCCGGCGTGACGTGCTGTCTCTCTCCATCGGCCGCGACGTAACTGCCGCGGGACCCGGCTTGCGGTACGCCCCCGGTGTTTTATGGTGCGCTTTTATCGCCGCTTGGAAACGTTTCCCGGAAACGTTTCCGAACAATAGATGCTGTAGACTGCGATGTCAAGAACCAAGAGGAACTCATGAGCAAGGACACGTCGGACGACTCGCGCGCGCCCACCGGCATCAAGGCGGTCGCGGCGCTCGCGGGTGTCGGCATCGCCTCGGTGTCGCGCGTGCTGTCGGGACAGCCCGGGTCGAGCCCGCAACTGACGCAGCGCGTGCTGGACGCGGCCCGGCAACTGGGCTATGCGCCCAATGCGCTGGCGCAAGGACTGCGCCGCCGCGCAACGCGCTCGATTGGCTTCGTCGGCTCGGACATCACGAACCCGCTGATCGCGTCGATCGTCAGCGGTGCGGAAAGCGTGCTGTCGGTGGCGGGGTTTTCCGTGCTGTTGACGAACTCGGGCGGCGTGCCGAGTGTCGACGCGGAACGTATCGAAGTGCTATTGCAGCGCCAGGTGGATGGCCTGATCGTGTTGCCCGCGCTCGAAGACGATCCGGCTACGCTCGCCGCGCTGCGCAATACGAAGGCGCCGGTCGTGCTGATCGACCGCACGCTGCCGGCGGATATTCGCGCGCACTACGTGCTGTCCGATCACTATCGCGGCGTCGGCGATGCGGCGCGCTATCTGCTGACCGCCGGCCATCGGCGCATCGGCCTCGTGGTCGGGCGCGACGTGCGGCCGACCCGCGAACGGATTCGCGCGGTCGAGGGCGCTTACGACAGCCTCGGCCTCGCACGCGAGTTGCGCGTGCATCGCGGCACACTTTCGCCGGAGCATGGCGAAGCGGCGCTCGACGATTTGCTGAACGCCGCCGATGCGCCGAGTGCGATCATGCTCGGCGGCAATCAGTTGCTGGAAGGCGCGCTTGCCGCGGTGCACCGGCGCGGCCTGCAGCTGGGCAAGGATCTGTCGCTGGTGTGCTGCGACGACGTGCCGCTCAGCCGCTTCCATCAGCCGCCGATCGCCACCGTGATGCGCGATGCGACGCTGCTCGGCCAGCGCGCGGCGCAACTGCTGCTCGCGCAGATCGCAGCGCCCGGCGCGAGCGAGCCGGTCACGCTGCCCACCTGGTTCGAAGCGCGCGGCAGTTGCGCACCATTACATGCGTCACTGCGTGCAGCGGTCGACGGCGTCAAGCACAAGCGGACCTCGTCGTCATCGTCGCGCAACGCCGATGTCACGCACGAATAAGCGGCCAGTGTCACGCAGTTAACAAGCCGCGTTTGCGCAGCATCGGCGCAACCTGTGGATCGCGCCCGCGAAATGCGCGAAATGCGGCGCGCTGTTCACGGCTATCGCCGGCGCTATAGATCAGGCGCCGCAGCTTGTCCGCGAGCGCTGGGTCGAACGCGTCGCCGTTTTCGTCGAACGCGTCGAACGCCTCGGCCTCCAGCACTTCGGCCCACATATACACGTAGTAGCCGGCCGCGTAGTACGAGCTGCTGAAAATATGCGAAAAATGCGGCAGCCGGTGCCGCATGCCGACTTCCGGCGGCACGCCGAGCCGCGCGCGCTGTTCGGCCTCGAAGCGCTCGATGTCGATTTGCCCCGCGTTTTTCTGCTGATGCAGCGCCATGTCGATCAGCGCAGAAGACGTATACGACACCGTCTCGAAGCCCTGATTGAAGGTCTGCGACGCACGAATCCGCTCGATGGTCGCCGCTGGAATCGGCTCGCCGGTATCGACGTGGCGAGCGTGCTGCGCGAGCACCTGCGGCACGGTCGCCCAGTTCTCCATCAGTTGCGACGGCAGCTCGACATAGTCTTGCGGCACATTGGTGCCCGCCAGCCGCCCATAGGTCACATCGGATAGCATGCCGTGCATCGCATGGCCGAACTCGTGGAACAGCGTGCGCACGTCGTCGAAGCTCAGCAGCGTCGGTCCGTCGCTGCGCGCGAAGTTGTTGTTGTTGACGATGACCGGTTCCGACACGCCGCCGTTGCGCTTCTGCTTGCGGTAGCTATGCATCCACGCGCCGCCCTGCTTGTGCGGCCGCGCGTAGTTGTCGCCGAGAAATACGCCGATGCGCTTGCCGTCGCGCCGCACTTCCCAGATACGCACGTCCGGATGATAGAGCGCGATGCCGTGCTGTTCGACGAACTGCAGGTTGAAGAGCCGGCCCGCGCAATCGAATAGCGCGGCGAGCATCGCATCGAGGCTGAAGTAAGGTTTGAGCTCGGCATCGTCGAGCGCGAAACGCGCGACGCGCACCTTCTCGGCCAGGTAGTACCAGTCCCACGGCTCGATATCGGTCGGCTCGCCAAGCGCGGCCGCCCGTTCGACCAGCGCCTGCCGCTCGCGCGCCACGCTCGCCTTGGCCGGCTCCCACACTTGCCCGAGCAGTTCGTGCACCGCGGCGGCACGGCCGGCCATGCGATCGGATAGCGCAAAGTCCGCAAAGGTTTCATAGCCGAGCAGATGCGCCTGTGCTTCGCGCAGCGCCAGGATTTCGCGCGCCAGCGGCCGGTTGTCGCGCGCCGGCGTTTCGCCGCGCGAGGTCCACGCGCGCCACGCGGTTTCGCGCAGATCGCGGCGCGACGAGAAGGTCAGAAACGGCTGCACCAGCGAGCGCGACAGCGTGATCACGTAACCGTCGACACCGCGCTCCTGCGCGGCGCCGCGCGCGGCCGCGCGCAGGAAATCCGGCAAGCCGGCGAGATCGGCTTCGGTTTTCAATGGCAGCTGGTACGCGGCTTCGTCGGCGAGCACGTTTTGCGCGAAGTCGGTTTGCAGTTCGGCAAGCCGCACCGCGAGCGCGGCGAAGCGCGCGCGCGCGTCGCCTTGCAGCGCGGCACCGGTGCGCACGAAATCGGTGTGCAGACGCTGCAGCAGCCGCTGCTGTTCCTCGGTCAGGTTCAGCGTCGTAGCCGCACGATGCACCGCGTCGAGCCGGACGAAGAAGCCCTCGTGCATCGCCACCTTGCTGTCGTGCGCGGCCAGACGCGGCGCCATGTCGCGCTCCACCGCCTGCAACTCGGCAGGCGCCTCGGACGCGCACAGATTTTCAAAAGTCAGCCGCACGCGCTCGAGCTGTGCGCCGGCGGCATCGAATGCGGCCGCCGTGTTGGCGAAATCCGGCGCGGCGGGATTGCTTGCGAGCGCATCGATTTCGGCGAGATGCTGTTCGCACAGCACCGCGAAGGCCGGCGCGAAATGTTCGGGAAGGATCTGCGCGAACGGCGGCAGTCCGTACGGGGTCTGCCAGTCCTGCAACAGTGGGTTGCTGCGGTCGTTCATGTGAGGCCTCGTGAAGGCTGCGCTCGTTAAGCGCGAGGAACTCACATGATATGACAAGGTGCCGGCGCGCCGCGGATACGCCCCGCGTGCCGGCACTGCGATGTTTGCAGGCCCGCGCTGCAAGGTCGTTGCGGCCCGCGATGCGCCGTCGTCGCGCCGGCGGGCGGATGGCCGCCGGCGCTGGCGGCTTACGACGCGCCGCCGTAGATCGGCCCCTGCGCGCCGGGGGCGAACGACGGCAAGCCATCCTGATGCGCGTGGCCTTGCGGTTGTACCGCGCGCGGCAGTGGCGCGGCAGCGGGCTCACGCAGCGTCACCGCGCTATCGGGCGTGATCGGCACGCTCGGCTTCGCCAGCAGTTCGGTCTTGCGCATCGAGCCGGCCGAGGTGCCGAAGTAGTAGCTGATGATGCTGATCCACGCGGTACCCAACGCGCCGACCACGACGTTGACCAGATCGCGGTTCGCCTCCGGCAATGCCTTCAGCGCCATCAGCAGCAGGATGCCGAAGAAGCCGCCGGTCACCGCCATGGCCAGTACCTTCGGCACCCAGTCCTTGTTCGCGATGCCCATCGCGCGCGCGTCGGCGCGATCGCCCGCTTCGATGCGCGCCTTGTCGGTCTCGTAGGCGAGACGCGCCTGCGCGGCGGTCACCATCAGCTGCTGCAGCTGCAGCGCGTTCGCATTCTCCGCCTGGCGTACCTTGTCGAGCGCCGCGGATCGTTCAGCGCGGTCTCGATCGCGGCCGGTTCGCCTGACGTGTTCAGCGCGTGCGACAGGATCGCCGCAGCCGCCGTTACGCCGAGCCCGACCGGGCCGCCCACCAGACCGGCCAGCAACGGTGCCGTGCCGCCGATCGTCGATGCCACTTTCGACCAGTCCATCATGCTGCTCCCAAAAGAAGGTTGGCTGCCATCCGTTCCGTCCAGCCGCGGCTGAAGGTCGGCCATGCATGCAGGTTTTTCAGGTAGCGCAGCCGGTACGCGACGAAGCGCATCACGAACTTCGCCGGGTCGGCGCGCTTCACTGCGTCGATCGTCAACGGGCCGAACTTGCCGTCGGGCTCCGCATCGGCGGCTTTCTGCATCCAAAGCACGACGAGTCCGCCGTTGTAGTTCGCATCGAAAATCTGGAAGGCGACGCGTGGATCGAATTCGTCCAGGTGCAGCGGATTCCAGTAGCGCTCGCGCGCAATCTGCTTCGCGGTTTCCAGCGGCAGGTCCTTCATCGCGCCGGTGTAGCCGCAACTGCGCGCCACGCGCGCCGTCACGCCCCACATCGTCTCGCCGCCGGGGTCGGCCGGATGGAACGAATATCCGCCCTCGCTGCCGATCAGCGCCTTGAACGCATCGTCGAAACTGTCCATCGAAAGTCTCCTGTTCGCGCTATGTGCATTTGCACTTTGAGAGGCGGCTGGCGTAGCAGGCCCAGCCGCGTCGCGGGTGGCCAGCGGCGCGCCTTCGGTGCGCGCCCCGGCGCAGCGCCGCTTCCGGGTTGCCGTATTCCGCCGTTGCTGTTGGAGGATGGGCAACCCGGTACCTGTGCATGTGCATCGATCGTGCCAATCGCCGTATGGCACGGCAGGCAATGGATCCGACGGGAACGCAGGTTTGGCGAGGGCTAAAAAACGTTGCTGTGCACCCAACGTCCTGCACGGGAAAGTTGGCTACGCAACGACAGCGCACTGCACAACGCGCGACGCTGCAATGTCACTTGCGCGCTTCGGTGTACTGGCAACGCGCATCGCGTTGCGCTTCTCCGTTGGGCCGACGGACTGCGTTGCGTGCGGCGTGTTCGAAAGAACGTCTGATCGCGCGCGCTATTCCGTCGCGCGGTTTCAGTGAGCAAGACACTTTCGTGATGCAACCGGTTCGCAGCGACAGACACTGTCTGGCGGCCCGACTCCCGACACCGACGATGGCGCAGGCGCGTTGCGATGTCGAACGCTAACGCCATCGACGTTCCTGTATAGAGGACAACTCGTCGCGGCGTCCCAATCAAATCCGCGGCAGAGATCGCATCGCTAACCAATCCGCTGGCCGCGCACGTCGCGTTTGTGCGCCCCCTGGTCGCCTTCGACGCGCGAAGCACAGCGTGCGACAGCGAAGTATTTCCACACCGCCGCTTCAGGCTGTATGCGCTGAAACCATGCTAAACAGGTGTTGCGCGAAGCCTGGTGATGCTCTCTTTCTTCTTTACGGCTCAAGGTTTTAGCTCGGATAAAAATACCCCGGCCAGCGGTCCGTCAATACCCAATCGCGGCGGCACAGCGCCGCAAAAAATCGTGCAACTGCCGCGGAATAATCTTCAGCCAATAGGCGTTGAGCAGAGGACGATTGCGACGGCACGCATCGAATGCAGATTCGAGCGCGTGGCTCCAAAAGATCCACGTACGCCGCCCCCCAGATTCGCAAGAGTTGATCCATCGCGCATCGCAGTTGCGCATCCCCCTCGTTGAATACACCACCTTTCTTTATAGCGAGAGTCACGATAATGAAGCTCAAGAAAAATGTAGTACTTCTCAGCATGCTGGCATGCGCCGCTTCGGCTGCATTGACCGCCTGCGGCGGCGATGACAACAACAACAACAACGGCGGCACGCCGCCCGCGGGCCAGTTTCGCGCGACGGTACTGACCTCCGACGGCAGCGTGGCGGCCGCGAACATCGACCCGAACCTGAAGAACGCATGGGGCCTCGCGGAAAGCAAGACGAGCACGATCTGGAATTCGGACAACAACACGAAGAAGTCGTCGCTGCATGACGGCAACGGTGTGACGCAATCGCTGGTGGTGGCGATTCCGCCGAATGCGGCCGGCGCGCTCGCCGGCCCGACGGGCATGGTGAACAACCCGAGCACGACCGACTTCCAGATCTCGTCGGGCGGCAAGACCGCGGCTGCTGTGTTCATGTGGGCCACCGATGCAGGCACGATCGCCGCATGGTCGCCGAACGTGCTGCCCACCGATGCGGTCAACGCATTCGATGACCAAACCGGCGGTGCGGTCTACAAGGGCCTGACGGTGGCGAGCAACAACGGCGCGAACTTCCTGTATGCGGCCGACTTTCACAACAAGAAGGTCGACGTATTCAACAACACCTTCACGAAAGTGCAGCTCGCCGGTAGCTTTACGGATCCGAACCTGCCGGCCGGCTTCTCGCCGTTCGGCATCCAGGCAATCGGCACCTCGGTGTTCGTCGCTTACGCGGAACTTGGCCCGGATGGCAAGACCCAGGTGGCGGGCGCAGGCCTCGGCGTGGTCGACCAGTTCGATACGGCAGGTAACTTCGTCAAGCGTCTGGTGACGGCCGGCGTGCTGAATGCGCCGTGGGGCATGGTGCAGGCACCGGCCAACTTCGGCGCGGCGAGCGGCCAGCTGCTGATCGGCAACTTCGGCGACGGCGCACTGAACATGTTCAACCCGACCACCGGCGCACTGGAAGGCCCGCTGCTGCAAACCAACGGCACGCCGTTCGTGCAGAAGGGTCTGTGGGGTCTGCTGTTCGGCAACGACACGAACAACCAGCCGTCGAACACGCTGTTCTACTCGGCAGGCCCGACGCCGACCACCGGTGTGTTCGGTCGCATCGACCTGATGCCCTGATAGGCTGCTTCACTGATGTAGTTTGACCGGCAAGCCGCTTCGGCCCGCGCATCGCGCGGGCCGAAGTTTTTTGCGCGCTGCCCGGTGCTGACAGCACTGACCGCGCTAACCGCGCCGCTGCGCCGCTTGCCTCGCGCGCCGTACTGCGCTACTGGCGCTCGGTAATCGGCCCGTCGACGTCGATGCGGCCGACCGCGCCGGCCGGTCCGCGCACGGTCAGCGGGCCGCGCACCTCGAAGTCGCCGCGCACCGTCAGCGGGCCGCGCACGGTCAACGGACCGTAGAAGTTGTTGTCGCCGTTGACGCGATCCGGTATCGAATCGTCCGGCATCAGTTGCGATACGTGCGCGGCGGTCAGCGGTCCGTGCACCGACAGATTGCCGCGCACCGTCAGCGGACCTTCGACGGTCACCGGTCCGCGCACCAGTGCCGAGCCCTTCAGTTCCAGCGGACCGGTCGTCACCGGTTCGCCACGTGCGAGCTGCGCGGCCAGCACGGTGCACATCGCCACGCTCATGAACCCGCAGCGCAGCCATCGCGACACGCGAGAAAACGGAGTATTCACCCAAGCCTCCCTTGCAGTGAGGCCGTGTCCGGGCGGACCGGCCTGTCGATTGTGATGGCTCAGTCTAATGGGAGCGGCAGCCGATAACACATCCGCACTGCGGGCTTTGCGGGTACAGGGTGCGCTATTTCCGCGCGTCGCGCAGCGCGTTGCCGAACGCTTCGAGTGTATCGATCGCGACGTTCCAGCTATGCCAGTAGAGTTCGATGCTGAAGAAGCGGTCCGGCGCGAAGCACACCAGTTCGCCGCTTTCGATATGCGGCTGCGCCACGTGCGCCGGCAGCACGCCCCAGCCCATGCCGCGCACGCAGGCGCGCAGCAGCCCCGACACATTGGGAATGGTATGCACGGGCGGTTCGAGATGGGCATGCGTAATGCTGCGCGCAAAGCGCTGCGCCATCGACGACACGCCGCTCAGATCGACGCGCGGTGCCCGCGCGAGTGCTTCGCGCTCGACACCGTCGGCAAAAAAACGTTGCGCGACGGCCGGCGTGCAAACCGGCAGGTAGTCCATATGTCCGAGATGGATCGCATGACAGCCGCTGAACGGTTCCGCCTGCGAGGTCACCGCACCCTGCGCGCTGCCTTCGCGAATCCGCTGCATCGTGCGCTCCGCGTCGTCCACCACGATGTCGAGCAGGATCCGGCGCCGCCGGCACACGTCGGCAACCGCGTCGATGAACCACGTGCCCACGCTGTCGTAGTTGACCGCGACGCGCAACGGCAGCCACGGCGCGTCGCCGTCTTCGCCATCGCGCGAAGGCAGCGGCAACGCGTCATTCATTTCGACTTCGAGAAAGCGCACGCGCTCGACGTGCCGGCACAGCAACGCACCGGACGTCGTCGGCACGCACGGCTGGCCGCGCACGATCAACAGGCTGCCGGTGCGTTCCTCGAGCAGCTTTACGCGCTGCGACACCGCGGACGGCGTCACTTTCAGCTCGCGCGCCGCGGCTTCGAACGAACCATAGCGCGCCACAGCCAGCAGGGACATCAGATGATCGTAGTTCAGCATGTGTCGTAACCCGCTACCGGCGAAGCTGCCGATCGACGCGCCGATGCGCTCAGTCCATCAAACCATCACGTCGATCGAACGCGGCCGGTGCTGCGAACCGCTGCTGCCCGACTGCGTTCCCGTTGCAGATGCCGACGCTGCCGCCGCTTGCGGCGCTTGCACCTGCTGCTGCGCCTGCAGATTCTGGTCAACCTTCTCCGCCACTTCCTTCTTCATCAGTTCGCGGACCTTTGCCTCGATCTTTTCGCGGTCGGCGGGCGACATCTGGTCCAGCTGTTCCTTCGTAATGCCCAGCTGCGCGAGGATCTGGTTGAACATCGCATCGCCGATATTACCGCTCGCGAAGTCCTGCAGTTGTGACAACAGGTCCTGAAACGATGGTCCATCGGTACGGCTGCTGCCCGCGGCGGCGGACGCTGCAGCGTTGGCGGACATCGACGAGGTATCGCTGACTTGCATGACGGTGGCTCTCCGGTGAGTGTCTTCGAACGAAGCTCAAGGCGGCTTCAGATTCCAGCATAGCGAGCACCGATGCGGCTCGATCGACGAATAAAGCGGTAAATCTGCCCTTACCTTTTCCTTTCTCGCGCGGTACACCTGCATTGCACAGCGGGTACATGCCCGCTGCGTCCCGCGAACCGCGCTTCAGCTCATTACCGCCAACTGAAAAGCCCGCGGCGTCACACCGGTGTACTGCTTGAATACCCGTGTGAAATGCGCCTGGTCCGCATAGCCCGCTTCACCGGCGACTACGGCAGGCGTCGCACCGACGCGCAGCCGCCGGTGCGCATAGCGAATCCGCACCTGCTGCTGATAGGCATGCGGAGAAAGGCCGGTGCTGCGTACGAAGGCGCGCAGCAGCGTGAACGGCATCACCCCATGCGCGGCAGCCAACGCCGGCAGCGTCAGCTTGGCGCCGAGTTCCGCATGCAGCTGCTCCTTCACCGCGCGAATCACCCGCGAGTCGAGCCGCGGCGAACCCAGTTGCACCGGCTGCGCCGCATGCAGCGCAACGAGCCGGCCGATCGCCGCCGCGAGTGTTTCGCTGCGTTTAAAGGGGTCTTCGTTCACCTCGGAGCACCAGCTGATGCCATACAGCCACTGCGCCAGCGTCGCGTCGCGCAGCACCGGCGCCGCGACGGCAAACTGTGAGCGCACCGGCAGGCCGACGGACTCGGTGTAAGCCGCGAGATCTTCGGCATGAAAATGCGCGACGCGCATTTTCCAGCTGCCCGACGGCCCCGCGTGGCCCGCATGCAAGGTATCCGCGTCGATCGACACGATATCGCCGCGACGCAGCAACGCTTCGTGCCCAGCAACGTTCACGACGAGGCTGCCGCTCGTGATCAGCGCGAGGCAATGCGTATCGTGCGCGTGCAGCGGATAGCGATGCCTGACGAAGCGGCCCTTGAGCATGACCGCGTCGAGCACGTCGGGCGCGCGCCAAAGCCGGGTGCTGCCGTTGGAAGGATTCGAAGCGTGGGCCATCGGATGGATCTGACAAGCGCGCGCATCAGCGCAGTAGCGCCCATGATAGGCGAAAACGCTGCCGCGCCTTTACCGCATCAGTTCGAACTCGCTGACGAGTTTGCGAAGCACCTTGTTCTCGCCGACCACGCCGACCGCCAGATACGCGAGGTCGGCCGTTGCGACGACGCGTACCGCGTCGCGAAACGCACTGTAGTCTTTCGTCTGTTGCCCCTGCACGGCAAAGTCGACCACGTCGAACGCCTTGGCGAGCGCATCGGCGCGCAATTGCGGCAAGCGCGCCGCCGAAGCTTTCAATACTGAAATGCCGACCGGAATCAGGCCGGGATGCTCGACACCTTGCGCATCGACGAGCGGCGCGCCGACCAGTTCCGGATGCCGCGCGCCGAGCGTCAATGCAACCACCGCTGCCGCGTTGCACGCTTTGCCGGGCGGCAACGTATCGTCGATGACGATCACGCAACGCGGCACGGCAGGGTTTGGATTGGCGGGGGCGGATAACGGGCCGGCTTGCACGGAATAAGCTCCTTCGGATCAGGTACTGCTCGGATGGATGCGCCGCGTGGCGCGGGTCATTGCAGATGCTAGACAGGCACGTCTTCGTTGTCTTGAAGAATCTTGCAGAGCACCGTCAGCCGTCGCCTTGTGCGAGTTCGCTGCACATCAGGCGGATATCGCGCTAGCATCGTCCCTTCCTCAGGCCCTGCTTTAGATAAAAATCACCATGCTCAAATGGAACCGCCTTCTCGCGCTGACAGCCACGACGATCGCACTGCTGCACGCGCCCGCTTCTTCCGCAAAAGGAAACGACATGACCGCAACTCGCGACGCTCAGGTTCACTACCGGACTGTCGACATCGATGGCGTCCACGTGTTCTACCGCGAAGCCGGCCCGAAAAATGCGCCGACCTTGTTGCTGCTGCATGGCTTTCCGTCTTCGTCGCGGATGTTCAACCCGCTGTTTCAGCGGCTCGCCGGTCGCTACCATCTGATCGCGCCGGACTACCCCGGTTTCGGCAATAGCGATGCGCCGCCGCCCGCGCAGTTCACCTACACGTTCGATCATCTCGCGCAGGTGATCGATGCGTTCACGGTGAAGCTCGGGATGACTCATTACATCATGTACATGCAGGACTACGGCGGACCGGTCGGATTTCGTCTTGCGCTCGCGCATCCGGAGCGTGTGCAGGCGTTGATCGTACAAAACGCCGTGTCTCACGAAGACGGCCTCGGCCCGCTATGGAACAAGCGGCGCGAGTACTGGGCGAACCGCGCACCGAATGAAGCCGCGCTGCGCGAGAATCTGATCTCGTTCAACGCGACGAAGCTGCGCCATCTGGGCTCGAGCCCGAACGTGGATCTTTACGATCCTGACCTGTGGGTCGATGAATTCGCGTTCCTGAGCCGGCCCGGCATGGTCGATATCCAGAGCGACCTGTTCTACGACTATCAGACCAACGTCGCGTCGTATCCGAAATGGCAGGAGTGGATGAAGCGCACGCAGCCGCGCACGCTGGTGTTGTGGGGCAAGTACGATCCGTCGTTCCAGGTAGCGGAGGCCGCCGCCTATCAACGCGATCTGCCGCATGCGGAGGTGCACATTCTCGACGCGGGACACTTCGCGCTCGACGAAAAACCGGATCAGGCCGCGCAGTTGATTGACAACTTCGTCAAGCATCTCGGCACGAGATAGGCTGCACGCGGTTTGATGATGCCCGGATGCCCGCTGGCATCTTTATCACGTGCGTCAACGAGATCGCAGATGAGCTGACGCAGCTATTCGGGGAAATGCCACTCGCAACGGGCTGCGTCACCGACTCTGAGCTGGCCGCCCTGCCCGGCGATCACGATTGCGTTCTGTCCGAACGTGAGTCCGCCGTCCACGCGCGGGTCGGCACGCCATCCGGCCAGCGTGTCGAGCGGTTCGTGCGGCCACGCCGGGTCGGGTGCGCCGTGCGCCTGGTCGACTGTCGTAATCGGACAGCGCGCGCACGGTTTGACCAGACGCAGCACGACCGGCACGCGCTGGTGCTCGCCATGCGCGTTCAGCAGCACGGTATCGACATAGTCTTCGTCAAAGGCGTCGAGATCGCCGGCCAGCACGATGTTGGGACGAAAGCGGTTCATCGGCACCGCGCTCGCGCCTTTACCGGCAAGACGGCGGTTGACCTCGTCGAGCGAGGACTCGTTGGTCACGAGCAGCGGAAAACCATCGGCGAATTGCACCGGGGCTTCGATTTCGCCGGTCCATTTCCTGCTGGCGTGGCGAACCGGGTCAGGGTCGAAACGCACCAGCCTCACCGGCACGGCCAGCGCCCGCGAAAACCATTGCGCGGCGGCATCGCCTTCGTCAAGCGCGCGGAAGCTGTCTTTCCACACGGTGACGCGAACCGTGCGCGCATGCGCCGGTGCGTCGAACGGCAACGCGAACGTGTCGTGCAGCGTTGGCGTGGAAAGCTCGAGCCGGTCTGCCGCAAGCGCGGTGCGAATCGTCGCCATGCGCGGATATTCGCGCTGCGAGACGAACCGGCCATCGGCGTCGACCACCATCCAGTGACGATCCCAGCGAAGCCCGTGCGACACCACGTCGGCCGCTTGCAACGCAATGCCGGCACAGGATTTGATCGGATAGACGTACAGCGCACTGATAAAGGGCATGGCCGGGACGAGCGGGAGAAATTGAGCTGGAATTTCCACGTATCGTACATCGTCCGGCAACCTACCCGTGAAAATGCTTGCAGGCGCAACGATGACCGCGTCCGTTGCGGCAGCTCTCGCTCGTATGCCGCGCCTGCGAGGCCAGCCGGATCGATCTTCGCCGCCGCGCTACGCCGGCGCCCAGGGGTTCGCAACGGCGGACCCGCGTTCAGCGCAACGCCTTCGCTGCCGCATAAGGTCCGGTCGCGAACAGATCGGCGGGCAGCGCGCCCTTGATCACACCGCCGTCGACGAACATCCGATGCTCGCGCTCGAGCGTATCGATGTCGATCGGCTCGAACGTCACGCGATTGATATCGGACCA
This sequence comes from Paraburkholderia sp., assembly GCA_035536055.1. Classification (GTDB taxonomy): domain Bacteria; phylum Pseudomonadota; class Gammaproteobacteria; order Burkholderiales; family Burkholderiaceae; genus Paraburkholderia. The sequence continues at coordinate 10,377 of DATLOW010000501.1, read as the reverse complement.
GCGCGCCGCGTACGCATCCGCATCAGCGGCCGGCAGGTTCGCGCTCTTCTGCAGGATCGCCGCGACGTCGCTGCGATGCGATGCGCCCCATTGCAGCGCATCGCGCATGCCGGCGATCAGTTTCACGACGTCGCCCTGATGCTGCGCGAGGTAATCGGCCCGCACCGCGCTCACGCCGATATACGGCGTTGCATCGGACTTCGTCAGCTTCTTCCATTCGTCGCCGAAGGTACCGAGCCGTTTGACTTTCAGTTCCTTGATCTGCGCCACCGTGACCGAGCGCAACGCTGCCGCATCGACCTGCTTCTGCACCAGAAACTGCGCGAGCAGCCCCTCGTTGCCGGGCACCAGCGCGAAATCGCCGGTCTTTATGCCGTCGTTGCCTTGCAGGACCGCGCTTGCGATCGCCGCCACCGAGCTGCCGGCCGGCGACATGCCGACCCGTTTGCCGCGCAGGTCGACCAGCGAACGGATCGGCGAATCCTGCGGCGCGACGAATTCGACGTCGGCAGGCTGCGTGGCCAGCACCACTTTCAGCGGCACGCCGTCGGCCGCCGCGCTGAACACGGCCGCCGCGGGTGCGCCAAACGCAAAGTCGATCGCGTTGGCCGCCAGCGCGCGGTTCGGCGCATTGACGTCGGCAAAACGCACGAACTTTACGTCCAGTCCGCGCTGCTGCAGAAAATGCTGCGCTTCCAGCACCGCGCCGAAACCGAGGCTCACGCCGCTGGTCCAGTAGCCCACGCGCACCGGCTCGGCACAAGCGGTTCGCTCGAAGGCGAGCAGCGCGCCCGCCAGCATGGCGGCACGTGCAGCGCGTTTGAAAAATACGCTGCGTCGGCTGCAAAAGGTGTTTGTGATCGTCACGCCCGGGTTTCTCCATCGCGGCGATGCCGCCGGTAGCATGGTTCAGGCTGCGCGACATCACGTGCGGCTCGTCGCGCATGCCCACGTTGCGTGGCAAGCAAGGCAAAGGCCTGCGTGGCAGCGAGCCAGGGACTGTATCAACCCGGGTCGCAACGGCGAACGAATAAATCCTCAGGTGCTAAGCGCGCAGCGTCATATGCACAGTCTGGACGCGCCGCAGTTGCGCCGTCGCGAAAGCGATTCGACAGGTCGAGCGCCGCGCACACGTCGCCACGCGTTGGCGACGTGTGGTTCGACGACGGCGGCGGCCCGTGTGCATCACGCTTCGTGCAACGCCGCGAGCAGCCGCTCCGGCGTCAACGGCAGATCCCGCACGCGCAGGCCAAGTGCATCCGCGAGCGCATTGGCGATCGCTGCCGCCGTCGGCCCCGCTGCGCATTCGCCGACACCCAGCGGCGGCAGCTCCGGATGCGGCAGGATATGCACGGCGAACTCGCCGGGCACCTCGTCGAAACGCAGGATCGGATAGTCGTCCCACGAGCGCGACGTGATCTGCGTCTGGTCCCACTGCACCGCTTCCTTCAAGGTCCAGCTGGCGGCCTGCAATACGCCGCCTTCGACCTGGTTCATCAGGCCGTCCGGGTTGATGACCTCACCGGCATCCACCGCGACCGTCACGCGTTCGAGCAGGATCCGATCGGTAACCTCCACTTCGATCACCACCGCGCAATAGGCCGCGCTGTTCTTGTACTGGGCGAAGCCGACGCCGCGTCCGCGCATTGCGTCGGCGCGTTTCGCCTCGGGCCTCGCATCGTGCCAGCCGGACTCGCGCGCTACCGTGTCGAGCACGGCGATCGCGCGCGGGTCGTCGAGATGCGCGATCCGGAAAGCGATCGGGTCGATCCCGGCCAGGGTGGCGAGCTCGTCCATCGCCGATTCGATCGCAAACACATTGGCAAACGCGCCCAGCGTGCGCAACGCCGAGCAACGCAACGTGCGCGCCGGCACGAAGTGATAGACGATCTCGCGCCCGGCCATCTTGTACAGCGGCTGCGCGTTGCGCTGTCCGCCGCCGCCTTGCGCGAACGGAAAATCGCGCGGCTCGGGCAGCGCGCCCGGCTGTTCGCGATGCCAGGCCGCCAGCAAGGCCGCACCATTGCCGGTGCCCGGCCGCACCGCATGCGTATGACTCCACACATCGTAGCGCCAGTGTGCGATACGGCCGTTCGCATCCAGACCGGCATCGACGCGCATCACCATCGCCGAGCCGAACGATGCCCACGACAGTTCGTCTTCGCGGCTCCATTGCACGCGCACCGGCCGGCCGCACGCGCGCGACAGCAACGCCGCGTCGAGCGCGACGTCGTCCGCGCCGTTGTGGCCGTAGCAACCGGCACCGTCCTTGTGAGTCACGCTGACCTGATCGGGCGCGAGGCCGAACGTGGCCACCAGTTCGCGCTGCAATGCGAAGCTGCCCTGCGTATGCGACCACACCGACAGGTGCGGCCGCTCAGGCGCCGCGGCTCGCCAGTGCGCGAGCGCGCAGGCCGGCCCGATCGACGCGTGCGACAGAAAGGGCTTCGAGTACCGCGCGTCGATACGCACATGCAACGGCGTGCCGGTCGGCTCCGCCGCCGCCTCGACCGTGCTCGGCTGGGACGGCAGCGCGGGCAGCCAGCTTTGCGCGGCATCGGGCGCGGGCAAGCTCGCTTCGCCGTCCCAGCGCGCGAGCCGCTGCGCCACCAGCGCAGCCTTGACCGCCTGCTCTTCGCGCTGTGCGCAAACGCCGATAAAGCGCCCATCTACCAGCACCTGTTCGACACCGGGCAATGCACGCACCGCGTCGGCATCGAAGCCGATGAGCCGCGCGCCGTACGACGGCGGCCGCACTACGCGGCCGTGCAACATGCCGGGCAACTCGAGGTCGTGCACGAACGCCGCGCCGAACAGTTTGCTCGACAGATCGAGGCGCGCCGCGCTGGTGCCGCTGATTTCGCGCGACGCCCAATGCCGCGGCATCGCGCTGCCGTCGGCCGGCGCGTCGAGATCGACGGCGCTGGCCAGTTCGCCGTAGGTCAGCGCGCGCCCGGGATGCGCATCGCAACAAAAGCGCCCCTGCGCGACATGCACCGCATCGGGTGCCACGTCGAGCCGCAGCGACGCCGCCGCGATAAAACGCTGCCGCACTTCCGCGCACGCCGCGCGCACCGCCATGCCGCCGATCTGCACCGACACGCTGCCGACCGTCAGGCCCTGGTCCGGGCAATGCTCGGTCGCGCCGGCCGTTACGCGCAGCGACGCGAGCGGTACGCAGAGTTCCTCGGCGGCCATCTGCGCGAGCGCAGTGACCGTGCCCTGGCCGAGTTCGACCTTGCCGATAAACAGCTCGATGGTATTGTCTGCGGCGACGCGAACCCAGCTCGACAGACGCGGATTGGCCGACAGATCGGCATGCAACACAGGCAGGTTCATCGCGCGGACTCCCTTGCGGCCGCCAGTGCCGCGATCGCGCGCCGCGCCGCGCGCAGAATGCGCACGTGGGTACCGCAGCGGCACAGATGACGATCGAGCGCACCCAGCAGTTCGGCATCGTCGGGAGCGGGGTTGTGTTCGATCAGCGCCGCCACCGACATCATGATGCCGTTGATGCAATACCCGCATTGCGCCGCCTGTTCGTCGACGAAGGCCTGCTGCACCGGATGAGGCGCCGCGACCGTGCCGAGGCCCTCGATGGTGGTCACCGCGCCACTGCCGAGCGCCTCGAGCGGCAGATCGCAGGACTGCACCGCGCGCCCGTCGACCTGCACCGTGCAACTGCCGCAATGGCCGGCGCCGCAGCCGAAGCGCACGCCCTTCAGCTGCAGGTCCTGGCGCAGGATGTATAGCAGCGGTGTCGACGGCTCGGCCCGCACGCGATGGCGCGTGCCGTTAACCGTCAGTTCGAATTCCTGTTGCGAAGATAAAGTCATGTGCGCACCCGCCGGGTCTTGATCTTCAACAGGCGCGCGGCGTTGCCGCCCATGATCGCCTGCTGCTCCGCGTCGCTCAGACGGGTGACGCTTTGCACCAGCCCGACTGGATCGTCGTCGCCCATATCATACGGATAGTCGGTGCCGAGCAGCACATGGCGTGCGCCGTAACGTTCGATCATGCTGTCGAGCAACGTGCTGTCGAACGTAAGCGTATCGAAATAGAACTTCTTCAGATACGACGACGGTTTTTTCTTCACCAGCACGCGCGCATCGGCACGCGCCTTCCATGCATGGTCCATGCGCGCCGGATAGTGCGGCAGATAACCGCCCGCATGCGCGACGCAGAACTTCAGGCCCGGATAGCGATCCAGCACGCCGCCGAAGATCAGATGGCTGACCGCCAGCGTCGATTCGAGCGGATTGCCGATCACGTTGTTGAAGTAGTGGTCCACCATGCGCTCGCCGCGATCGAAGCCGAGCGGATGGACAAACAGCACCACGTCGAGTTCCTGCGCCTTGGCAAAAAAGCGCTCGAGCCCAAGACGCCGGTCGGCCAGATCGATGCCGTTGACGTTGGTGTTGATCTCCACACCGCGCATGCCGAGCCGGTTCACACAACGCACCAGTTCGGCGGTGGCCATCTTCGCGTCCTGCAGCGGCACGGTGCCGAGCCCGACGAAACGCTCGGGGTGCTGCGCGACGAGTTCCGCGATGCGATCGTTCTGCGCGCGCGACAGGTCGCGTCCGAGGCCCGGCTCGGCCCAGTAGTAGTACTGTCCCGGCGACGGCGATACCGCCTGCATATCGATGCCCATCCGGTCCATATCCTGCAGACGCTCGTCGACACCGGACAGCTTGCCGCCGCGCTCCTGCATCTGGCGCTGGTTGATCTCGCGGCTCAACGCATTGGCGAACACGATCGCCGGCTCTTTCTCGTGCGGCTTGAGCGGCGCGACCTGGGCGGCCACCTCCACGTTGTGATAGTGGCAATGAATGTCGATGCGCAGCGCACGACCGCGCTTGCTGCGCGCCAGCGTCGCGTCGCCGTTCTTCTGATGCTGGCAGCCGGGCACGTGGCGGCCCGGGGTACAGGTGTGAAACATGAAAGAGTTCCGATAGAAGCGGCACGCGCCGCGAACGTCAATGAATACCCAGATAGCGGTGCAAGGTCGCTTCGCTCGCCTGCAGCTCGGCAGGCTTGCCTTGCCAGACCACGCGCCCGGTCTCGAACAGATAGACGCGGTCGGCCAGCGACAGCGCGCTGTACAGGTTCTGCTCGACCAGCAGGATGCCGAGGCCATGCGCGCGCAGGCGGCCGAGAATCTCCTCCACCTGGCCGACGGTGACCGGCGCGAGCCCTTCCGTCGGCTCGTCCATCAGCAGGATGCGCGGCCCGGTCATCAGCGCGCGGCCGATTGCGAGCAGCTGCCGCTCGCCGCCCGACAACTGGTTGCCGCGATTGGCGCGCCGCTCGCCGAGGCGCGGAAACGCGTCGAGCACCTGCTGCACGGTCCATGCGCCTGGGCGTTTGCGCTCGAGCATCTGCAGATGTTCGAGCACGGTCAGCGACGGAAACAGCCGGCGCCCCTGTGGCACGTAGCCGATCCGGCGCGCCGCGATCTGGTGCGACGGCAGGCCGCGCAGTTCGGCGCCGTCGAGGCGCACCGAGCCGGCAGTCACGCGCGGCGAGCCGAGCCCCATCACCGAGCGCACCAGCGAGGTCTTGCCCATGCCGTTGCGGCCGAGCAGCGCGACGATTTCGCCCTCGGCCACCTGCATCGTGACGCCGTCGAGCACGGCCGCCTCGCCGTATGCAGCGCTGACATTGCTGATCTCAAGCATGTCGCGGCCTCCCCAGATAGATTTCCTGCACCTGCGGGTTGCGCCGGATTTCAGCGGGCGTGCCTTCCACCAGCACCCGTCCCTGGTACATGCAGACCACGCGATCGACCAGACCGAGCGCGAGGTCGATATCGTGTTCGATCAGGATCACCGACAAGGTCCGCGGCAAGCCGCGAATCACGTCGGCCATCACCACCCGCTCGGCGGGCGACAGACCTGCCGCCGGTTCGTCGAGCAGCAGCAGGCGCGGCGCGCTGGTCAGCGACATCGCCAGTTCGAGCTGGCGTTGCTCGCCATATGACAGCTCCTTTACAAGCTGGCTGCGGCGCTGGTGCAGATGGCACTTGTCGAGCGCATCGGCGACCCGCTGGCGCTCGTCATCGCGTGCGCGCCCCGCGCCGAACAACGAAAACTTCGTGCGGCCGAGCCCGCGCGCGGCCAGCAGCAGGTTGTCTTCCACCGAAAGCCCGAAGAACAGGTTGGTGATCTGAAAGGTCCGCGCAATGCCGCGCGCCGCGCGCAGGTTCGGCGCCATGCGCGTGATATCGGCGCCGGCCAGCGCCACCCGTCCGCACGAGGCCGGGATCATGCCGGTGATCGCGTTGAACAGCGTGGTCTTGCCGGCGCCGTTCGGGCCGAGAATGGCGCAGCGCTCGCCGGGCGCGATGGTCAGGTCGACGCCATCGACCGCCTTCAGCGCGCCGAAGTGGATGCCGACCTGAGCAAGTTCGAGAAGTGTGGAGTTCATCGCCAGCCTGTTTCGCCAAGAGCCGGCACTAGGCCTTCTTGACGCCCTGGAAAGCCCGCGAATACGAAGGCTGCTTCAGATAGTCGTCCGGCTTGTAGGTCCAGAACTGCGACACCTGCGGATAGGTTTCGAGCGGCACGTTCCAGTAGCCGCCGCCGGGCCGCTTCTCGACCTGACGGATATAGACGTCGTAGACGGGATTGCCGTACGCGTCCAGATGCACCGGGCGACCCAGCGGCGAGTTCGTCAGCGTGACCTCGCGCACCGCGGCGAGAAACTTCTGCCGGTCTTCCACCTGGCCGTTCACCGCCTGCATCGCCTGGGCGAGCCACATCGCCGCCGAGTAGAACGAGAAGCCGTACAGCGACGGCAGCTTCTTGTACGCGGCCTGATACGCGTCGACGAACTTCTGCGTCGCCGGGATCGGATTGCCTTCGGCGAAGTGCGCCGACGACACGATGCCGTCCACCTCGGGGCCCAGCGTGCGGATCACCGACTGGTCGGTGAAGTTCTGTGCGCCCATCAACGGAATCTTGCCCTTCATGCCGAAGCTTGCCCATTGCTGGATAAAGCGATTGGCATCGGCGCCGGTTTGCATCGCGAACACCGCATCGGGCGCGGCGCTCTGGATCTGCGCGATGTAGGGGCTAAAGTCCTGCGTGTTCAGCGGGTTCCAGAACTGCCCGGCAATCTTGCCGCCGAGGCCGGTAAACACCTGCGCAAAGCCGCCGCACTGCTCGTAGCCGAACGTGTAATCCTGCGACACCGTGACGATCTTGCGCAGATTCTTCTTGCGATACGCCCAGTCCGCGAGCGGCCGCGACATCTGGCTTGCCGTATAGCCGGCCACGCGCAGCACGTTGGGCACGCGGGCGCGTTGTGTCAGGTCGTCGGCGGCGACCACCGGCATGAAGTACGGCACGCCGTTGCTCTTCGCATATTCGGCCACGGCCAGCCCGGTATTGGCGAGCAGGTCGCCGATCAGAAACACCACGCCCTGCTGTTCGACCAGCTTGCGGGCTTTCTGCAACGCGATGTCGGGATTCGAGCCGTCGTCCTCCACCAGCACGTGAATCTCGCGGCCGGCCACCTTGCCGCCGACCTGCGTCCAGTAAAGGTTGAAGCCCTCGACGATCTCCTTGCCGCCGGCCGCGACCACGCCGGTCAGCGGCGCCAGCAGGCCGATCTTGACCGGCCCCGTGCTTTGCGCGAGCGCCTCTAGCGCATGCGTCGACAGCATGAGCCCGCCGAATGCGGCAGCCGAAGTTTTGACGAAGCTGCGACGATCCATTGCTGATTCCCCACGATTTGATATTTTCGACGGCATGGTTCTAGACCTGCCCCGCTTTGCCCGCCGCGCGTGCGAGCCGCGCCGCGCGCTTGCCCGAACGGCTGCGCAGGCTGCCCAGCAGCCCCTCGGGCGCGAAGATCATCACAAGCACGAACAGCAGGCCGAGCACCATCGACCAGCGTTCCGTGTACGAGCTCACCACGTTCTGCAGCACCACGATCAGCGCCGAGCCGACGATGCCGCCGGCAAGCGTGCCGATACCGCCGAGAATCGCCATCAGCAGGCCCATCACCGACTGCGTCAGAGCGACCGTCGACGGGCTGACGAAGCTGTTGAAAAGCGCATACAAGGCGCCCGCGACCCCGGCCACGAAACCGGAAAACACAAAGCCGATCAGCAGATGGCGGCTCGTGTCGTAGCCCAGACTGCGCATGCGCGACTCGCTTTCGCGAATGCCGGCGAGCGACATGCCGAACGGCGAGCCGACGAAGCGCCACATCGCGAACATCAGCAGCCCGGCGAGCACCAGCACGAAGTAGAAGAAGCGCGACGGATCCGCCAGCCAGTCGGGCCGCACGTTGCCGCGCAAGCCGTTCTCCGCGCCGGTCACCGACGTCCAGCGCACGCAGACGCCCCACACCACCATGCCGAGCGCAAGCGTCAGCAGCAGGAAGTACACGCCGCTGGTGCGCACCGCAAGCAGACCGACGATCAGCGACACCGCCATCGCGGCGGCCACGCCCAGCGCACAGCCGGCCCATACGCTGCCGCCCGCCACGGTGACGACGTACATCACCACGTAGGTGGCGGTGCCGAAGATCGCGCCGTGACACAGCGACGTGCGGCCCGCATAGCCGGCCATGATGTCGATCGACATCGCGAGCAACGCATAGATCAGCATCTGCGTGACGAGCCCCGTGCGATAGCCGGGCGCGACGAGCGGCACCAGCGCGAGCAGCACCGCGGCGAGCGCGGCCGTCGCGACGGCCTTGCGCGAGGTCTTCCGAAGGTTGTTCATGCGGTGCGTCCGAACAGGCCATGCGGCCGAAATGCGAGCAGCAGCGCCATCGGCCCGAAGATCACGAAGTACGACAGCTCGGGAAACCACACCTGTCCGAAGGTCGACAGCAACGCGACGGCGAGGCTGCCGAGCGCCGCGCCGACCAGCGAGCCGCGTCCGCCGATGATCACCACGGCAAGGCTGTACACGAGAATTTCCGAATCGGCAGTCGGATACAGTGACAGAAACGCGCCGCCGAGCGCCCCCGCAATGCCGGCGAGCGCCATGCCGAGCAGGAAGGTCGCGACGAACACGACGCGGATGTTGATGCCCATCGCCTGCACGGTCTCGGCATCGTCGACGCCCGCGCGGATCAACGCACCGAGGCGCGTGCGATTGACCGTCAGCCACAGCAGCACGAAGACCAGCACGCCGACGCCAAGCACGAACAGCCGATAGCGCGGGTAGTAAAGACCGCCCACCTGCAGCGGGCCCTGCAGCCAGTCGGGAATCGGCACGTTCAGCGTATCGCCGCCGAAGATCACCAGCGCCGCATCGTTGATGATCAACCCGAGGCCGAGCGTCAGCAGCACCTGGCGCAGCTCATGCCCGGCCACGAAACGCAGCAGCGCCTGCTCGACGAGGCCGAGCAGCGCCACCAGCGCCGCCGCCGCGACGATGCCGGCGAGCAGACTGGAGGTGGCCGTGGCGACCGAATACGCCGTATAGCCGCCGACCAGATACATCGCACCGTGCGCGAGATTGACGATGCGCATCAGCCCGAACACCAGCGTAAAGCCGCTCGCGACGAGGAACAGCAGCGCCGCGAAGGTCAGCCCGTTGAGCAACTGGACGGTGGCCAGCATCAGCGCGCGGCTCCGTTGTCTGTTTCCGGGCTGGCGCCGGCGACGCGCTGCTGGCCACGATACCACTCGAGAATCTGCTCGCCGTTCCAGTGCAGCACGCCCGCATGCCGGTTGATGTGCTCGTAGACCTTTTCCAGATACCCGATACGGAACGGCTGCCCGCTGATGTACGGATGGATCGCCATCGCCATGATCTTCGGCCGCTCGGCGCCTTCCTGGTAGTAGCGGTCGAAGGTGTCGATGCACTTCTGCGTCCAGTACGCCGCTTCGTGATGCTGCACCATCATCATCGTGATGTCGTTGTTTTCCATCGTGTACGGCAGCGTCACCAGCGGGCCGTTGCCGGTGGCGATCGTGGTGGGTTCGTCGTCGTAGACCCAGTCGCCGATGTACCTGACGCCCGCGCCCGCCAGCAGTTCAGGCGTCTCGAGCGTCTGCGTCAGGCCCGGACCGAGCCAGCCCACCGGCCGCTTGCCGACGAACTTCTCGAGCACGTCCATGCTGCGCTCGATCATCGACTTCTGGTCTTCCACCTTGTGGATCGGCATCTGTTCGAACGCATGCCCCATAAACTCCCAGCCGGCGTCGCGGCAGGCCGCCGCCACGCGCGGGTAGTCGACGCACACGCGCGCGTTGATCGACAGCGTCGGGCGGATGCCGAGCAGGTCGTACAGCTTCTTGAAGCGCCAGAAGCCCACCCGCATGCCGTATTCGTGCCACGACCAGTTCGGCACGTCGGGCAGCAGCACGGCGCCGGTCGGCGCCGGCAGCACCTGGCGCGCCATCGGCCG
>DATLOW010000500.1:0-3901 GCA_035536055.1 Paraburkholderia sp. | reverse complement strand
CCGCATGGGCATGCCGATGCTCGGCGGACCGATCACGACCGCGGGGCACGTGTTTTTCGTCGCGGCGACTGCGGACAACTATCTGCGCGCATTCAGCACCGATAGCGGCAACGAGTTGTGGCGCGCGCGGCTGCCGGCCGGCGGCCAGGCCACGCCGATGACCTACGAAGAAAACGGCAAACAATACGTCGTAATCGCAGCCGGCGGACACGGCTCGTTCGGCACAAAACCAGGAGACTACGTCATTGCATACGCTCTACCCAATCCGAAATGACCAATCCGCAGCAGAGCCGTTGCAGCACACCGCGCGCCGCGTCGGCCGGCGTCGCGGTGTGCGCCATGGCCGCGCGTTGCGCGGCGCCGCGCTGCTGTCGATCGGCTTCGCGGCAGGCGCGCCGCTGCACGCACAGACCAGCGTGGCGATCTATGGGCGCGTCGATGGCGGCATCGAATATCTGAATCACATCGTCACGCCGAACGGCGCGAACCAGCAGCGCTGGAGCGCGGAAGGCGGCGACTGGGGCACCAGCATGCTCGGCTTTCGCGGCATCGAAGATCTGGGTGGCGGCCTCGCCGCGCTATTCGATCTGGAGACCGCGCTGCAGATCATGAACGGCACCACCGGCGGCGGCCGCTTATGGTCGCGGCGCGCCTACGTCGGCCTGAGGGACGACACGTTCGGGCAACTGCAGGCCGGCCGCAATCTGTTTATCGACAGCGACGGCGTGTGGGCCTACGACCCGTTCGTGCAGCAGGCGGTATCGTCGGCGTCGCTGGTGCGCGGCCGCAACTGGCAGCAGACCAGCAACAACGTCGAATATCACAGCCCGGTAATCGGCGGCTTCGACGTGCAGGGGCAATTCGCCTTCGGCAATACGACCGACGGTTTCAATCGCGGCGCGCCGGGCGAGTTCGGCCGCTCCGACGGCGTGATGCTGACGTGGTCTTCGCCGGTCGTCCAGCTGCGCGGCATCTATGACGAACTACGCGACGTGAACGGCCGCATGGCGAATATCTTCGACAGTTCGCGCGAGTATTTTCTCGGCGCCAACGTGACCGTTCATCAGGTGAAGATTCAGGGCGCGTGGACCCACTACGCGGCACCGGATACGCCCGCGGGTCTTGCCGACAGCGCGGATCACTACTGGCTCGGCGCCACCTGGCAGGCCAATCCGCAATGGGCGGTGACGGGCTCGGCGTTCTACATTCACGTCGGCGACGGCGCTGGCGACGCGTCGCACGATCCGGCCGGCCATGCCACGTTGTATGCGCTCGGCGCGACTTACAACCTGAGCAAGCGCACCTTTCTGTACGGCACCGTGGCGTACGTGCGCAATAGCAAGGACTCGACGTTTTCGGTGTTCGCGACGCCGCGCGATGCGCAGCCCAATACGAGCCCGCTCGCCGGCGAATCGCAGACCGGCGCGTACCTCGGCATGATGCACAACTTCTGACAGCAAGCGGCCACGCGCCGCGTCAACGCGCGCAGATATCCATATACGAATGCATTGGTTTGCCGCACGGCGGACGGACCCTACAATGAATCCGTCTCCTCTGTGTCAGTCCTTGGACATGGGATTAGCCCCGGTATCGCCGGATACCGGGGCTTTTTTTCGTGCTCAGTGCTGCACGCCCCAGCGTCGCACCGTCACACGTTCGAGCGTATCGAACACCAGATGCTCGATCAGCAGCCCGATGATGATGACCGCAGCGAGCCCGGCAAATACGCGGTCGGTATACAGCTCATTGCGGTTCTGGAAGATGTACCAGCCGAGACCGCCCTGCCCGGCGCTCGCGCCGAACACCAGTTCGGCTGCGATCAGCGTGCGCCATGCAAAGGCCCAGCCGACCCGCAGACCCGCGACGATCGACGGCAGCGCGGCCGGCACGAGGATCAGCAGCACATGCCGCAGGCCGTGCAAACCATAGTTGCGACCGGCCATTTTCAGCGTGGCCGGCACGCCGAGAAAGCCGGTGTACATGCTGAGCGCGAGCGGCCACAACACCGCATGCACCAGCACGAACAGCAGGCTGCCGGTGCCGAGGCCGAACCACAGCAGCGCGAGCGGCAACAGCGCGATCGAAGGCAGCGGATTGAACATCGCGGTCAGCATCGACAGCAGTTCGCGGCCGGGCCGCGTGGACACCGCCAGCGACGTCAGCGCGAAGGCGAGCAGCACGCCAAGCGCATAGCCGCGCAGCAGCACCGACATCGAGATCGCCGTCTTGGTCAGCAGTTCGCCGGACAGCACGCCTTGCACGAAGGCCTGCAGCGTCGCGCCGAAGGTCGGCAGCAGCAGATCGTTGGCGACCACGCGCGCAGTGATTTCCCACACCGCGATCAGCGCCAGCGCGATCACCGCGCGATAAAACCAGCTGGCCTGCAACACGCGCCGCGCGGGCGACAGACGCTGGCCTTCTTCATGCTGCGCGTCGGGCGCCGTCAGCGGCACTTCGTATTCGGCGCGAACCGGCGGCACCGGCAGCGACACGGAGTTGGGCGTGCTCATCGGCTGGCCTCCTGTGCAAGCGGAGTGGCTTCGGCAGGCGTTTCGAACAGCAGCCGGTGAATGCGCGCGACGCTCTGCTGAAAATCGCTGCTACCGATGCTGTGCTGCGAATACTGATGGCTGTTCAACTCGGCGCGCACCCGGCCCGGATGCGGCGACAGCAGCAGAATGCGATTGCCGACGATCAGCGCCTCTTCGATCGAGTGCGTAACGAACAGCAGCGTGAAGCGCACTTCGTCCCACAGCTGCAGCAGTTCTTCCTGCATCTTGCGGCGCGTCAGCGCGTCGAGCGCGGCGAACGGTTCGTCCATCAGCAGCACGCGCGGCTGCATCGCGAGTGCGCGCGCAATCGCGACGCGCTGCTTCATGCCGCCGGACAGCGTATGCGGATACGCGTCGGCGAATGCGGCAAGGCCGACCTTGTCCAGATAGTGCAGCGCGCGTTCGCGCGCCTCGGCACGGGGCACGCGATTGGCCACGCGCAACGGAAACGCGACGTTCTCGACCACCGTCTTCCACGGCGGCAGCTGGTCGAACTCCTGAAACACCACCACGCGGTCCGGACCGGGGCCGCGCACCCGTTCGCCATCCACCGCGATCGAGCCGCTCACCGGCTCGATGAAGCCGGCAACCGCCTTCAGCAAGGTCGACTTGCCGCAGCCCGACGGGCCGAGCAGCACGAAGCGGTCGGCGCCGTATACGTCGAAGCTGACCTGGTGCGTAGCGCGCACCACGCGGTCCTTGCTGCGATATTCGAGGCTGACGCGATCGACTGCGAGCAGCCGCTCGCTGGTCTGCTGCGCGAGATCGCGCTGCGGGTCCGGCGGCGCGCTGCGCAGCGGATGCGCAAGCTGCACGCGCGGCGTGCCGTGTGCCGCTGCGGCGGCATTTGCGCTACGCAGCGTATCCGGCTCGCTCCAGGTGTGGGGAGTGCTGACGGTCACGTTCGATCATCCTGCAGAGAAAAACGACACCATACGGGCAGGCGCCGCGATCCCCAACCAACGAATCGGCATAATCAAAACACGCCGCTGCATAAGCGCGATTTGCGCTGCTCTAGCAGCGCTGCCGCATGCATGCCCCATGTCTGCCGGTTGCCGCGCGGGCGCTGCGACATGCGGCCGGCGCCGGCGCGCTCAGCTGCCGCCGGCCGTAGCGGGATCGTCGAAGAAGTAGTCGCGCCACGTGGCCGGCGCATTGCGGATCGCGCCGATCCGGTGCATGAACTGCGCAAGGGCCAGCGTATTCTGCGGCGCGGTCTTGAACTGCACCTGCGGGTCCTGCAGGATCTTCAGCAGCAGCGCGCGATCGAGCTTCGAATCATTGACACGAATGTAAATGTCGGCCGCCAGTTGCGGATTGCTCGACACCAGCTTCGCCGCCTGCGCGAG
>DATLOW010000499.1:0-13139 GCA_035536055.1 Paraburkholderia sp. | reverse complement strand
AGCGATGAAACTCGACCGCTACGACCTCGCCATCCTGCGCATTCTTGCGCAGGATGGCCGCATCACGAAGTCGCGTCTGGCCGAGGAGGTGAACCTGTCGGTGTCGCCGGCATGGGAGCGTGTGCGGCGTCTCGAGGAGTGTGGCCTGATTCGCGGCTATCGTGCCGACGTCGACTGGCTGCGCGCGTTCAAGGGCAGCCGCATCATCGTCGAAGTGACGCTCGCGCGGCACACCGCACACGACATGCGCCGTTTCGAAGAACGGATCGCGGCCGCGCCCGAGGTCGTGCAATGTCATGCGACCGGCGGCGGCGTCGACTACGTGATGCACGTGATGTCGCGCGATATCGATCACTATCAGCGCTTTATCGATTCGCTGCTAACCGACGAGCTCGGCATCGAACGCTATTTCACGTACATCGTGACCAAAACTGTCAAGAGCATGCCGCAAGGCCTGCCGGACTGGGCCGACAGCGCAGCGGCCGACGACGCTTAAACACGCCGCAACGGGCACGCCGCAACGCCACCGCAACACCGCCGCAAAAACCGCAACAACAGCCGCACATTACAGAAAAAACCGCCGCGCAGCCGCCGCCGAACCAAAAAAATCGCATGCCGGCCGCACGTACAGTAGCAGTAGAGGCTGAACATCAAGGAGGCAATCATGCTGCTGGGTCATCCGGTTCTTTTCAAATCGCTGTGCTATGTCGATGGACGCTGGGTGCATAGCGACAGCGCATCCACCGTCGCGGTGCAGAATCCCGCGGACCAGGAAGTGATCGGTCACGTGCCGATGCTCGAAGCGCCGCAGATCGAACAGGCAGTGGCGGCCGCGCATCGCGCGTTTGCGACGTGGCGCTACACGCCGGTCGCGAGGCGCGCAGCGCTGTTGCTGCGCTGGCACGAACTGGTGCTGCGCCATCAACACGATCTCGCGGGGATCCTGTCGCTCGAGCAAGGCAAGCCGCTTGCCGAAGCGCGCGGCGAAATCGCTTACGGCGCGAGCTTTATCGAATGGTTCGCCCATGAAGGAAAACGCCTGAACGGCCGCACCATTCCGACGCATATCGACGGCGCGCACCTGGGCACGATGCTCGAGCCAGTCGGCGTCGCCGCACTGATTACGCCGTGGAATTTTCCGCACGCCATGATTACGCGCAAGGCCGCGGCCGCGCTGGCAGCCGGCTGTACTGTCGTGATCAAACCGGCGCACGAAACGCCGTTTTCCGCGCTCGCGCTTGCGCAGCTCGCCGAAGAAGCGGGCTTTCCGCCGGGCGTGTTCAACGTCGTATTGGGCGAACCGCAAATGGCCATGGAAACGCTGGTGCGCGATACCCGTGTGCGCAGCGTCAGCTTTACCGGTTCGACGCGCGTCGGCGGCCTCGTGATGCAGGCGGTCGCACAGGCCGGCATCAAGAAAACGGCGCTGGAACTGGGCGGCAACGCGCCGTTCATCGTCACCGCGGATGCCGATCTCGAACAGGCCGTGCGCGTCGCGGTGGCCGCGAAATTTCAGACTTCCGGGCAAGACTGTTGCGCAGCGAACCGCATGCTGGTGGCGCGGCCGTTGTACGAAGGATTCGTCGAACGCTATACGCAAGCGGTGCGTGAGCTGCGCGTGGGTAGCGCATTCGAAGCGGGCGTCGAGGTCGGCCCGCTGATGCACCAGGCCGCCTTCGATGCGACCGCCGCACGGGTGGCCGATGCGCGCGCGAAGGGTGCGCGCATTACCGTGGGCGGTGCGCCGCATGCGCGCGGCGGCTGGTTCTTCGAGCCTACCGTGATCGCGGATGCCACGCCCGGCATGCGCGTCTACGACGAGGAAAACTTCGCGCCGATCTCCGCGGTCGCACCGTTCGATACGCTCGACGAAGCGCTCGAACGCGCGAACGACACCGAATACGGACTCGCAGCGTATGTGTGCGCAACCGATCTGAACACCGTGTTCGAGCTGCTGCGCCGGCTCGAATTCGCGATGGTGTCCGTCAACGGCGCGAAATTCACTGGCGCGCCGATTCCGTTCGGCGGCATCAAGGCGTCGGGGCTTGGCCGCGAAGGCGGCCTCGAGGGCTTCGAGCCGTTCGTCGATACGCGCTACTTCTGCCTCGGCCAGCTCGGCTTGCCGGTCACGACAGATCGCGATACCGCAGCGCGCTCGATGGCTGCGTGAACCCCCACATCATCTGACAGATTCAACGAAGGAGCACATCATGACCCAACCGATCGAGCAACTGCTAGCCGCCGACCGCGCGCACTTCATGCACCCATCGACGCATGCGCACGACCATGCGAGCGGCGCGCTGCCCGGCCGCATCGTGACCGGCGCCAAAGGCATCCGCATCGAAGACCATCAGGGCAAGTCGTATATCGACGCATTTGCCGGCCTGTATTGCGTGAATATCGGCTATGGCCGCACCGAAGTGGCGGAAGCGATCTACAAGCAGGCCAAGCAGCTTGCTTACTATCACACGTACGTTGGCCATTCGAGCGACGCGATCATCGAACTGTCGTCGCGCATCATCAGCTGGGCACCGGCCGGCATGAAGAAGGTCTATTACGGTCTGTCGGGATCGGATGCGAACGAAACGCAGATCAAGCTCGTCTGGTACTACAACAACGTAAAGGGCCGACCCAACAAGAAGAAGATCATCTCGCGGCAGCGCGGCTATCACGGTTCGGGCATCGTCACCGGCAGTCTGACCGGCTTGCCGGGTTTCCATCAGTGCTTCGACCTGCCGGTCGAGCGCGTCAAGCATACTGTGTGTCCGCACTGGTATCGCCAGGCGCCGGCCGGTATGAATGAAGCGCAGTTCGTCAACTATTGCGTCGAAGAGCTCGAACAGCTGATCGCACGCGAAGGCGCGGACACGATCGCCGCATTTATCGGCGAACCGGTGATGGGCACCGGCGGCATTTTGCCGCCGCCGGCCGGCTACTGGCCCGCGATCCAGAAAGTGCTGAAACAGCACGACATCCTGCTGATCAGCGACGAAGTGGTGTGCGGCTTCGGCCGGCTCGGCTCGAAGATGGGCGCGCAGCACTATGGCATCGAGCCGGACCTGATCACGATCGCGAAGGGCATGACGAGCGCGTATGCACCGCTGTCGGGCGTGATCGTCAGCGACAAGGTGTGGGACGTGATCGATCGTGCGTCGCAGGAACTGGGCCCGATGGGCCACGGCTGGACCTATTCGGGGCATCCGCTGTGCGCGGCCGCGGCGCTCGCCAACCTCGACATTCTCGAGCGCGAGAACCTGACGCAGCAGGCTGCCGATAGCGGCGCGTATCTGCTCGAACAGATGCATCAGGCATTCGATGCGCATCCGCTGGTCGGCGAAGTGCGCGGCGTGGGGCTGCTTGCCGCGCTCGAATTCATGGCCGACAGGGACGAGCGCCGGCCGTTCGAGGCTGCGCTGAAGGTGGGCCCGCGGGTCTCCGCAGCTGCGTTGCAGCGTGGCCTGATCGCGCGTGCGATGCCGCACGGCGATATTCTCGGCTTTGCTCCGCCGTTCGTGACGACCCGCGCCGACGTCGACGAGATCGTGCGCATCACGAAGGCTGCCGTCGACGAAGTGGCCTCGCAGGTGCTGACGAAAACTGCCGCGTAAGCGCCGGCCGGCGTCACGCCGCGGCGCCGCATGCGTAACAAACACATGTGGCGGGGTTCGCAGCGGCGCATTGGCATGTTATAAGCCCATGACAGTCTTTTCGTGAATCACGTAAACCTGTCATGGGGGACAGCCAATGAAGGCGAACAATAAAGCGAAACTCTCCATCACGGGCCTGGCACTTGCCGGGCTCGTGTCGTTTTCGAGCGGTTTTATCGAATCCACTCCGGCCTATGCGAAGGGGCCGGCGAAACAGCAGGTCGTGCTCGACGCGTCGGCAATCGCAGTGGCCGACAAATACAGCGCCGACGCGGCGGAACAGATCTTCAGGCAGGGCGGCAATGCAGTCGATGCCGCGGTAGCGATTGCCTTCACGCTGGCGGTTACCTATCCGGAGGCGGGTAATATCGGCGGCGGCGGCTTTATGACGCTGTACGTGAACGGCAAGCCGTATTTCATCGACTATCGCGAGCGTGCGCCGCTCGCGGCGACCCGCACGATATATCTCGACGAACAGGGCAACGTGATCAAGGGCAAGAGCCTGGTCGGCTACTACGCGGTCGGTGTGCCGGGCACGGTGGCGGGCATGTGGGAAGCGCAGCGGCGCTTCGGCAAGCTGTCGTGGAAGCAGGTGCTGCAGCCGGCGATCAAATATGCGCGCGACGGCTTCGTCGTCGACGAGCAACTGCAGCAGCGTCGCGACAATGCTGCGAAGGAATTTTCCGGCAAGACCAATTTCGACACTTACTTCGGCAGCATGAAGGAAGGCGAGACCTTCAAACAGCCGGACCTGGCCGCGGTGCTGACGCGCATTGCCAGCAACGGCGCGAAAGAGTTCTACAACGGCAAGACCGCCGATCTGATCGCCGCTTCGATGCGCGGCCATGGCCCGATCACGAAGCGCGATCTGCAGGAGTACAAGGCGGTGTGGCGCCAGCCGGTCGAGGCGAACTGGAACGGCTATCACGTGATCACTGCGCCGCCGCCGAGCTCGGGCGGCGTCGGCCTCGTACAGTTGCTGAAGATGAAAGCGGACCTGAAGTCCAATTTCAACAATGTCGATCTGAACTCGGTGCAATACATTCACCTGATCTCGGAGATCGAAAAGCGCGTGTTCGCGGACCGCGCGCAATATCTCGGCGATCCCGATTTCTACAAGGTGCCGGTCGCACAGCTGATCGACGATCCGTATCTCGCCAAACGCGCCGCCGAGGTCAATCCGGATACGCCTTCCGATACGAAGAGCGTGCAGCCGGGCCTTGGCACGTCGATGCCGGAGAAAGCGGAAACCACGCATTTCTCGGTGGTCGACAAATGGGGCAATGCGGTGTCGAACACATACACGCTCAACGGCTATTTCGGCTCGGGTGTGGTGGCGCAGGGCACGGGCATCTTGCTGAACGACGAGATGGATGACTTCGCAGCGAAGCCGGGCGTGCCGAACATGTTCGGTGTGGTCGGCAGCGACGCGAACGCGATCGCGCCGAAGAAGCGGCCGCTTTCGTCGATGACGCCCACCATCCTGACCAAAGACGGCAAGGTGTCGCTGGTGATCGGCACGCCGGGCGGCTCGCGCATCTTCACGTCGATCTTCCAGGTGATCAACAACGTGTACGACTTCAATATGCCGCTGAAGGACGCGGTGTCCGCGATGCGTTTCCATCACCAGCTGCTGCCGCCGAACACGATCTTCTACGAGCCGTACTTCCCGATCAACGGTGAACGGGCCAAAGAGCTGGAAGCGAAAGGCTACGTGTTGCAGGGGCAGAACTTCAACGGCGACATTCAGGCGATCAAGATCAACGGCGAGACGCCTGAGCCGATGTCGGATCCGCGCGGCCGCGGCGTCACGCGGGTGATCCAGTAACGCATGCGCGTGCGGACCGCTTTGCGCGGTCCGCACGCGGCGCTGCGGTAAACTCGCGTAAATGCGCTGCCCCGCGGTGTCGCCGGATTGAAATGCGAGTAACAAAGTTGACATTTCGCGCTTCGATAATCGATCTTTCGGCGTTGCCGTTCGGGTGCGCAGCGCCTAACCGTGGAGAATCGCGATGAACGAATTTGACCGTGAGACCGAGGCAATGTCGCTCGCCGCGCGCCAGAAGCGTTTCGAGGAAGATCTGATCGACGCGTACGACGAGGAACTGGAAATGGAGGTCGACGACCGCCTCCTCGACGGTTCGGATGCGTTGTCGCAGGAAGCGCGCAGCCAGCGCAAGCTGTACTTCCGCGAGCTGTTCCGGCTGCAGGGTGAACTCGTCAAGCTGCAAGACTGGATCGTGCAGACCGGCCATCGCGTCGTGGTGATTTTCGAAGGCCGCGATGCGGCGGGTAAGGGCGGCGCGATCAAGCGCATCACGCAGCGCCTGAATCCGCGCGTATGCCGCGTGGCCGCACTGCCGGCGCCGAATAACCGCGAACGCACGCAATGGTATTTTCAGCGCTACGTGAGCCATCTGCCGGCCGGCGGCGAGATGGTGCTGTTCGATCGCAGCTGGTACAACCGTGCCGGCGTCGAACGCGTGATGGGCTTTTGCAACGACGACGAATACGAAGAGTTTTTCCGCTCGGTGCCCGAGTTCGAAAAGATGCTGGTGCGCAGCGGCATCCAGATCATCAAGTACTGGTTTTCGATCACTGACGAAGAGCAGGAAATCCGCTTCCAGGCGCGCATTCACGATCCGCTCAAGCAGTGGAAGCTGAGTCCGATGGACCTCGAGAGCCGGCGCCGCTGGGAGGCGTATACGCAGGCCAAGGAAGTGATGCTGCAGCGCTCGCATATTCCGGAAGCACCGTGGTGGGTCGTGCAGGCGGTCGACAAAAAACGCGCGCGCCTGAACTGCATCCACCATCTGCTGAGCCAGGTGCCTTACAACGAAGTGGATCACGAGCCGATCACGCTGCCCGAGCGTGTGCATCATCCGGACTATATCCGTCAACCGGTGCCGCAACAGATGATCGTGCCGGACGTGTATTGAACGTAGCGACGCGGCGCGCGGCGCCGCGGGGCAAATAAAAAACCGCGGCGGAGATCCAGTCTCCGCCGCGGTTTTTTTGTAGCCGGGTTTTGACGCGTGGTTGCAGCCTGCTTGCGGCCGCCTGCCAGAACACCAGCAGTCGGCCCGCCTTCGCTGCGACACGTCAGGACATCGTGCGGAACAGCCAGTACAGGCCTGCCGCCAGCGCGATCGAAGCCGGCAGCGTCAGCACCCATGCGAGCACGAGGCTGCGCACGGTGCCCCATTGCAGACCCGAACCGTTCGCTGCCATCGTGCCGGCCACGCCGGAAGACAGCACGTGCGTGGTCGAAACCGGCAGACCGTAAGCGTCCGCGGCGCCGATCGTCAGCATCGCGACCACTTCCGCGGATGCGCCCTGGCCATAGGTCAGGTGCTGCTTGCCGATCTTTTCGCCGACCGTCACGACGATGCGCTTCCAACCGACCATCGTGCCGAGGCCCAGCGCGATCGCCACCGCCACCTTCACCCACGTCGGGATGAATTTGGTTGCGTTGTCCATCTGTTTCTTGAAGTTGTCGATCGCCTTCCTGTCGTCGGTGGAAAAGGCCGGGTTGTTGGCCTTTTCCATCAACCGGATCGCTTCCGACGCGATGTACATGTCGTTACGCACGTTGTTGACCTTGTCTTGCGGCACATCGGCCATCGAACCGGACGAACCGACCTGCGCGCCGATGCGTTGCGTCAGCTGCTCCAGCGCCGGCAGCGTGGTGGCCTGCAGCTGATGGGTCTGCACGTAGCGCTCGACGTCGCTGCGCGGCGCCACCGACGGCGGCGCGCCGGCCGGCACGTATCGGGCGATCACGCCGGAGGCCTGCTGCGACACCGCGAGGAAGGTCTGTGTCTGGGCCGGCGTGACGGCCTTGTTCAGCGCGTAGGCGGTCGGCACTGTGCCGATCAGGATCAGCATGATCAGGCCCATGCCTTTCTGGCCGTCGTTCGAGCCGTGCGCGAACGATACGCCGGTGCAGGTCAGGATCAGCAGGCCGCGAATCCAGAACGGCGGCGGTTCGTTGCCCTTCGGCTCCGCGTACAGTTCGGGCACGCGCACCAGCGCTTTCAGCACGAGCAGCAGCAGCCCGGATAGCAGGAAGCCGACCAGCGGCGAAAACAGCAGCGACTTGCCGACGCCGAGCGCCTGGTTCCAGTCGACGCCGCTGGTGCCCGACGGGCCCTGCAGCAGCTGGTTCATCAGGCCCACGCCGATGATCGAGCCGACCAGCGTATGCGAGCTCGACGACGGCAAGCCGAAGTACCACGTGCCGAGGTTCCACACGATCGCCGCGATCAGCAACGCGAACACCATGGCGAAGCCCGAACCGCTGCCCACCTGCAGGATCAGCTCGACCGGCAGCAACTGCAGGATGCCGAACGCGACCGCGCCGGTCGACGTCAGCACGCCGAGAAAATTCCACGCGCCTGACCATACCACCGCGATGTTCGGCGACAGCGAATGCGTGTAGATCACCGTGGCCACCGCATTGGCCGTATCGTGAAAGCCGTTGACGAATTCGAAACCGAGTGCGATCAACAGCGCGATGCCGAGCAGCATGTACGGCCACAACGACGATTCGCGCACCGGCTGCAAATCGCCGATCAGATTCACAGCGCAATACGCAGCGCCGCCGAGAATGATCAGCAGAAACAGAATCAGGCCGGCGCTGCGGCCTTTTCCGGTTGCTGAGCCGGCTTGCTGGAATGACAGTTCGGGCATGGCCTTGACTCCGAAGAAAATCGTCGCGAGGAATCATCGATGCTGGGGGGCAACTGTGTCGTGACTATGACAAACGCATGACCGATATGCCCCTGAAAATACGGCGAAAATAGCCAGCAATCACCGCTGGTGATGGATGCGGATCAGGCGCGCCGCGCGCCGCATTTCGGGCCTCGCGGCATGTTGCGGGTTAGGGCTGGGGTTAGCACCGATTGCGCGTGCAACCATCCGGATCGTGCACCCCAAAAGCAAGCAAAATCGGCCGCCGATTAAGAACTGCTTAAATAAGCTGGTAGAATTTTTACCTCTATAGGCGCTCGGATTTGAAGTACAGATACGCCACGCAGACGGCGCTGCAACATCGGTTGCTGGTCGAATTTCGCAGTTCATTGCGCAGGTGTCAGATGGCGTCAGAAACAAAACAGACGGCGGGCCGGGGCAAACGCTTCGTCGAACGTATCTACCGGATGCGCATCGCCGGCTCCGCGCTCGGCTTTCTTTGCGTCGCATCGGTATTCGTCGAACAGCAACGCGGCGTTCTGCTGTGGGGCCTGCTGGTCTTTCACGGGTTTTTGTGGCCCCATATCGCGCGCCGCGCCGCGCTGGCCTGCCATGTGCCGTACCGCGGCGAACGCCGCAACCTGATGGTCGATTCGGTGCTGGGCGCCTTCTG
This sequence comes from Paraburkholderia sp., assembly GCA_035536055.1. Lineage (GTDB taxonomy): Bacteria > Pseudomonadota > Gammaproteobacteria > Burkholderiales > Burkholderiaceae > Paraburkholderia. Next base: position 4,127 of record DATLOW010000499.1, on the reverse strand, counting down.
GGTCGCCGCGATGCGCTTCAACGTATTGCCGGGTGTGCTGGTGTTCGCGATGCTCGGCATGGACAACATTGCGGCGGGCGGCACGCGCCTGTTCGTGCGCGGCCTCGGTGCGCATGCAGCCGGCCTTGCGCTGGGCGTGCTGGTGTGCGGCTTTGCATTCAGCCCGATGTCGACGATGACGACCATCGTCGCCTGCTTGCCGTTTCTGTTGCTTTATCCGCTTGCGCTTGGCTGGTCGACTTACCGGATCTCGCACAAGCTCGCTGCACGCACGGCCGAGCTGGAACAGCTGAGCCGCACCGACGGCCTGACCGGACTATGGAACCGGCGCCATTGGGAAGGGCGGCTCGCCGAGGAATTCGAGCGTTGCCGTGCGAACCGCTATGCGTCGTGTCTGCTGCTGATCGACCTCGATCACTTCAAGCGCATCAACGATACGCGCGGCCACCCGGCCGGCGATGCGGTGCTGGTGGCATTTGCGGGCATGCTGCGCCGGCATTTTCGCGCCGGCGACAGCATTGGCCGCTACGGCGGCGAGGAATTCGGTGTGGTATTGCCCGGCGCCACGCTGCGCGAAACCGAAGCAATTGCGCGCGATTTGCTGCTACAGGTACGCGAGCAGGCCAAAGACCCGCAGGCGTCGTGTCCGTGCACGATCAGTGCGGGCATCGCACAGCTGATGCCTGACATGCCTGACTATCATCGCTGGCTGATCGAGGCGGACCGCAGCCTGTATCAGGCGAAGGCGCAGGGACGCGACCGCATCGTCGTGGCCGGCGCAGGCAAGGTGCTGCCCGAAGCGGCGGATAGCGCGAAGATCTGAAACGCAATGCGCACCACGATGGCGCGCCCGGCGAAGCCCATGCAGATTACGCCGCCTGGCGCGGCGCGATACCGCGCAGTGTGATGTTGTCGCAGCGTTCGCCGCCTTGCGCGGCATCGAGCGGGCCGCCACCGCTCGGCGTGCGTTGCGACGGCAGCGGCTCGACCGCATACCCGCGCCGCTCCCATGCGTCGAGTCCGCCTCTTAGCGCGCGTACGCGCCTGAAGCCTTTGTCGCGCATCTGCTGCGACAGCACCCGCGCCGTCGCATGGTCGGGGCATACGCAATACACGACGGTGTTGTGCATGACGCTGGATACGTCCACTTCGTCCAGCGAATTGCGCTCGATATGCAGCACACGCGGCAGGCGGTAGGGTTTTTTCTGCCGTTCGGGTTCCGGGCGCGCATCGAGAATCATCGGCGGCATCGCGGGTCGCAGCATCGCGTCGATGCGCTCGGGCGTGACGTGCGCAAGTTTCAGCGGCGGCTGCGCGCGCCAGCGCCGCACGAGGCGATACACCAGATAGCCGAGCGCGATCACGAACAGCAGGTCGAGAATGGTGGCGCCGTGCGCACGCACTGCTTCGACGAGCATGCGCAGATGCCGCTCGAAGATCGCACCGCCGAGCAGCCAGAAGGTGGCCCATGCTGTTACGCCGAGCGCGTCCCACGCAAAGAAGATCAGCGGATTCACGCGGGTTGTGCCCATCAGCGGCGGCGTGATGATGGCGAGCCCCGGCACGAACTTCGATACCGCGACGATCGCCGGCCCGAACCGCACGAATAGCGCGCGCGCCCGTCTGACACGTTTCTCGACGCTGACCGACAGCCGCGCGAGCGCATGGATCAGCCGCCGGCCCAGCACGCGCCCCGCGGTGAACCATACGCCGTCGCCGGTCAGTGCGCCCAGCACCGCCGCAATCAGCACGTGCCAGAAGGTCAGCCGGTGGTCGACGATCGCCACGCCGGCAAACAGCAGCAGTGGCACCGCCGGAATCGGAATGCCGAGGCGCGAGATCAGCACGTTGAAAAAGACCAGCGCGCTGCCCCACGTTGCGATCGCCGCGGCCGGTAATTCGATCACGTGAAGGGCTCCTTGCCGGTCGCCGCGCGCTTGCATGCGCCGCGGCGGTTGAGTGGGGACCCGGGCATTGTTGCATGGAAAGCGCGCGCGGCGCAGCCTGGTACCGGAAGGTTGCGTGCGCACGTAATCACTGGCAGGCGGCTACCAGGGGGGCTGCCGGGCGGATCAGCGCGCCAGCGTGGCGATCAGCGTGACGGGTACGCCTTTGCAGCCCATGCTGCTGGACAGTTCGAGTGCCTGCCAGTCGGCTCTGCCATGAGCGGTAATCATCGGGTCGAGCTGCCGGTCGGTGCGCAGCACGTTGAACGGCCATGACGGGCGCAGTAGCCGCTCATGCACCAGCGAGCCGAGCCAGATCGGCGTGGCCGGTGCGTCGGCCTTTTGCCGCACCGCATAGCCGGACGGCCAGAAACGCAGCACGTCGCGTTCGTCGCGGCGCTCGCGCTCGCGTGCAAATACCAGTGGCGAAGGCTCGCCGTCGTTCAGCTTGGGCAGCACCGGCAGGTCCATCGCGGGCACGTCCGGCGAAATCAGCGAAAACAGACTGCGCACCGAAAAGCGCGTGCCTGCGATCCAGCCGCGGCTGGCGAGCTGCGCGGCGATGTCGTGTGCACTGCCGTTCCATTGCACGGTAATCGGCTCGCGACGGTCGCCCTTCAGGTCGGAGCGGTAGCACGGAAACGTCCGCCAGAGCGAATCGGTCCATTGCGCTTCGCTGACGACGATCGGCGCGCGGTTCGCCTCGCCGGGCATCGACAGTGACGCTGGACGCGCGTGATACTGCAGCGCGACGCTCGCGGCCAGCACGCCCAGTGCGACGAGCGGCATCAACGGACGCGAGCCCAGACCTTCCGGATGTCGCCACACGGCGAGCAACGCAACCAGCGCAACCCATATCGACGCGAATGCCGCGCCGCCGAGCGCGTCCGAAAACGAAAAGCGATCTGCATAGAGGCCCGCAAACGACGTGGCGAGCAGGATCGCCGTGCCGAAGGTGGTGACCATGATGCCGACGAATACGCCGGCGCGGCGCACCAGGATAAAACCGAGAAAGCCGTAGACGATCACGCTCGCCGCGACGTGATTGCTCGGAAACGCAAACGTGCCGCCGCTCGCGCTCCATGGCGGCACACGTTGCACGATCGACTGGATCGCGACAATCAGCAGCTGCGAAAATGCCACTGCGATCAGCCAGTAAGCGACGGTGCGCCAGCGGCGCTCATAGGCCATCCACACGACGCCGGTTGCGCTCAGCGCGATCAGCGTGGGCACCGACGCGAGCGCGGCGACGCACGACAGCGCCTCCGCAAGCCATGGTGTGCGGATCGATTGCATGAAGTGATGGACCGACATGTCGACCTGCACCAGCGGCTCGCCATGCACGACGTCCTGCAGTACGCCGAAGAAGATACCGGCACACAGCAGCACGAAGGCCGACATGCCGATCACGATGCCGATGCTTTGGCGGCGCGGATCGACGAGCCCCAGCACGAAGCGGCTGATGGGCCCGCTATGCTGCTGCGCCCATTCGACGATATGTGTCTGCGATGCGACGGCCCAGCTGCGCGCGTGCGCGACGAAGAAGCGCGTGACCACATAGATGAGCCAGATTACGCCGACCACGATCGCCAGCGCCGCGACGAGCCGGAACGATACCGCGCCGGCCAGCTGGATCGACGCGCCGAATACGACGCCTGGCAGGATGTGCGCGGGCGCCCATAGCACCGCGGACAGCACGTTCATCGCATAGAAACGGCCCGGCGGCATTTCGAGCATGCCGGCGACGACCGGCACGATCGCGCGCAATGGCGCGGCGAAGCGCGCGAACACGACGCTCTTCAGGCCATGCTTGCGAAAGTACTGTTCGCCGCCCTCGAGCAGCTTCGGGTGGGTGCGAAACGGCCAGAGCCCGGCGATCGTCGTGCGATAGCGATGCCCGAACCAGTAGCTCATGCCGTCGCCGGCCACTGCGCCGACGATGCCGCAGACGAGCAGCCAGCCGAGATTCAGCGTACCGGTGCCGGCCAGTGCGCCGGCGATGAACATCGCGGTACTGCCCGGCACGAAGGTGCCGATGATCGCGACCGATTCGAGAAATGCTGCCAGAAAGACGACGGCATACGTCCATCCAGCGTGCCCCGCAAGCAGGTGCAGCAACTGGACGTACGCGTGCTCCATATGAAATCTCCCGATGTTCAGGTGAATGCGGCTGCGGCAAAC
>DATLOW010000498.1:0-5841 GCA_035536055.1 Paraburkholderia sp. | reverse complement strand
ACGACGGTGACGATCGAAGCAGGGCGGCTGATCTGAACCGGCAGGCACGTCGCTGATCGCCGACTGCTGAGCACTGGGCGCGGCGAAAACAGCAAACGCGACCGCGCAAAACCAGCAGCGCAAAAACAAACGCAACAACGCGAAAGCACAAACGCAACAACGCAAAAGCGGGCCCGCGAAGGCCCGCTTTTTACCGTGCGCCGCACGTCCGCACGGCTTCTACGCGTCTACTTCTTCAACGCCGCACGCGCCCGCGCGATCAACGCCGACGTCGACGAATCGTGCTTGCCGGTATCGATGCTGGCCGCGGTCAGATCGGCTTCGACCACCTTGCCGAGAATCTTGCCGAGCTCGACGCCCCACTGATCGAACGAGTTGATGTTCCACACCGTGCCTTGCACCAGCACCTTGTGCTCGTAGAGCGCGATCAGCGCGCCGAGCGAGCGTGCCGTGAGTGCGTCGACGAGGATCGTGGTGGTCGGCCGGTTGCCGGGGAACACGATGTGCGGCACCAGTTCGGGCTTGTCCGGGCCAGCCACCTTCTGCGCTTCTTCGACAGTGCGGCCGAGCATCATGGCCTCGCTTTGCGCGAAGCAGTTCGCCAGCAGCTTCGGATGATGATCGGCAAGCGGATGCTCGGGCGTCAGCAGCGCGATAAAGTCGATCGGCACGATCGTCGGCCCCTGATGCAGCATCTGGAAGAACGCATGCTGGCCGTTGGTGCCCGGCTCGCCCCACGTGACCGCGGAGGTTGCGTACTCGACCATCGTGCCGTCGAGACGCGCCTGCTTGCCGTTGCTCTCCATCTCGAGCTGCTGCAGATACGACGGCAAAAAGTGCAGCGCTTCCGAATACGGCGCGACCAGATAGCTCTGCGAGCCGAAAAAGTTGCGATACCAGATGCCGATCATGCCGAGCAGCACTGGCAGATTGCGTTCGAGCGGCGTTTCGCGGAAATGGCGGTCCATGTCGTTCGCGCCGGCGAGCAATTCGTCGAAATGCTGCGGCCCGATCGCGAGCATGATCGACAGGCCGACCGCCGACCACAGCGAATAACGGCCGCCGACCCAGTCCCACATCGCGAACACGTTCTCTTTAGCGATGCCGAACTTGACGACCTCGGCCGGATTCGCGGACACGCCGACGAAGTGCTTCGCCAGCTCCTTTTCCGGGCAGCCGTTCTGCGTGAACCATTCGCGCATCGAGCGCGCATTGGTCATCGTTTCGAGCGTGGTGAAGGTCTTCGACACGACGATCGCCAGCGTCTCTTCCGGATCGATCTGCGACAGCACGCGGTACATGTCGGCGCCGTCGACGTTCGACACGAAATGCGTGGCAAGCTCCGGCGACGACAGATGTTTCAATGCATGCGCAACCATCTTCGGCCCGAGATCCGAACCGCCGATGCCGATATTGACGATATGGCGGATGCGCTTGCCGGTATAGCCGGTCCATTTACCTTCGCGCACTTGCGTCGCAAAGGCGGCCATCCTGGCCTTTTCCGCCGTGACTTCGGCATTGAACGGCGCCTTCGGATCGGTGGCGCGCAACGCGGTGTGCAACACCGCGCGGTGCTCGGTGGGATTGACGATTTCGCCGGCGAACATCGCGTCGCGGCGTTTCTCGACGCCCGCTTCACGGGCGAGCTGCACCAGCAGCTTCAGGGTTTCGTCGGTGATGCGATTCTTCGAAAAATCGGCCGCAAGGCCGGCGCCCGCGAACGTGAAGCGTTCGGCGCGGGTCGGGGCAGGGTCGTTCTCGGGTTTGAACCAGTCGCGCAGACGCGCATCGCGAATCTGTTCGTAATGCGCTTGCAGCGAGGTCCAGGCGGGGTAAGTGATCTGGGTCATAACCGTCCGTCAAACGAAGAGGCACGAAGGGAAGGGTGCGTACCCGAAGCGCATGGCGGGCGCCAGCATGCGAGACGCCATCGGGCGACGCAGGCAGTCAGTATAGCGGCGCATGCCGCGCATCGGCAGGCAGCCCCGGGCAGCCCCAGATAGCGGGACCCTGTGTGCGCTCTGCACGCGTTCCTTGCTCTGCGGCATGCGCTCCTCGCTCTGCGGCATGCGGGCCTGCGCGCAGGCGGCCGCACATTCCGGTATCTTCGCTCGCTGGTTTTGTTCGGACGAAACGCCCGCCGCGGCGGGCCAACTTTTGCGGAGTCTGGATGATCGGGTTGCCTTGGGTTGCGATTTTTCTCGCGGTGCCGGCCACATACTGGCGCGTGCTGCGCTGGGTCGGCATGGCGCTGCTGGTGCTCGGCTACGGCGCGGCGCTCGCGCGCGGCTGGCTCGGCGCGCCGGCATTGGCTGCGCTCGCCGTGTTGCTCGTGCTGGCCTATGCGGTGCGGCCGCCGCGGCCGGCAGGCGTGCGGGTGGCGGGCCATGCGCTGTTCCTGGTGCTGGCGGTCGCGCTGATCATGCATTGGGTGCCGGGCTTTCATAATCCGCGCGTGATCGACGGCGTGCGTTTCACGCCGGATGCGCTGCCGTTCCGGATGTATCTGAACCTCGACAAGCCGCTGGTGGCGTTCTGGCTGCTGCTGATGTTCCGCTGGGTGCGCGCGCAGCGCGGTTGCGGCGCGGCGCTGGCGGCGGGTATCGCCGGCTGGCTGCTGAGCGCGGTGGTGTGTATCGGCGCGGCGCTCGCGCTGCATCTGATCGTGTGGGCGCCCAAGTGGCCCGCCGACGCGTGGCTGTTTCTCGCCAACAATCTGCTGCTGGTGTCGGTGGTCGAAGAGGCGTTTTTTCGAGGTTATCTGCAAGGCGGTATTGCGCGTTTGCTGGATGGGCGGCGCTATGCGAGCGTCGTCGCGCTCGTCGCGGCCGATCTGGCCTTTGCGCTGATTCACTTGCCGGGCGGGTTGCCGTGGGTCGTGTTCGGCGGCATCGCGGGCATCGGTTATGGTCTCGCGTATCGCTATGGTGGGCTGTCGGCCGCGGTGCTCGCGCATTTCGGCCTGAACGCGACGCACTTTTTGCTGTTCACTTATCCGATGCTGCAGGCGCATGGGCGGCTGTGAGGCGGTACCTTACATCGTCGCCGGATAAAACAGCCGGTTGATCAGCTTGCGCACCATCGGCGCCAGCTCGCCCGCTGTGCAGCCGGCGGGGCCGTCGCCGCGTGAAGTCAGCGCGTCAGCCGCGAGCCCGTGCAGATAGACGCCGGCGAGCGCGGCCTCGTAACGCGGCAGCCCCTGGGCCAGCAGCGCGCCGATGATGCCGCCGAGCACGTCGCCGCTGCCGCCGGTCGCGAGCGCCGCGTTGCCGGTTGGATTGACCGCGAGGCGGTCGTCCGGCGCCGCAATCACCGTACCGGCGCCTTTCAGCACGACGATGCTGGCAAAGCGCTGCGCGAGCGTGCGCGCCGCGCCGAGCCGGTCGCGCTGCACCGCCTTCGCATCGCTGCCTAGCAGACGCGCCGCTTCGAGCGGATGCGGCGTCAGGATGCACGGATCGTCGGCGTTCGCGCCGCGCGCCTGCAGTTGCGCGGCCAGCGCTGCGTCGCGCGAGAACAGGTTCAGCGCGTCCGCGTCGAACAGTTTCGGCACGTCGAGCGCGAGCACGTCGTGCAGCGTGCGCGTCGCGCGTTTGCGATGGCCCATGCCGCAGCCGACCGACAGCGCGTCCATCGTGTCGAGCGGCAATTCGCCGAGCTTGTGCAGCATCAGTTCGGGATGCGGCGGGTCGTAGGCCGGGCCGCCGTCGCCGAGCAGCGCGACGTGCACCTTGCCCGCGCCGGTAAAGAGCGCCGCGCGCGCCGCGAGAATCGGCGCGCCGCACATGCCGGTGTCGCCGCCCACCACCGCGAGACTGCCGAAGCTGCCTTTGTGCGTCGAAAAGTCGCGCGCCGGGAAGTGCGCGCAAAAGAGCGCCGGCGCGTTCAGCACGGCGCCGCGGTGGGCGGTGTCGTCGAGTTCGAGCGGCGCGAGCGTCACCGCGCCGGCGAGGTCGCGGCCGGTGCCCATGAAGAGTCCCGGCTTCGCGCCGATGAAGGTGACCGTATGCGTGGCCCGCACGGCAACGCCGCCTTCGACGACATTGCCGGTATCGCTGTCGAGTCCGCTCGGCACGTCGAGCGCAAGGACGCGGCCGTGGATGGCGGGTGTCTGCGGCGAACGCTGCGGCGGCGTGTCCGCGCCCGTGCCCGTGCCCGTGCCCGTGCCGGGCGGCGGCGTGTAGCCGGGCATGCGGGCGCGCTCGGCGAGACGCTGCGCGAGCTCCGCAAACACGCCTTCCAGCGGCCGCGCGAGCCCGATGCCGAACATCCCGTCGACGACCCAGCCATAACGGTCGAACGATGCCGGCGCTTCGGCGGAAATCGCGACGCCTGCGGCGCGCGCCTCGCCAAGTGCCCAGCGGGCGTCGTCCGGCTTCACTTCAAGCGGCATGCATACTTCGACGGCGATGCCGGCGCGCTGCAACTCGGCGGCAACGATCAGTCCATCGCCGCCGTTATTGCCTGGGCCGGCGATTACCAGCACGGGGTGCCCGGTATCGACAGAGCCGTCGTGTGAGATCAGTTCGGTAAGCAGGCGGGCTGCAGCCGCGCCCGCGCGCGCCATCAGCGTATGAGGCGGCAGCTCGGCGGCGGCTTGCGCCTCCAGCCCGCGCAATTCGGCGACGGTGTACAGCGCGACCGGTCGCTCATGGGGATTGACCAGCGCGGCGGCAGCGGCGGACGAGGACGGCGCGGCGGAAGAGGAGGCAGCGGTCATAGGGCGGTTGGCTACGGTTTGAGGGGCGGGGGGCGTCGGGAGTCACATCCATGGTAGTGGCAATGCCCATGCCGAGGCCAGCGGCGCGCGTTGAGCGGATTGCGTGCCGGGGTGTGCGCATCGCGTGCCGTGCCGTGTGCGTCACGTGCCGCGCCGTGCGCATCGCGTGCCGCCGTGCGCATCGCGTGCCGTGTGCGTCGCGTACATGCCCGCCCGCGCCGCGCGCAGCGTACAACCCACCGCTACACGATCACGCCAAAAACCGCTCCGGCCGCAACGCCGCCAGCGTATCCGCCGGCAATTCGGGTGTACGCCCAGTAATCAGATCCGCGATCAATCTGGCCGACCCGCATGCCAGCCCAAACCCCACCGGCCCATGCCCGGCCGCCACGAACAGCCGCGGATGCAGCGCATTGCCGACCACCGGCAGCCCATCCGGCGACAGCAGCTTGATCCCTTCCCACGGCAACGCCGCCGAGATGCGCGCCGCGCCCGGCACCCAGTCGTGCGTCGCCTGCCCGAGCAGCGCGAGCGCCTCCTTGGTGAGCGGCTCGGGCAGCGGCTTGTCGGTTTCCTTCAGCGCCTGCAGCACCGCACCGCCGGCGATGCGCAGCCGGTGGTTGCTGCGCGTGATCGTAATGCGCTTGACCGCGTCGATCACCGCCATATGCGGTGCGAATTCCTCGCGCGCGATTGGCGCGACGAGGTTGTGCATCCGCAGCGGATACAGCGGCAGCGCGAGCCCAGCCTTGGCCAGCAAGGGCAGGCTGCCCGCGCCCGCCGCGACCACCACCGCATCGGCGCCGATCACATCCACTTCGCGCGAGCGCACCGGCTCGCCAACGCGCGGCGCCAGCTCGACCGCGGCGCGCTGATTGTCGAGCCGGATCGCGGTGACCTCGCGTCCGCACTGAAACTGCACGCCGCCTTGCGCATCGAGCGTCTGCTTGACGAGCTTGGCGAACAGCGGGCAATTCGCCGTGCGTTCGTCGCGAAACAGCACGCCGCCGGCAAACGGCGGATCGGCCGGCACCGAATGTTCGAGCGCCACGCATTCGGCGGGCGTCAGCACGTGGTGCGGCACTTCGAACTGGCGCAGCAGCTCGAGCGCCGGCTTAAGC
>DATLOW010000497.1:0-17821 GCA_035536055.1 Paraburkholderia sp. | reverse complement strand
TGTCGATGACGATGACGCGGTCCGCATGGCCACCGCGAGTCTGATTCGTTCGTTTGGTTGGGATGTCAACGATTTCGCGTCCGCGGAAGACTTTCTCAGTTCAGGGCGCATCGCCCAAACCTCGTTCCTGATCTCCGATATCCGCATGCCGGGCATGTCCGGCATCGAACTGCACGATTGCCTGCTAAGGCAGGGATATGCGCCGCCGACCATTTTCATCACGGCCTTTCCAACTGCCGTGCTGCATGCGCAGACTCAGGCGCAGGGCGCGTTGGCGCTGCTGGAAAAACCCGTCGACGCAACCGCCATCGCGCACTGGCTGACGATGGCGCTCGGCGCGCCGTGAGCGCCGTGATCGAGGCGCCGTGCGACGCGTTCCCGTCATAGGCGTTCGCCGCGCACGCCCACGCCGATGGCTTCGGCCTTTCTGACCAGATCCGCCACCGAGCGCGCCGCCATTTTCTTCATCACCTGGCCGCGATGGATCTTCACGGTGATCTCGCTGAGCTTCATTTCGGCCGCGATCTGCTTGTTCATCAGCCCGACCACCACATGCTCCATCACCTGCTGTTCGCGCGGCGTCAGCGTCTCGTAACAGGAGCGCACCGATGCCACCGCGAGTTCGGCATCGATGCGTTTTGCATCTTGCGCGAGCGCATGCGCGACCGCGTCGAGCATGTCCTGATCGCGAAACGGCTTCGTAAAGAAATCGAGCGCGCCGGCCTTCATTGCCTTCACCGACATTTCGATGTCGCCGTGTCCGGTCATAAAGACGATCGGAATGCGCAGGTCGGTGCGCGCGATTTCTTCCTGGAATGCAAGGCCGCTTTCGCCACGCAGCCGCACGTCGAGCACCAGACAGGCGGGCGCGTTGGGCTTCGGATAGTCGAGAAACGCGCGCGACGAGGCAAAGGTCTCGACGCGCAGACCGACTGAGCGCAGCAGCGCGGCGAGGGCGGTGCGCATGGCTTCGTCGTCGTCGACCACATAGACGACCGATGACAGGCCTTGTACCGTGCCAACGGTGGTTGCCAGGCCCAGCTGCGATTCCATGTATTTCTCCCATGAGAACAGGCGATACGGCGGCTTTGCCCGTCCGGGTGGTTAGTCTTTGCGCATGCAGTATAGATACTAGATGTTTCGATTTTGTCGCAAAAGCCATCGTCGCACGGAAAACCGCCGCCTACGCGGCTGCATCGACCAGCGGCGGCAGCGTGCACTGGAAGGTTGCGCCGTGGCCGCCCTCGTTGTTGAATGCGTGGATTCTGCCGCCGTGCGCCTCGATGATCGAGCGGCAGATCGACAGGCCCATGCCCATGCCATGCGGCTTGGTGCTGAAAAAAGCCTCGAACAGCCGGTCGGCATGCTGCGCATCGAGCCCGGTGCCGCAATCGCGCACCGCCAGCAGCACGTGGCCGTCGGCCGTCTGGCGAGTCTCGATGGCCAGTTCGCGGGCCCAGCCGGTGGCGCGCTCCATCGACTGAATGCCGTTCATCACCAGATTGATCAATACCTGCTGCAATTGCACGCGATCGCCCAGCACCGGCGGCAACAGCGGGGCAAGGCGCACGCGCAGCGGCACCTGATGGTTCAGCACCTCGCGCTGCGTCAGCGACACCACGTCGTTGACCACGTCATTCAGATCGAGCGGCGTTTTCTGGCCCGTGTCCTTCCTCGCCAGCGTGCGGATGCGTCGCACGATTTCGGTGGCGCGCCGGCCTTCGCCGATCATCCGCACGACGCTCGAGCGTACTTCTTCGGGCTGCGGCGGCCGATGTTCGAGCCAGCGCAGGCATGCCTCGCCATTGGTGACGATCGCCGCGAGCGGCTGGCCGACCTCGTGCGCGATCGACGCGCTCATCTCGCCGAGCGTGGTCACGCGCGTCACGCGGGCGAGCTCGCTTTGCGCATGGTGCAACTGCTGTTCGGCTTCGCGCGCCGCGGTCACGTCCATCACCGCGCCGGCGTAATGCAGCCGCTCCGGCTCGTCCTGCGTCACGTGCGCGACCACGTGCAGATACTTGATGGCGCCATCGGGCATCAGCAGCCGGAACTCGAATTCGAAGTCCTGCTTGTGTTTCGACGCATGGCCGATCATGTCGCGAAAGCGCTCGACGTCGTCCGGATGCACGCGCTGCAGCGCCAGTTCCAGCGTCGGAACGACGCTCGCGTCGTACCCGAAGATGCGAAAGGTCTGCTCCGACCACACCACTTCGCCGCTCCACACGTTCCAGCCGAAGCTGCCGGTGCGCGACAGCCGCTGCGCTTCGTCGAGAAAGGCGGCTTCGCTGCGCCGCAACGCTTCTTCCGCGCGCTTGCGCGCGGTCACGTCGTTGCCGGTTTCGAGCGTGGCGAGCGCACGTCCGCCGCCGTTGCGCTGGATCGACCAGCGGCTGGCGATCACCAGTTCGGTGCCGTCGCGGCGTGTGTGGATCAGCTCGCCGTCCCAGCGGCCGGTGCGCAACAGCGTCGCGGTGGTGGCCTCGAGCGAGTCCGGAAAGCGGGTTTTCAGCAGGCTGTGAATCACCTTGCCGAGTGCCTCGCGCTTCTTCCAGCCATACATTTCTTCGGCACCGTAGTTCCAGAACAGGATCACGCCGTCCATATCGCGCACGATCACGGTGTCGTGCGTCAGATCCAGCAGACGTGCCTGCTCGCGCTGGATCTCGCCGAGCGCACGCACGTGCCGGATCAGCCAGGTGACCGCCAGCGACGCGATCAGGAAGGTCAGCAGCGCCGGCAGGTCCTGCTTGTACTGGACGACGAACGTGAAAATCGGCTTGATGAAGAAGAAATCGGCGCACAGCACGGCGACCACGCACACCGCGACCGACAATGTGAAACTGCCGAGCATCGACACCAGCACGATGACGATCAGGAACAGCGATTCGGCTGCCAGCGTGTCGAGTCCGAGCTCATAGCCGATCAGGCTGATCAGCACCAGCGCGAAGGTGCTCGCCGTGAAACTTAGCGCGAGAAAGCGCCGGCGTGCGGCCGGCGAGTGATCGTGCAGGTCGGTGCGCAGCCAGCGCATCCACGTGTCCCGCAATCGGCCACTGCCATCGACGGATTCGATAAGCGGCATCATGTCAGGTCCAACGCGGTAGCGACGTCACGCATGTGAAACCTGCCCACTTCCCGTTTGCCATCGAATGGTCGGTATTCATATGCGCAAGAGTGTCTGGTTGAGCCCGGCCGAGCTCCAATCTTACCTGCTGCGCCGCGCGATTTATACCGGGCGGGCGGTAGCCGATCGAACGCGGATCGTGCGATTGCGCAACGGCAATTGTCTGTCGAATCCGCGCGACGCGGGCCGTGTGGGCTCGCTGCAAGGCGTTGCACAGCGCCGCGAAAGCGCTGCGAGACGGCTGTGAAGCCGCTGTGAAACCGATGCGAAACCGCTGTGCAACTCTGGATTCGCCAGTTTAGCCCGCGTGCGGGTGCTGCGCATCACAGGGTCGGTGCGTAAGGGAAAATGCAGACGCCGCGCGCGTGCGTAAGCCAAAGTGCAGGCGCCGCGTCCATGCCGACGGAAAACCGATCTGCAGCATGCCTGTTTCCTTTCCGACAAAAAGCCGGGCTTTTTTGACGCGGCTCGATCGGAATTTGCCGCACAGGCGGGGGCAGGGGCGGGCGCGGCAACCGCCAGCGCGGTCGCCTGCGCACCGGGTGACGTTCAGTTCAGTGTGCGCGCCACCATCGGCCCGGACAGTTCGCAATCCTCGCAACGGCTGTCCCACCCGCACGGCATGCGCCACGCCCGCGAAAACGCATGCAGCAGCGCGTATTCGTGCTCGGACACGTGATCGTCGGCGAGCATGGCGGTCTTGCACAGATCGATCACTTCGGTCTGGATGCGCGGATCGCGCAACTCGAACATCAGTTGGCTCATCACGTCCGACTCGGGGCGGCACAGATTGCCCCAGTTCAGATGCGAGGTGGCCATCAGGTCCTCGCACAGGTCGCGGATGATGGTTCTGAATTCGCCGGGCGCAAGGCCGAGCCGGTGCGACAGACGGGCCTCGTCGAGCGCGTCGAGTTCGCTGGCGCTGACGTGGCCGTCGGCCAGCAGCGCCAGTGCGATCAGGCGTGCCGCTGCCTGTGGGCTGTCGGGTTTGTAGGTACGCATAATCATTCTCCTGTGAAGCAAGGCGCCGGACGAGGCGCGCAGCCCGCGATGGGCGATACGAGGTCCGGCGCTATCCGTGGTTCGTCGTGAACGCGTGGATCAGAGCGGATAACCGGCACGCTCCGCGTAGCGCATGCGCCGCTCGAGGTCGGCAAGATCCGCCGACTGTCCGAGGAATTCGGCGCGGCGTTCCTGCTCCGCGCGTTCGAACCATTGGCCCAGCTTTTCGAGGAAGTACGCAATCATGATGTTCTCCAGATCTCTCGTGAATGTCCGCGGCGCAGCGCGATGGATGCAGCCGCAACGAAATCGACGGGCGCGGATACCGGTTGTTGCGTGCCGCCGGTGCTAGAGCGTGGCAGCGTGGCGCGTCGATGGAGGCAATCGTAGAAACGCAAAATGAGCGCAAAGTGAGGAGCGCGAATGCGTCTGTTGCGCAGGCGCGCTTCGTTGCGGCGGCGGCGTGCCGGCGGTGCGGCAGGTGCGGCCGGTGCGGCCGCAACGAAGCGGATGCTGAAGAAGGCGGAAGTTCAGGAAGCGGATCCTGAACGGGCGGATCGCGCGGCTGCGCGACCTTGTCACACGGCCGGTTCGGCCTGCGCCTGGGCCGCCGACTGCGCGGTGATATTGCGTGCCGATTTGACGAGCCGCACTGGCACCGACTTGTACGAAGGCGTACGGCTGCGCACGTCGTGCGCATACAGCGGCACCAGCGGATTCGCTTCCGGATAGTAGGCACCGCAGCAGCCGTCGGGCAGCTGATACTCGACCACTTTCATCTGCCGGACTACGCGTTCGATGCCGTCGGTGGACAGCGCAACGATATCCACGAGGTCGCCGGGATGCAGCCCGCGTCGGGCGATTTCCTGCGCATTCAGGAACACCACGGCGCGCTGCCCGAACACGCCGCGATAGCGGTCCGAAAGCGAATAGATGGTCGTGTTGTATTGATCGTGGCTGCGCATCGTGGTCAGCCACAGGCCGTCTTCGTCGCCGTGCCATGGGTCTTCGTCGAGCCCTTCGAACACCGCGAAGTTCGCCTTGCCCGACGGCGTCGCCCAGATGCGCTCGCGCGCGGTCGAACCGAGATGAAAGCCGCCCGGCACGCGAATGCGTGCGTTGTACGCCTGAAAGATCGGGAACACGCTTTCGATCGCATCGCGGATGCGGTCGTAATCGGCCACCAGTTCTTCCCACGGCACCGTCGAGCGCGTGCCGAGCGTGGCGCGCGCGATACCCGCGACGATCGCCGGCTCGCTCATCAGGAACTCGGAGGCCGGCTCGTTGATGCCGGCCGACGCATGCACCATCGACATCGAATCTTCGACGGTGATCGATTGCGGGCCGGTTTCCTGAATGTCGACTTCGGTGCGGCCGAGGCACGGCAGAATCAGCGCTTCCTTGCCGTGCACCAGATGGCTGCGATTGAGCTTGGTCGAGATGTGCACGGTCAGCGACAGCTTGCGCATCGCCTGCTGCAGGCGCGGCCAGTCGGGAATCGCCGCGGCGAAGTTGCCGCCGAGCGCGACGAACACCTTGCAGCTGCCGTTCAGCATCGCTTCGAGCGTGGCGACCGTATCGCGTCCATGCTGCGGCGAAGGCGTAAAGCCGAAGGTCTGCTCGATGCGGTCGAGCCAGTCTTTGGCGGGCTTTTCGGTGATGCCGACGGTGCGGTTGCCTTGCACGTTCGAGTGTCCGCGCACCGGGCATACCCCTGCGCCGGGCCGGCCGATATTGCCGCGCAGCAGCGCGAGGTTGGTCAGCTGCTGCACGTTTTCGGTGCCGCGATGATGCTGCGTCAGGCCCATGCCGTACACGAGGATCGCGCTGTTCGCTTCCATGTAGACGTTCGCGACCGCGGTGAGGTCCGCGCGGCGCAGTCCCGACATGTGCTCGATCGCGTCCCAGCCGGTGCCGCGCAGATCTTCGACGAGCTTGTCGAAGTTGGCCGTGTGTCCCTCGATGAACTCGACGTCGATCTTGCGCGGCTGATTGCTGGCCAGCGCCGCGTCGTCGGCCTCGATGATTGCCTTCATGATGCCTTTCAGCGCGGCGACGTCGCCGCCCACCCGCACCTGGTACAGCGGATTGCTGATCGAGGTCCACGACAGCGTGGCCATCTCGAGCGGATTTTGCGGCGCCTGGAACCGTTCCAGCGCGCGTTCGCGAAACGGGTTGAACGAAATGATGCGCGCACCGCGGCGCGCGGCGTCGTGCAGGCTCGTCATCATCCGCGGGCTGTTGGTGCCGGGATTCTGGCCGAAGATAAAGATCGCATCGGCCTGGTCGAAGTCTTCGAGCAGCACGGTGCCCTTGCCGACGCCGATCGAAGCGGGCAAGCCGACGCTGGTCGCTTCGTGGCACATGTTCGAGCAGTCGGGGAAGTTGTCGCTGCCGTACTCGCGCGCAAACAGCTGGTACAGGAAGGCGGCCTCATTCGACGCGCGGCCCGACGTGTAGAAATCGGCCTCGTTGGGCGACGCGAGCGCATTCAGATGCTTGCCGATCAACGCGAACGCCGCCTCCCACGAGATCGGCTGATAACGGTCGCAGGCCGGGTTGTACATCATCGGATGCGTGATGCGGCCGGCCATCTCGAGATCGTAGTCTTCCCACGCGGCGAGTTCGGTGACGCTGTGATTGGCGAAGAACTCCGGCGTGCAACGCTCGGCCGTCGCTTCCCATGCAACCGCCTTGGCGCCGTTTTCGCAGAACTCGAACGACGACGTGTGCTTCGGGTCGGGCCATGCGCAGCCGGGGCAGTCGAAGCCTTCCGGCTGGTTCATGCGCAGCAGCGTGCGCGCGCCGGAGACCGGAATGCCCTGCAACGCGAGTGCTTTGCCGGTTGCCTTCAGTGCGCCCCAGCCGCCGGCCGGTTCGCGATACACGCGGATCGTTTTCCTGTCTGCCATGATGATCTCTCGAAGTACACGATAGGTATCGATGCTACGGATAGCCAGGCGCTTCATCTTTCGGCGGCGCGCGGCACTTTTCAAATGGCACGAAAGCGAAGCGGCTTCGGCTCGTGCCTGACGTGCCTAACGATGCATCGCCCAATGCACCAGCAGATGAAACGGTAGCACCAGCAAAAAGGTCGCGCCGAAGCCCGCGCACCACAGGATCGCGAGCCATTTCAGGCGGTAGCCGAGGCGGCGCGGCGCGGGATCGGCGGAAGGTTGCGTCATGTCCGAACTCCTTCGATGGCGATGTAAGGCGCGCTGCGCCTATTCGTAATGCGAGCCCGGCTGGGCCTTGCCGCGAAACACCCAGTAGCCTGCCGTGGTGTACGCGGTGATGATCGGAATGATGATCACCGCGCCGACCAGCGTGAAGACCTGGCTCGAGTGCGGCGCAGCGGCTTCGCTGAGCAGCAGCGTGCTCGGTATCGCATACGGCCAGATGCTGACCAGCAGCCCGATATAGCCGAGCAGCACCAGCACCAGCGCGAGCACGAACGGCATCGCATCGCTGCGCCGGCGCACCGATACCACCATCCACGCGGCGGCGATCAGCACCAGCAGCGGCGCCAGATAGAGCCGGTAGCGGAACGACGAGTCGAACCAGCGCGACGCGATATGCGGATCGCTCAACGGCGTCCACACCGAGACCACCAGCATGAAGCCGAGCAGTACCACCGTCAGCGGCAGCACCAGCCCATGCATGCGCCGCTGCAGGTCGCCTGCGGTTTTCAGCACGAGGTAGCACGCGCCGAGCAGCGCGTAGGTCATCATCAGCCCCATGCCGGTCAGAAAGCTGAACGGCGTGACCCAGAAGAACGGATCGCCGGAGAACACGCCGTTGGTCACTGGAATGCCGTGCAGGTAGGTGCCGAGAATCACGCCCTGGAAGAATGAGGCGCCGGCCGAGCCGCAGATGAACGACAGGTTCCACAGGTTCTTCGTGCGGGTGGCCTTGCCGCGGATCTCGAACGATACGCCGCGGAAGATCAGGCAGATCAGCATGAAGATGATCGGCAGATACAGCGCCGACAGCACGATCGAATAGACCGCCGGAAACGCGGCCAGCAACGCGGCGCCGCCGAGCACCAGCCAGGTTTCGTTGCCGTCCCAGACCGGCGCGATCGTGTGCATCATCAGGTCGCGTTCGCCGTCGTCGGGGAAGAACGGGAAGATGATGCCGATGCCCAGGTCGAAGCCGTCGAGCGCGATGTACATGAACAGTCCGAGCGCAATGATCGCGGCCCAGATCGTGGTGATGACCATGTGAGGCTCCGTAAGATGGAAGAGGACGAGTTGCGCCGCCGGGGTTGTCTTTATTCGGCGGCCGCGAGCGGCCGGCGGCCGGTGGCGGGTTCGTCGTGCGCGGTGGCGGCCTCTCTGGGCGTCGGTGCGTCGGCGCGCGGGCCGCTGCGGATCAGCTTCAGGATGTAGTACGCGCCGGTGCCGAACACGAGGAAATACACCATCACGAAGATCAGCAGCGAGATGCCCGCGGCCTGCGGCGTGATCGGCGACACCGCGTCGGCCGTGCGCAGCTGTCCGTAGACCACCCACGGCTGACGGCCCACTTCGGTGGTGATCCAGCCGGTGATCAGCGACACGAAGCCGGCCGGTCCCATCAGCACGGTCAGCCAGTTGAACCAGCGCGTCTCGTAGAGCCGGTCGCCGCGCCGCAGCAGCAAGCCGATCAGCGCAGTGAGGATCATCAGCATGCCGAGGCCGGCCATGATGCGAAAGGTCCAGAAGATGATCGACGAATCGGGCCGGTCTTCCTTCGGAAACTCCTTCAAGCCCTTGATCTCGCCGTCCCACGAGTGCGTGAGGATCAGGCTGCCCAGATGCGGAATCTGGATCGCATAGCGGGTGACCTCGGCGTTCATGTCGGGAAAGCCGATCAGGTTCAGCGCGGTGCCGCCTTTTTCGGTTTCCCACAGGCCTTCGATCGCGGCGATCTTGGCCGGCTGGTACTTGCGCGTATTGAGCCCGTGCTGGTCGCCGACCAGGGCTTGCACGGGCGCGAGCACCAGCAGCAGCCACAGCGCCATCGAGTAGGTGGTCTTGACCGCGGCGTCGCGCCGGCCCTTCAGCAGGTGCCAGCCGCCGGTGCCCGCCACCACCAGCGCGGCGACGATGAACGCGGCGATCGTCATATGCGCAAGGCGATACGGAAACGACGGATTGAAGATCACCTCGAACCAGTCGAGCGGCACCACATGACCGTTTTCGATGGCAAAGCCCTGCGGGGTCTGCATCCAGCTGTTGGATGCAAGAATCCAGAAGGTGGAAATCAGCGTGCCGAGCGCGACCAGCAGCGTCGCGCCGTAGTGCAGCTTCGGGCCGACCTTGTCCCAGCCGAACAGCATGACGCCCAGAAAGCCGGCTTCGAGGAAGAACGCGGTCATCACTTCATAGGTGAGCAGCGGCCCGGTGATCGGCCCGGCGAAGCGCGCAAAGCCGGACCAGTTGGTGCCGAATTCGTAAGCCATCACGACGCCGGACACCACGCCCATGCCGAAGCCGACCGCGAAGATCTTGGCCCAGTAGTGGCATAGCTCCTTGTAATGCGGCTTGCCGGTGCGCAGCCAGGCGCCTTCGAGCACCGCAAGAAAGCTTGCGAGACCGATGCTCAGCGCCGGGAAAATGATGTGCACGGCGACGGTAAACGCAAACTGGATACGGGAGAGGTCTAATGCGCTCGGGTTCATCGTCTGGCCTTGGGTATCGTTTGTTGCGTGGGGACGGGAAAACGCGGCGGCGGCCGGCGCTGGGGCAGCCGGCGCTCCGGCGCTCCAGCGAGGAGACTGTCGGCCAGTGTGCTTGCCGCGATGGTACGAACGATATATGCGCAGCGGGACTAACGATAGTCTACGGGCGTAGCGTGGGGCTAAACGAAAGTTTAGGTAAGCCGGGCGGAAGTTGCGAACCGGATGCCGCGGATTTGCGCGATTCGCGCAATTTGCGCAAGCGCACGATCAATGTGTGCGGCTGCACGGCCGTTGCGCGGAAATGTCGCACACCGGCTACAGCGAACGGTCGGGCTTGCGCCGCGCGTCGCCGTCGCGGGCGGCACCCAGCAGATACGCGAACAGCGCGTTGATCTGATCGTAGCGTGCCGCATACACCACATGACGCCCATGCCGCTCGCGCGATACCAGTTGCGCGGCAAGCAGCGGCTCGAGATGCGGCGCAAGTGTGGTTGTGCTCGCATCGATCGCGGCGGCTAGCCGGTCGGCGGGCACGCCCGCGGGACCGAACGACACCAGCGTGCGGAACAGCGTCAGCCGCGATTCCTGCGACAGCGCTTTGAGCGCGGCGATCGCGCGTTTCATGGGCAGTCTCCATGGGGCATGGCGCGCGCATGGCATGGCGCGCGGGTGACGGGCATACCGTCATGGAGGCAAAACGCGCTGTCAGGCTGCTTTATTCCTCGCGCGTGCTGCGCGAGCGAAACCGGTGCGGACTGCGCGCGCCACGCAAGGTATGGCGCGCGAGCATGTCGCGGCAGGCGTGCTTGTGCGTAGTGGCGTGCCGATCGATGGGATTCCGAATGGAGTCCGTCGCGCGACAGATCGCCGTAGCGCGATTACGCGGCGTGACTGGCCGGCACCAGATCGTCATCGCGCTGATTGACGAAGATCAGCACGCCGAGAATCGCCATGTAGAAGCGGAACGCCCCTTCCTGGCCGTTCCAGATTTTCGATTGCCACATCGCGAACCATTCGCCGCCGACCACCATAAAGCCGAAAAACCACACCACGAAGCCGATCGTGCAGCCCGCGCTCGCGCACGCTTTCGCGCGGTTGAACGCGGCGCCGGCCGCGCGCCGCGCACGCCACAGCTGCACCGCGCCGAGCGCCAGCAGCACGCAGGTCGCGCCTTCGCCGGCGATGATCAGCCAGTAGGCGAGTTGCCACCACAGCGGGTTCGAGGTTGCGCGATACAGCAGCGCGTTGTGCGGGAAGGTCGTGTCCATGCTCAATACGTGCTGCACGAACTGATAGTTCGCGCCGTAGTCGGCGAGATTGTCGAACGCGACGATGCCCGCGAAAGCGGCAAGCATCGCGGACATCAGGATTTTCGCAAGGCGGACGGTCATCGGCGGGCTCCGGTGATTGACGTGATTGGAATGCAGGGCGTGGCAGCGTGGCGCGGCACAGCCGCAAGACACAGCCGCACGCCAGCTGCAACACAGCTGCAACATAGCCGCAACAAAGTGCCGCCGGCCGCCGGCGCCACCGCGCGGCGCACGCGGAATATAACGCGCGTTTCGGCTGTTCATTGGGTATCGGCTGGCGGCGCATCGCGCCGCAGCTTCGCATCTGCAGGCCGCTGCATTTCCTGCCATCGCGCACTTTACCCGCCTCGCTGCCTGAACAGGCGCGGCGCGTCATTCTGGAGCAATGTCGATGAACACGCTGGCTGACCGCCTCGATCGAACCGAAACCACGCAGCTTGCGGACCCGCCCACGGCGGCCGCCGCGCTGGTGCCCACGCTGCGCTCGCGCGCGGTGCAGACGCAAGCGCTGTCGAGACTGCCGGACGACACGATCGCCGACTTCGAGCAGGCGCGTCTGTTCGACATGGTGGTGCCGAAAATGTACGGCGGCCACCAGTCGTCGCTCGAAACCTATCTCGACACGCTGATCGAGGTCGGGCGTGGCGACGGCTCCGCGGCCTGGGTGTTGGGCCTGCTGTCGACTGGCACGTGGATGGTTGCGACGATGTATCCGCAACACGTGACCGACCAGGTGTTCGCACCGGGCAGCAGGTTCCGCACGGCCACTACGCTGAATCCGCGCAAGGCGACGGTGCGACGCGTGGCCGGCGGCTATGTGATCGAAGACGGGCTATGGATGTACAACAGCGGCTTCTACCACGCGCACTGGGACCTGCTGGGCATTCCACTGGTCGACGACGCGGGGCGGGTGACCGGCCTCGGTTCAGCGCTGCTGCCGGCTGCCGACGTCACGCCGCTGCACGACTGGGACACCATCGGTCTGCGCGGCAGCGGCAGTACCAACGTGACCGTCAAGGGGGTGTTCGTGCCCGACGAACGGATCGCGCTAATGAGCCGCAACCTGCAGGACGATTATGCGAGCCCGCATCTGCGCGGTGAGCCCGAATACCGCTTCCCGCTGGTGCCGCTGCTGACGACGCGGCTGCTGTGCCCGATGCTCGGCATGGCGCGCGCGGCAGTCGAGCTGCTGATGGACAAAATCGGTACGCGCGGCATCGCGTTCATGACCTACGGCAAGCAGGCGGAGGCGCCGGTCACGCATCTGCGGATCGGCGAGGCGACGGCGAAAATCGATGCGGCCGAATCGATCGTGCGCAACTCGATTCGCCTGCTCGACACAGCGGCCGCGCGCGGCGACCGGTTGAGCGTGCTGCAGCGCGCGCGCCTGTGGCGCGATGCGGGCTATGCGACCCAGTTGATCTGGGAGGGCGTGGATCAGATCGCGGCCGCGTCCGGCACGGCATTCATCAATCGCGACACGCCGTTGAGCCACGTATGGCACGACGTGCGCGTCGCCAGCATTCATGGCGCGCTGCTGCGCGACACCTGCCTCGAAATCTTCGGGCGGTTGGCGGCCGGCATGCCGGCCAACACGATGCTGCTGCCGGAGCTGAGCGGCGCGCCGCAGTAACTCCGCATCGACCGACGATAGTTGCGGGCGCAACGGCCGCGGCGCGATCGTGACCGCGCACCGCGGCGCCTTTGCAGGCGCTTATTGAAGCTTATTGAAACCCGTTCGGGTTACGCTCCTGCCAGCGCCAGTGGTCGACGCACATACGCTCGATGCCGAACTCGGCGCGCCAGCCGATCACCGCTGCGGCCGCCGCCGGGTTCGCAAAACACTGCGCGATATCGCCCGGACGGCGCTCGACGATCTGGTAAGGCACCGGCCTCCCGGAAGCCTTCTCGAACGATTTCACCACTTCCAGCACGCTGTAGCCCTGGCCGGTGCCCAGGTTCACGACGAAGCTCGCATCGCGCGTGACCAGCGCATCGAGTGCCTTGATATGGCCGCGCGCCAGATCGACCACGTGAATGTAATCGCGCACGCCGGTGCCGTCCGGCGTGTCGTAATCGCCGCCGAACACGCTGAGCTTTTCGCGCTTGCCGACGGCGACCTGCGCGACATACGGCATCAGGTTGTTCGGAATGCCACCCGGCGCTTCGCCGATCAGACCGCTTTCGTGCGCGCCGACCGGGTTGAAATAGCGCAGCGTCGCGATGCGCCAGCTCGGGTCGGACAGTTCGACGTCGCGCAGGATCTGTTCGGCCATCAGCTTGGTCTGGCCATACGGGTTGGTGGCCGACAGCGGAAACGATTCGTCGATCGGCGAGCTTTGCGGCACACCGTACACGGTGGCCGACGAGCTGAACACGAACTGCCTGATATTGCGCTTGCGCATCACGTCGAGCAGCGTGAGCAGGCTGCCGATATTGTTCTGGTAGTACTCGATCGGCTTCGACACCGATTCGCCGACCGCCTTCAAGGCGGCGAAGTGAATCGCGCCGGTAATCGGATGGCTGTCGAAGATGCGGTTCAGCGCCGCTTCGTCGCGCACGTCCGCATCGTGGAACGCCAGCTTCTTGCCGGTGATCTGCTCGACCCGCTCGAGCGACGCGCGATGGCTGTTCACCAGATTGTCGATGACGACCACGTCGTAACCGTCGTTCAGCAACTCCACGCAGGTATGCGAGCCGATATAGCCCGCACCGCCCGTTACCAGAATCGTGCCCTTCATCGCCATGCTTTGCTCCATTAAAGTGAGACGCCCGTCAGGTTATTCAGCAGGTCCTTGTATCGTTCGACGACGGCCCGTTCGTCGAACTCCGCCGCGACTTTCTGCCGGCCGCGTTGGCCCATCCGCTGCCGCTCGGCGTCGCTCAGGTCGAGCATACGCGCGAGTTGTGCAGCGAGACTCTCTACATTACGTACTTCGCATAACAGGCCGTTGACACCGTGCTCGACCACTTCGCGGCAGCCCGGCACGTCGGTCGCGACGCACGGCCGGCCCATCGCGGCCGCTTCCATCAGCGTGCGCGGCACGCCTTCGCGGTACGACGGCAGCACCACGCAGTCCGCCGCGGCGATCGCCGGCCGTACGTCGTGCGCTTCGCCCAGATAGTCGATCACGCCTTCGCGCTGCCACGCGTCGATTTCGGCCAGCGTGATCGCGCTCGGGTTGTCGACGCCGGCCGGCCCGAGCAGCTGGAAGCGCGCATGCGGATAACGCGCACGCAGCCGCCGCGCGGCTTCGACATATTCGCCGACGCCTTTATCCCACAGCAGCCGGCCGATCAGTATGAACGTGTAGCCGCCGGGCGCCGCGAGCTGATGAGGCAAGGGCACCGGCGTGAACTGCTCGAGATCGACTCCTTCGCCGTGCAGCAGCCGCGCGCGCTCGCGATGCACCAGCAGATTCTGCTCGATAAACGCGGCTTGATCGTCGCGATTCAAAAACCATACCTCGCGCGGAAAGCGAAATGCGAAGCGGTAGAGCTTTTTGGCGACCTGCGCCGCGCGGCTTTGCTGGATGAAAACATAGCCGAGGCCGGTTGTCACGGCCACCGAGTCGACGCCGGCCAGCCGTGCGGCGATCGAACCATAGATGTTCGGCTTGATCGTGTAGTGAAACACGACGTGCGGGCGGATGCGTCGATACAGCCGGTACAGCTGCCACAGCGTGCGCAGGTCGTCGCGCGGGTTGGTGCCTTTCGAGGCGACCGCAAGTTCGATCCACTGGCAGCCCATCGCGATCAGCAACTCGGTGGTGCGGTCGCGCGGCGCGATCACGGTCACCGCGACGCCGCGCGCGACCAGCTCACGGATCAGCCCTTGCCGATAGGTGTAGATCGCAAACGACGTATTGCAGACGAGGCTGACGCGTAGCTCGGCGGGGCGCGCGATGCGTGGTTTCATGAAGACGTAGGCAAGCTCGATGGGTTGGCAACCAATGGGGCGGCAGGCGGGACAGCAAGCGGGGCAGCGGGCACGGCTTCAGTGTGGCGCCGCGCCGCCGCTGCCCGACGCGTAGACGCGGCGTTTCAAACGCTGCAGCACACCGTACGGCGTGATGAAGTGCAGCAGGTTTTTCGCGAGGCCGAGCCAGTCGTACGGGTTCGCGGCGTTGAAATAGCGCAACTGCAGCCGCAGCGTCGAGCCGATCTGGCGGCGCCGCTTCGTTGCGCTGATGCCGGCTTCGTTCAGTTCGTAGTAGAGGCCGAGTTCCGGCAGGTTCGCGCAGTCGTGGTGCTCCATCAGCCGCAGGAACAGGTCGAGGTCTTCGGCCGCGCGGTAGGTAGCGCGATAGTTGCCGGCGGCCAGCACCGTGTCGATGCGCAGCATCATCGAAGGATGCACGAAGCACGCGCGCACAAACCGTACGCGGCGGATCGCCTGCGGCTCGGTGGGCGGCGTCAGCATGAACAGCGGCGCACCGTCGCGCGAGACCACCTGGGTCCACATGCCGAGCCCCGCGACCTGCGGATGCGCGTGCAGATACGCGCGTTGCTTCGCGAGGCGCTGCGGCACCGTCAGGTCGCCGGCATCGATGCGCGCGGCATAGCGGAAGCCGCGTGCGGCAAGCGCCTCGATGCCGGCCTGCAACGCGCGCTCGATGCCGCCGTTGCGCGGCATGCGCAGGATCTCGATGTGCAGGTTCGGGAGCGGCGGCGCGACGAGCGGCGGCGTGCTGCCGTCGTCGACGATCAGCACGTGCACCGGTGCATCTTCGCTGAACGACGCAAGCGTGCGCTCGACGTCGGCCTGGCCGTTGAAGGCCGGCATCAGCACCGCGACGTCGTCGAGCGTCGCGCGCGGCGCGGGGCCATTCGAGCCGGATGACGCGCCCGGCGACGAACCAGACGATGCGTCGCCCGAGCCAGACGATGCGTGGACCGACGAACCGAACGCCGAGCCAGACGGCGAGCCCGACGGCGAGCCCGACGGCGAACCGGACGCCGACCCTGCCCCCGCCGGACACGCGGCCTGCAACGACGGACGGACGAAAGCGGTGGGAAGCGTCATGAGCGCAGCTTGTAGCGGATGTAGTAAAGATTGACGCACGCCGCGGCCAGATAGCCGGCGGCCAGTCCGGCCAGCGCGCCATACGCGCCCAGACGCGGAATCGCCACGAGGTTGACCGCGGCCGCCACCGCCAGCGCCAGCAGCCATTTGGCCAGCAACACGAACTTCGCCTGGTATTTAAGCACGACGAGGTTGCCGATCGCCTCGATACCGGCCGGCACCGACAGCCACACGGCCCAGCGGAAAATGCCGATCGCGCCTTCATAAGCCGGCCCGAACACATGGCCGATGATAAAGCCGGCCAGCAGGTCCAGCACTAGCGCACCGGCCGCCATCACCGCGAAAGTCAGCGCCGTCAGGCGCCACATATTGCGGCGCAGTTGCGCGGCCTGCTGAACACGATAGACGAAGGCCGGCGCGATGGTTTGCGCGAGCATCAGCGCGAGCGTGATCCAGTTTTCGTTCAGCTGCTGCGCGGCCGAATAGCGGCCGAGATCGGCGAACGAGATCGCGCGTTCCAGCATCAGCCGGTCGAGTTTCAGAAACAGGTACATGCAGATCAGACCGAGCCAGAACACCGTGCCTGCGCTCGCGAAATGGCGCACCAGCGGCCGCTCGACATGCCAGCCCAGCGTGCCGCCGTGGCGCTTCATGTAGTAGATCACCAGCACCGCGCCGATCGCCGCCGATTCGAGCGCCCACAGCCAGCCGAAGCTGCCCGCCGGCGCCGCGCTGCGCACCAGCAGCCACACCAGCAACGCCTTGGCCACAGCGGTGCTCATGCTGGTGACGAGTTGCGGCTTGCTGTAGGTCATGCTTTGCAGCCACGCGTTGATCACGCCGACGAACGGCTCGCGAAACAGCATCGTCACCGCGAGGCCGGCGAGCATCGTGCCGACCAGCGGATCGGTGAAGTGCAGCGACGAGTTCGCGAAGA
The DNA here is from genome assembly GCA_035536055.1 of Paraburkholderia sp. Lineage (GTDB taxonomy): Bacteria > Pseudomonadota > Gammaproteobacteria > Burkholderiales > Burkholderiaceae > Paraburkholderia. The sequence continues at coordinate 754 of DATLOW010000497.1, read as the reverse complement.
TCGCGGCCCACGTGAGCAGCAGTGCCGCGGCCGACACGGTGATGCGCAGCGCGAACGCACTGCCGAGCACGGTGCCTAACCCGGCCGCGGAGCGGCGCACGATGGTCGGCACCAGGATCTCGGCGCCGCATACCCACGTAAGCGGCGACAGCACCAGCAGCAGCGTGTTCGCGTATTGCCACTTGCCGAATACGTCCGGGCCGAAATAGCGCGCCAGCACGCCGCTGATGGCGATCGCCACTGCAATCTGCGTGAGCCGCTCGAGACCGAGCCAGACGAGATTGGCGAAAGCGCGGGTAACGTCCGGATTGGCGTAGCGCTTCCAGATCAGCATCGGGCGCCCGCCCGTGCATCGCGCGTGGTGCGGGCCGCAGTCGCGGCTGCTGTGGCAGGTAGGGTTGTGGTAGCCGCCAGGGCCGCGAAGGTGGCTATGGCCGCTATGGGCTCGGTAGCCGGCGTCGCCATGGCGAGCGTAGCCCGCTTGTCCAACGCACAGCCGACATCCGTTCGCGCTCCGGGAACGCGCCTTGCCGATTCAGCCAACACAGCAGCGGCAGCGGCCATGCATGGCAGCAATTTTGCATTCGGAGGGCGTTGAGGCATTAGAATAAGGGCACGTCAGGCATTCGCTGAAAAGCGCAATTATAAGTTGGAACCGGATCGCTTCCGGCAACGGCGCAGGCGACGACCACGCGCTGCGCCGCACACATTTCCCATTGCACGTAAGTGAGCCTATCCATGATCTCCCAATCGA
>DATLOW010000496.1:0-9741 GCA_035536055.1 Paraburkholderia sp. | reverse complement strand
CCGAATTCATTCTCGATTACGGCGATGCGGCCGCCGTGCCGTTCGCCGAGGATGCGATTCAACAGCGTCGTTTTTCCTGCGCCGAGGAAGCCGGTCAGGATCGTGGTTGGAATCGGCAGCGGCTGGGCCGGCTTGGACATGGCGTTCTCCTGCAAATAGAAAATGTTCAACGACAGAAAGTCTGCGGCAGGCACAACAGGCAGACGGAGATCGCTTCGCGGCGAAGCACGGGCAGCATGACGCGCGCGAAGCGCAATGGGTGGATGTTATATTATAACAATGTAGATGAGAGCTAATGCTTGCGTGGTATCAGATTGTGTATTCAACGATCATCATTAGATAGGTGTTTACACTGACAAAGACCGCAATATCGTTCAAGTTTGTAGAGTGTGTGTATACAATTCGCGCAATACGATAACGCGAAGTCGACACCCATGACCCCACGACGTTCCCCTTCGCCCGCAGTCGAGCCCAACGCTATGGCGGTTGATCACGCCACGCCGCCCGAAGCCCACGGCACCGGCAGCGCTTCGCAAACCGAACGCGCACTGCTCGAATTGCGCGAGTTGCTGGTCGAAGGCGAACTGCAACCGGGCGCGCGCATTTCCGAGTTGTGGGTGGTGGAGCGCCTCGGCGTATCGCGCACACCGGTGCGTGCCGCGTTAATCCGTCTTCAGGAAGAGGGCTTGCTCGAGCCGATCGCTTCCGGCGGTTTCGCCGTGCGCTCGTTCACTGTCGCGGAGATCGGCGATTCGATCGAGCTGCGCGGCACGCTCGAAGGTCTGGCCGCGCGTCTCGCGGCCGAGCGCGGCGTCACATCCAGACAACTATTCGAACTGTCCGTATGCGTCGACGAGATCGACGCAATCCTGTCGGGTACCTTGACCGACGAATCCTTCTCCGCATACGTCGATGCAAACCGCCGCTTCCATCAGCGGCTCGCTGGCGCGTGCAATAGCCAGGTGGTCGAGCGGCAGATCGCGCGGACCATCACGATGCCGTTCGCGTCGCCGAGCGCGTTCGTGATGGCGCAGTCGATCGACGCGACCGCGCGCGAAATGTTGCTCGTCGCGCAGGCGCAGCACCGTGCCGTAGTGGACGCGATCAAGCGGCGCGAAGGCGCGCGCGCCGAAGCGTTGATGCGCGAACACGCGCGCATCGCGCATCGCAATCTGCAAGCCGCGATGACGAACCAGACCGTGATGCAGCGCATTCCGGGAAGCAGCCTGATCCGCATGCCGCTCGAGCGCTGATTGCCCGGCAATCGGGTAGCCGGCGCGACACGCGCACGCGCTTCGATCACATCATCCAGACAGTAAGACTGAGGAGCGAGACAATGTATTTGAAAAATGCATGGTATGTCGCATGCACGCCCGACGAGATCGACGGTAAGCCGCTCGGCCGCACGATCTGCGGCGAGAAAATGGTGTTTTTTCGCGGCGCCGAAGGCAAGGTCGCCGCGGTCGAAGATTTCTGTCCGCATCGCGGTGCGGCGCTGTCGCTGGGTTTCGTGCGCGACGGCAATCTGGTGTGCGGATATCACGGCCTCGAAATGGGCACCGACGGTCGCTGCGCGAAGATGGTCGGCCAGCGGGTCGGCGGCATTCCGGCAATTCGCCGCTACGCCGCAGTCGAGCGCTACGGCTTTATCTGGGTCTGGCCCGGTGATGCGGCGCAGGCGGACGAGTCGAAGATCCATCACCTCGAATGGGCCGGGAATCCCGATTGGGCGTATGGCGGCGGCCTGTATCACATCAACTGCGACTACCGGCTGATGATCGACAACCTGATGGATCTGACGCACGAGACCTACGTGCACGCCAGCAGCATCGGCCAGCGGGAAATCGAGGAGGCGGCTCCGGCCACCCATGTGGAGGGTGACTGCGTCGTGACCAGCCGGCATATGCAGAACATCATGCCGCCGCCGTTCTGGGCCACGGCGCTGCGCGGCAACGGTCTTGCGGATGACGTCGCATGCGATCGCTGGCAGATCTGCCGCTTTACGCCGCCGAGCCACGTGCTGATCGAAGTGGGAGTCGCGCATGCGGGGCACGGCGGTTATGCCGCGCCTCGCGAGCACAAGGCGGGCAGCATTGTGGTCGACTTCATCACGCCGGAAACCGACACGTCGATCTGGTACTTCTGGGGCATGGCGCGCAATTTCGCGCCGCACGACGCGGCACTGACCGCAAGGATCCGCGAAGGGCAGGGCAAGATCTTCTCCGAAGACCTCGCGGTGCTCGAAGCACAGCAGCGCAATCTGCTGTCGAACCCCGGGCGCCGCGTGATGAGCCTGAACATCGACGCCGGCGGCGTGCAGTCGCGCAAAGTGATCGACCGTCTGCTGCAGCAGGAACGTGAAGCGAGCGCGGAGGTCGCCGGCTCATGAAAGTAACGGTGGCGAAGAAGCACGAGGTGGCGCGCGGCATCTGCGCTTTCGAACTGGCCGATCCGTGCGGCGCGCCGCTGCCGGCCTTTTCCGCGGGCGCACATATCGACGTGCATCTGCGTGACGGACTCACGCGGCAATATTCGCTGTGCAACGGCCCGCACGAGCAGCATCGGTACATGATCGGCGTGCTGCTCGAACCTGCATCGCGCGGCGGCTCCGCGGCGATGCACGCGCTTGCCGAGGGCGCGACGCTCGAGATCGGTGCGCCGAAAAACCACTTCCCGCTCGCCCACGACGCGACGCATTCGGTGCTGCTGGCAGGCGGCATCGGCGTCACGCCGATTCTGTGCATGGCTGAACGGCTCGCGCACGGCAATGCGTCGTTTGAAGTGCATTACTGTGTGCGCGATGCCGAACGCGCGGCGTTTCGCGAGCGCTTCGCGGCGCCCGGATTGCAGCCGTACAGCACGCTGTACTTCGATAGCGCGCCTGCCGCCGAACGGATCGATCTCGGCAAGGTGCTGGCCGCTCCGTCTGCCGGCAAGCATCTGTACGTATGCGGTCCCGCAGGTTTTATCGATGCGGTGCTGCGCGAAGCCGAGCGTCGCGGCTGGCAAAGCGCGAATGTGCACCGCGAATACTTTGGAGCCGCGCCTGCAAACACCGCGCAAAACACCGCGGACGGCCCGTTCCAGGTAAAGCTGGCAAGCAGCGGACGCATCGTCGACGTCGCAGCGGGCGTGCCCGTCACGCGCGCATTGAGCGAGGCTGGCGTGACCATCGCGACGTCGTGCGAAGAGGGCGTGTGCGGCACATGTCTGACGCGCGTCCTGGAAGGCGCCCCCGATCATCGCGACGTCTATCTGACCGACGCGGAACGCGCGGCGAACGATCAGTTTCTGCCGTGCTGTTCACGCGCGAAGTCCCCGCTGCTGGTGCTCGACCTCTGATCCACACACGCGGCGCGGCTTACCGCACCGCGTCGCACTTCAGGTAGCGCGCCGCCGCGCGGACCGCTTCGTATTCTGCAGCGGATCGTGTTGCTGCGGCCCCTGCACCATTTCGCTCATCGCGTTGCGCATCCAGCGGTTCGCCGGCTCCTGGTGAAAGCGCGAGTGCCAGTGCAGATGCAAGTCGTACTTCGGCACCGGAAACGGTAGCGGCAGCAGCTTCACGTTGACGAATTCGGCAAAGCGCCGGCCCACCGCGAGCGGTACCGCGGCAATCGTATCGGAGCCTGCGACGATAAACGGAATGCCCATGAAACGCGGCAGACTGAAGCGCACGTTCACGCGAATGCCTAGCCGCTCCTGCGCGCGCTCGAGAATATCCTGTGTGCGTCCTTCCGGCCGCACCATCGCATGCGGCGCCGCCAGATACTGTTCGAGCGACAACGTATCGCCGATCTGCGGATGATCTGCGCGCGCGATGCACACGAACGAATGCCGATATAGCGCCTTGCGCCGGATCGCCGCGCCTTCGAGGCCCGGAAAATAACCGACCGCCAGATCCACTTCGCCGGACGCGAGCGCCTCCTCGAGTTCCGCGGTGCTCAACGCGACCGTCTTGATGCGCACCTCCGGAGCTTCCTGATCGAGAAACTTCAACAGACGCGGCAGGAACACCATCTCGCCGATATCCGACATGCACAGCACGAAGGTGCGGGTGGACTCCGCCGGCCGAAATTCCGGCGCAGGCAAGATGTCCGTCTGCACCAGTTCGAGCACGCGCGCGACCGGCTCGCCGAGCGTCATCGCACGTGGCGTCGGTTCCATGCCGCGGCCGGTGCGCACGAACAGCGGGTCTTCGAACAAATCACGCAGTTTCGCCAGCGCATAGCTCATGGCCGGCTGGCTCAGGCCGATGCTTGCGCCGGCCTGCGTGACGTGACGCTTCTTCAGCAATGCATCGAACACCTTGAGCAGATTCAGATCGACCTGGCTGATATCCATTAACGCGTATCCGTTGGCTGTTATCCAAATTTTGGATGATTCATATCGACGTTACATGATTGACGGATTTTACTGTCATTTCTACTATCGTCTTCGATAAAAAGGAGTGAGACGACATGTCCGAAGGACACAAGCCGCAACGCCCGTTGCGCAGCAATTTTCCGCGCGGTTCCTATCTCGGCGCGGTGCGCGCCGCGCAGTGGCGCAACCTCGGCATCAGCGAGGCCGACCTCGATAAACCCAAGATCGCGATCGTCAACTCTTCGTCGGAACTGGCCGTATGTTTCAGCCATCTCGACGGCATCGCCGCGCAGCTGAAGGACGCGATTCGCGCGGCCGGCGCGCTGCCGTTCGAAATCCGCACTGCGGCGCCGAGCGACTTCATCACCGGCGCAGGCGCTCGCGGCGCTTACATGCTGGCGGCGCGCGATCTGGTGACCAACGACATCGAAGTCGCCGTCGAGGGTGCGCAGCTCGACGGCATGGTGTGCCTCGCCTCGTGCGACAAGACCGTGCCGGGCCAATTGATGGCGGCTGCGCGCCTGAACATTCCGACCATCGTCGTCGCATGCGGATATCAGCCGAGCGGCGAATATCGCGGCGCGCATGTCGACATCGAAGACGTGTTCGTCGGCGCGATGCATGTGCTGACCGGCAAGTTGCCCGAAGAAGAATTGATCGGCATGAGCCGCCACGCGATTCGCGGCCCCGGCGTGTGCTCCGGCCTCGGCACCGCGAATTCGATGCATATGGTCAGCGAAGCGCTCGGCATGTCGCTGCCAGGCAGCACGCCGATTGCGGCCAACAGCGACAGCATGTTCGCGTTCGTGCGTGCCGCGGGCGCACGCATCGTCGAGATGGTGCGCGACGATCTGAAGCCGCGCGACATCCTGACACCCGCCGCCTTCGGCAATGCGGTGAAGACGATTCTCGCGGTCGGCGGTTCGATCAACACGGTCAAGCATATGCAGGCGGTCGCCGCGGAAGGCGGCATCGACGTCGACGTTTATGCGCTGTTCGAACAGCACGCCGCTCAGATTCCGGTGCTGACCGGCGTGCGTCCGGTCGGTGCCGACACGATCGAGCAGCTCGAAGCGGCAGGCGGTGCGCAAGGCGTGATGAAGCGCCTCGAGCCGTGGCTCGACACGCACGCATTGACGGTGACCGGCCGCAGCGTCGCGGACCACCTGCGCGATGCGCGCGTGACCGACGACGCGGTAATTCGGACGCCGCAGAATGCGTTCGCGAAGCGTCCCGCGATCGTGCTGGTGCGCGGCAATCTCGCGCCACAGGCGGGCATCGTCAAGTTCGGCATCGCTGCAGACAAGGCCTTGTCGTTCAGCGGCAAGGCCTTGTGCTTCTCGACTTCGGACGACGCGATCGCCGCGATCAAGGACGGCACGATTCAACCGGGCGCCGTGGTGGTGATGCGCGGCGCGGGCGTATGCGGTGGCCCGGCGATGGGCGGCGGCGCATCGCGCGTGGTGTTCGCGCTGGACGGCGCGGGGCTGTCGGAGAAAGTCGCGATGCTGACCGACGGCCATCTGTCGGGTCTCGTCTGCAAGGGTCTGGTGGTCGCGGAGATCGCGCCCGAGGCGGCCACCGGCGGGCCGCTGGCCTTGGTCGAGGACGGCGACACGATCGAAATCGATCTGCAGCGGCGCGTGTGCAATCTGCTGGTCGACGATGCGCAGCTGGCGCAGCGCCGCGCCGCGTGGCGCAAGCCGGCGCCGGTCAACGACACCGGCTGGCTGAAGGTGTATCGCGCAACGGTCGGCACGATGCCGCAAGGCGCGATCCTGACGGCCGGCAAGCCGGCCGCGGAGCGCTGACATGAACGGCACGACCCCAATCGATATCGGCGCCGTGATCGAACAGCAGAAGGGCGGACGTTTCGCCGCACTGCTGATCGTCGCGATGGCGATCGTGATGCTCGCCGAAGGCTACGACCTTGGCGCGATGGCGTTCGCCGCACCGGCACTGACGCGCGCCTGGCATCTGAGCCGCGGCGCACTTGGACCGGTGTTCGGCGCTTTCGTGTTCGGCACGATGGTCGGTGCATTCGTGCTCGGTTATCTCGGCGACGTACTCGGCCGCAAGCGCACGATCGTGATCGGCAGCTTCGTGCTGGCGGCGTTCACGCTTGCCGCGTCGCGCGCAACCAGCCTCGAACAGCTGCTCGCACTGCGTTTTCTGGCTGGTGTCGGCATTGGCGGCGTGGTGCCCAACGCGATTGCGTACATGACCGAGTTCGCACCAAAGCGCTGGCGCGCGACGTGGGTCACGCTGATGTACACCGGCTATACGATCGGCGGCGGCGTCGGCGGGCTGGTGGCCGCATGGCTGGTGCCGCAGTTCGGCTGGCCGATCGTGTTCGTGATTGGCGGCATCGCGCCGATCGTGACCGGCCTGATGCTGGTATTCACGCTGCCTGAATCGATTCGCTTTCTCGCGCTGAAGGGCGGCCGCGACACCGAAGTGGCGCGCATCGTCGCGCGGCTCGCACCGCAGCTTCGTGTGACGTCCGCCACGCGCTTCGTGCTCGACGGCGAGTTGCAAGGCGCCGCGCACGCCCGCCAGAACGCATCGTTGCGGTTGCTGCTGGCCGGCCGCCTGCGCGTGCTGACGCCGGTGCTGTGGGGCGTGTACATCGCGAATTCGATGGCGCTGTTCTTCCTGAACAGCTGGCTGCCGATGTTGATCGAGAGCGTCGGTCTGTCCGCACAGCAGGCCGCGCTGGTGTCGGCGATGTTCCAGGTGGGCGGCACCTTGGGCGGTCTCGCACTGATGCGCTTCGTCGATACGCGCGGCGCCATGATCATCACCGTGCTGCCGGTGATCGGCACGCCGCTGGTGGCGCTGCTCGGCACCGGCATGCCGCGGCCGCTGCTGGTGGTCGCGGTGTTTCTGATCGGCTTCGCGGTGGTCGGTACGCAGTTCGGCCTGAACGCGGTGGCGGCGCTCGTCTATCCGACCGCGCTGCGCGCGAAGGGCACCGGCGCCGCGGTCGGTATCCAGAAGATCGGCGCGATCGCCGGCCCGATGCTCGGCGGCATGTTGTTGTCCGCGCATCTACCGGTGCAGCAGCTGTTCTATCTGGGCGCCGTGCCGGTCGCGCTGGTCGCGTTGCTGGCGTTCACGCTCGGCCGGCTGCATCGCGCGGACCAGGACGATGCCGCGCCTCATCACCCCCAATCAGGAGCTGCACATGTCGCTTGAAGTCGTTCCTCTCGATCCGCAACGTCCTTCGTTCGCAGGCCTCGCCAGCGGCGTGCAACTAGCCGGCACGATCGCGCCGGACACTGCGCGTGCGATCGACGACGCGATGAACCACTACGCCGTGCTGGTATTTCGCAACCAGCCGCTGACACCGGAACAGCAACTCGCGTTTGCGCGCGCGCTCGGTCCACTCGACGTCGGCTTCAAACGTGTCGCGCGGCCGCATGCGCGGCTCGCGTACCAGGAGCTTGCCGATATCTCGAACATCGATGAAAGCGGCGCGATCGCCGAACGTGCACACCGGCGCATCGTCGGCAATCTGGCGAATCAGCTGTGGCACAGCGACAGTTCGTTCCAGAAGCCGTCCGCGCGCTATTCGATGCTGCACGCGGTGGTCGTGCCGGAGCAGGGCGGCGCGACCGAGTTCGCCGACATGCGCATGGCGTACGACGCGTTGAACCAGCACGACAAGGCCGAGCTGCAAGGGCGCTTTGCCGAGCACTACGCGCTGAATTCGCGCTTTCTGCTTGGCGACACCGAGTACGACGAGGCGCAGCGCAATGCGTTGCCGCCGGTGCACTGGCCGATGGTTCGCACGCATGCCGGCTCCGGCCGCAAGCATCTGTTCATCGGCGCGCACGCATCGCACGTGGTCGGACAGACTATTGCCGAAGGCCGCATATTGCTCGCCGATCTGCTGGAGCACGCGACGCAGCGTCAATTCGTCTATGCGCACGCATGGCAGCCGGGCGACCTCGTGATGTGGGACAACCGCTGCACGCTGCATCGCGGCCGCCGCCACGACCTGTCGGTGCGCCGCGAGCTGCGCCGTGCGACGACGCTCGATGTCGATGCGCCCGATCAACACGACGCCCCGCAGCTCGACGCATCGGCCGGGCACATTCATGCGCCGGCACCGGCGCTGCAGGGAGCCGCCTGAATGCATCTGAACGACGACGAACGCGCAATGCTGGACGGCCGCGACGGGCCGGCCGTGCAGCGTGCAATGGATCTGCTGGTGCGTTACGGCGAGGCGCTCGGCGCCGAGCGTCTGGTCGACACCAACAACGTATGCGGCACGGTCGGCGCGACGATGCCGTTCCTGCGCGACTACGCGGTGAAGCACGGCGGCCTCGATGCGGTGTTTTCCGAGTTCAATCTGGACAGCCCCGACGTTGTGACGGTGCCGAAAGCCAAAGCGTTCAGCAGCCATCTGCAGCAGGGCCTCGACCCGGAACATGCGCAACGGCAGAACGTCAGCAGCGAAATCGTCAAGCTGTACCGCGCCGGCGAAGCGTATACGGCACGGCTCGGCATCCAGCCGCTGAACACCTGCGCGCCGTACCAGGTCGGCAACGTGCCGGTGAAGGGCGAGCACTGCGCATGGATGGAGTCGTCCGCGGTGATCTACATCAACGGCGTACTCGGCGCGCGCACCAACGCCGAGGGCCGCGAAAGCGCCGGCGCGGCGATGCTGACCGGCAAGATTCCGTACTGGGGGCTGCATCTCGACGAAAACCGCGGCGCCACGCATCGGGTCGAGCTCGACATCGACGTGCGCAGCGTGCAGGACTGGGGACTGCTCGGCTACTACGTCGGCGAGCTCGTGCAGGACCGCATTCCGCTGATCGACGGCGTGCGGCACGCGCCGAGCCTGCCGAAGCTGAAGCACTTCGGCGCGGCGGCGGCGTCGTCGGGCGGGGTCGAGATGTATCACGTAACCGGCTTCACGCCGGAAGCGCCGACCGCGGCAGCCGCATTGCGCGGCGCGCGGCCGCTCGAAACCATCCGCTACGGCGCGGCCGAGCGGCGTCTTGCCTACGAGCGCGTGAACACCACCGGCAAGCATACGCAAGTGGACTTCGTGATGCTCGGCTGCCCGCATTACTCGATCGAACAGATCTGGGAAGCGTGCCAGCTGCTCGAAGGCCAGCGTATCAGCGCGAACACCGAACTGTGGATCTTCACGCCGAAGGCGACCAAACAGCTGGCCGACCAGGCGGGCTACACGAAGCTCATCGAAGACGCGGGCGGCGTGCTGATGACCGACACCTGCTCGGCGATCGGCCGCGTAATGCCGCAGGGCACGCGCGTGGCCGCCGTCGATTCGGCGAAACAGGCGCACTACCTGCCCGCGATCATGGGCATCGAGGCGTGGTTCGGCAGCACCGCCGAGTG
>DATLOW010000495.1:0-2918 GCA_035536055.1 Paraburkholderia sp. | reverse complement strand
CAAGCCGCATTCGATCGACACCGTCGTGCTGTCCACGCAGCACGCCCCGGAAATCGAACTGTCGACGCTGCGCGAAGCCGTGATCGAAGAGATCATCAAGCCGACGCTGCCGGCCGATCTGATCAAAGGCGACATCAAGTTTCTCGTGAACCCGACCGGCCGGTTCGTGATCGGCGGCCCGCAGGGCGACTGCGGTCTGACGGGCCGCAAGATCATCGTCGATACGTACGGCGGCGCGGCACCGCACGGCGGCGGCGCGTTCTCGGGCAAGGATCCGTCGAAGGTCGACCGTTCGGCGGCTTATGCCGGCCGTTACGTCGCAAAGAACATCGTCGCGGCAGGTCTGGCTTCGCGCGCGCTGATTCAGGTTTCCTACGCGATCGGCGTGGCGCAGCCCACTTCGGTGATGGTCAACACGTTCGGCACCGGCCGCGTGTCGGATGCGACGATCCAGCGCCTCGTGCAGGAGCACTTCGATCTGCGTCCGAAGGGCATCATCCAGATGCTCGACCTGCTGCGCCCGATCTACGAAAAGTCGGCAGCGTACGGCCACTTCGGTCGCGAAGAGCCGGAATTCACGTGGGAAGCAACCGACAAGGCACTCGCGCTGGCCGAAGCAGCCGGTACCGAACCGGTCGCGGCACTGGCGGAGTAAGTCGCTGGGCAAGGTGTCCTGCGCGGCGAAACGTCGCGCAGGATGCGGCGAAGATTGATAAACACCCTGTCGGCGCATGCGTCGACAGGGTGTTTGCGTTTACGCGTGCGTGACTTGCGGGTTGCTGCCCCGGGGGGGGCGTCCTGCAGTTGCGTCCGTTATCGGCTCGCGAACACGAACCACCCCGTGCTGGTGGTTGACGTGCGGCGCGGCTTGCGGCTCGCGCCGCGCACGGCCACCGGCTCGCGGCGCACACCGGCCAGTCTCAGCGGCATCGGCTGACGCAGCAGCGAGCGCAGCGAAAAACGCCGTGCCGTGCCTTGTACGCGCAACGCCGAAAAGAACGTGCGAAACCACGTGCGGATATTGTCGACCGGACGCGTATCGCGCCATTGTTCGGCGAGCGCCCGCGTACGGGCGGAATGATGGCGCAGTGCGCGCACGACGCGGCGGCGCGCAGGGCGCGCGGCGGTGATCGCGGCGCGTGTGAGTCGAGTGCTCAGAAAAGTGTGCATGGCGTGTGATTCAGGCGGCGCGGCGCGCAGGCGGGAGAGGTGCGGCGAATCGTGCAGCAACCGTGCCAGAAAAGCTCGCGCAAAAGCCTGACAAATGACGGGTGACGGCTGCAGCAGCCCGAAAAGGCCGTGCGGACAACGAAAAGCCAGTAAGTGCAATCGACATGCACGCAGGCTACACGCGATCGATGACCGCCGGAAGTCGGGTTTTTACCCTTGCGAGCATCGGTTAAACGATGCGAAAAGAATGGCAGATATCGCCTGATCGCTCCCTTTGCGGGCGAAATGCGTGCATCCTTGCGCGCACAACGTGCAGCTTGCCCGGAACCGGTACCTGTCCGCAGTGATCGCGCACGTTTTACAATCGTGTTTTGGCTGCTCACCGCAAAAGCGAAATCATGTCAGTCCAATCGAAGAAAGAACAGGTGCAGGTGCTGCGCGAGCAGGGTTTCGTCGTGGTGCCGGGCCTGATGTCGCCCGAGCGCTGCGCCGAACTGAAAAAAGTCGCGCTCGAGCAATTGGCGCTCGCGCAAGCGCCGGTCGAATTCGAAGCGGACCTGCGCTATCCGGGCGCACCGGATTCGAAACACGCGCCCGGCGGCCATACGGTGCGGCGCCTGCTCGATGCGTACGGGCGTCACCCAAGCTATCGCGAATGGGCGACTGCACCGGAAATTCGCGGCTGGATGGAACTGTATTTCGGCGAGGAGCCACGTCTTTCGCGTGCGCACCACAACTGCATGATGACCAAGCATCCCGCGTACGGCAGCCTGACCGGCTGGCATCGCGATGCACGTTACTGGTCGTTCGAACGGGACGATCTGGTTTCGGTGTGGTTCGCGCTCGGCAACGAGACGGTCGACAACGGCGCGTTATGGTTCGTGCCCGGCTCGCACACGGCGGCGCTGACGTCGGACCGTTTCGACGATGCGAAATTCTTCCGCTCCGATTTGCCCGAAAACCAGGCGTTGATTCAGACCGCGGTGTCGCCGCCGCTGCATGCCGGCGACGTGGTGTTTTTCCACTGCAACACGCTGCACTCGGCCGGCAAGAACGTGACGAACGACGTCAAATTTTCGCTGGTGTTCACGTATCACGGCGCGAGCAATGTGCCGTTGCCGGGATCGCGTTCGGCATCGAAGCCGGAAGTGGCGTTCTGAGCGCAGCGCCGCTGCGGCTCAACGCCTGCCGGCGGACATCGTCAGCCCGATCAGCCCGGCGATGGTCGCAACCACGCCGCCCGCAAGCAGCCAGATCGTCTTGTTGGTCGGCGCGCCGGTGAATACCCGCGATACGTCGTTGCTGAACGAATGAAACGACTGCCCGCCGAAATACAGCAGCACAATGCCGCCGACGATCAGTGCGATGGAAATCGCCTTGGTCATGCCATGGTCCTCCGTCAAGATTGATGGGTCGCCGCAGTGTAGGGGAGCGCCGCGGGCGCGTCTATCGTTGCGCCGCACGCGGCGATCCCGCAGTATGGGCGGCTATCATGGGCGGGTGCAGTCGCCGCGCGGTTTGGCTACCATAGCGCACTCGTCGGGCGAACTTTCATAAGAATCCTCAGCAGGCGCGCAGCGCATCTCCCGCTTGCGACGCTGCGCTCCGTCACGCAGTTCCTGCCGTTCACCACTCAAGCATCAAGGACTCGAGCCATGGCTTACGAAGCAGCTTCAGCACGCTATTCCGACATGCAGTACCGCGTTTGCGGCAAGTCCGGTCTCAAACTGCCGGCGCTGTCGCTCGGT
>DATLOW010000494.1:0-10002 GCA_035536055.1 Paraburkholderia sp. | reverse complement strand
GGCGTTGGCCAGCAGCACGTCGAGCGCGGGCGTCACATGTTCGGGACGGATCTCGCCGAAGCGCGGCAGGTCGGTGAAATCGAGCAGCGGGTTGTCGGATGTCGATTGGGTAGTGGACATAGTGCTTCCTGTCGGTCGCGTCGTGAAGGAAAGGCGGGAGTCCGCCGGTGGGCACGTACATCGCGCCCCGTTGTTCGACTATGGGGTCGGCTGCGTCGTTTCCAATCTGTCATGCGCGCTTTTGAGAAAATTTGACAGACTCCGCCGAGCCAAATCCCAAGGATACGCATGTTTGCATTGCAACGTGGCCGTGGGGCCGCCGTGGTGCGTGCGGTGCACCACTATTTGAAAGGTTTGGCTGCGGCGCGGCGCTCCGGGTGCGTGCGGCGGTCGGTCGGGCGGACCGCTTGCGGACGCGTGCCACGCATTGCGGTTGACGGGTGGCGCGTGGCTTGCAAGCGCGGGGCGCCGCGCTTGGCTATCGCACGATGCTGCTTCGCCGATGGTGCGTCGCTGACGACGCCTTGCCGGGCGCGCGCCATCGCCTTGCGTGGCGACGGCGCTCGCCATTCACGCTTACGCGCCGCCCGCCGCCCGTTCCGCGGCCTCCAGCGTATTGACCAGCAGCATCGTGATCGTCATCGGCCCGACGCCGCCCGGCACCGGCGTCAGATAGCCGGCCACTTCCTTCACGCCGGCAAAATCGACATCGCCGCACAGCTTGCCTGCTTCGTCGCGGTTCATGCCGACGTCGATCACGGCCGCGCCCGGCTTCACCATCGGTGCGGTCAGGATGTTGCGCAGGCCGGTGGCGACTACCACCACATCTGCTGCGCGCGTATGCGCGGCCAGATCGCGGGTCTTGCTGTGACAGATCGTCACGGTCGCGCCGGCGTCGAGCAGCATCAGCGCCATCGGCTTGCCGACGATGTTCGAGCGGCCGATTACCACTGCATTCGCGCCCTTCAGCGCAATGCCGTACGCGTCGAACATTTTCATGATGCCGTACGGCGTGCACGGCCGGAACAACGGCTTGCCGGTCATCAGCGCGCCAGCATTCGCGACGTGAAAGCCGTCGACGTCCTTGTGCGGCGCGATTGCCTCGATCACCTTGTGGCTGTCGATATGCGCGGGCAACGGCAGTTGCACGAGGATGCCGTGAATCTTCGGATCGCGGTTCAGTTCGTCGATGCGCGCGAGCAGGTCGGCCTCGGACATCGTCGACGGATAGCGGTCGTAGGACGAGTGCAGGCCGTTGTCCTGGCAGGCCTTGACCTTGTTGCGCACGTACACTTCGCTGGCTGGGTTGTCGCCGACCAGCACCACCGCGAGCCCCGGCTGATGGCCGCGGGCGGTGAGGGCGGCGGCGCGCGAGGCGACGTCGGCGCGCAGAGTCTTCGAAAGGGCGGTGCCGTCGATCAGTTGGGCTGTCATGGTTGGTCGAGAGTGGGCAGTTTGAATCCAGGCGGCGAGCAGCCGAAGGCGGCCGATCGCGCGTCTTCGAGGCTTCGTATCTTTCGGCGATGGCAAGGCCGCGTGGCGGTGGCCGCTGCGGCCCGCGCTGCGCGGATGCGCGTTTCGCATCTGCGCCTTCAGGCGACGGACCTGCGCATCGACGCGGCTACGCATCCGCGCTTCTCGCACGGCTGGCGAGCGGCACGATCCGAAAGACATGCGGCGCAGAAACTGCGCCGCGTTCGAAAGCTTGCATTATACCGTCGCTCGCTTGCTGGCCGCGCGTGCGGCGGCCAGCAAGCCGACGCTCAGGGCTGCGCGGGCTGCCACGACGAGTCGGGATCGAAGCTGCGAACCGCATCCACTGCGCTTGCCGTGCGCGGCCCCAGATTCTTCTGAAACACCTTGCCATCCTGGTTGACGATAAAGCTCATCACACCGGTCTTGCCATACTCGGCCGGCCATGCGACGAGGCCGAAGCCTTGTTTCAGCACGCCGTCCTGCAGATAGCTGGCCTTGCCGCCGTTCGCATGCTCGCCCTGGCTCGTCAGAATCCGGAAGTGATAGCCGTGGTAGGCCTCGCCCGGCGCGATATGCCGCTGCATCGTTGCGGCGAGCGGCCCGAGTGGGCTTGTCGCTTCGCCCGGCGCGGTGTCCCAGTAGAGGCCGTCGTGCTGGCCCGGAGAACTGATGAACTTCTGCGCGTAATGCTGGGTGAGCTTGCGGTAGTCGTTCTGTGCGTCGACGTAGGCCTGCGCGGTCAGGATCGCCGAGCGCTCGTTGCGGCCGATGCGCCGCGTCAGCATCTCGTCGCTGGCGGCGGGCGGGTCGAAGCGCCAGCCTTTGGGGGTCTTCTCCAGCGGAATCGGCAGTACCCAGCCGTCGTTGCCGACTTCGATGTGTGCGATCGGACGGCCGCTGTGTCCCGCGCCGGCGTCGTCGACGATCCGATGGCCTTTGGCCCACTCGCCGAGGAACGCGTAGATATCGTCCTGGCCGATGTCGGTCGTCGGAATGAAGCGCGGGTAGTGGCTGCCGAGCACGTGCTTCATCGCTTCGTGATCGTTGGCCGCGAGCGCGTTGGCAAATGCGTTGGCGGCGTCGTCGGGCGTCGGATAGACCGCCTGCGCATGCGCTGCCGTTGCGCCGGCGAGCAGCATGGCGGCCGTCGCCAGTTTGTACGCGTCGGTACGGGCGGCGACGACGCAGCGCGCGTGTTTCAAAAGAGTGCGGATCATGATGGGCTCCTTGTCGATTGATCAGCGGCCGCGGCCGAAATGGCGTCCACCGCCGCCGCCGCCGAATCCGCCGGCCCGACCGCCGCCTTCGAAACCACCGCCTTCGAAGCCGCCGCGCTGTGTGCCGCCGCCCTGAAAGCCGCCGCCTTGCATGCCGCCGCGTGCTCCGGCGCCATCCGCGCCGACTCGCCCGGCGCCCGCCTGCTGACCAGCGCCGCCGGCGCCCAGGCGCCCGCCGCTATTGTTGGCCAGCGACTCGCGGCTCGCCTGGCCGCGCTGCACATCCTGGCGCGAGGTTCGCGCGTCGCCTGCACCGCGCAGTGCGTTATCTCGGTTGACGTTCTGCGCGCTGTTGCGTAAATCGCCGGGGCTCGTGCCGCCGCTGCGAATGTTCTGCAACCGTTGATCGGCCGAGCCGCCGAGGTTTTGCCCGGTGCGGTTCTGCAGCGTCTGTTGCGCCTGCGCGCGCGACGCATCGCGGCCGCGATACGCATCCCGTTGCGCACTGAGATTCGCGTTGTTGAGAGTCGCGTTGTTGCGATTCAGGTTCGTGCGGTTGATGCTGTCGTTGCGATTCCAGTTGGCGGTTGTCGTATTCGTGTTGATGCGGTTATTGACGTTGATGTTGTTGTAGCGATTGACGTTGATATTCACGTCGTGCGAGTTCCAGTTGAAGCCGCCCCATAGCGAGTTGGCCACGGCCACGCCGGCGCCGAAGGCAAGACCGGTGGCAAAGCCGGTGGCGATCGCATAGCCCGGCGGCGGGGGCACATAGACCGGCGGATACGCCGGGTACGGCCACGCACCGTACACGACGGTCGGGTTATAGGTCGGCACGTACACCACCTGCGGGTTGGCCGGCACGATCTGGATCGTGCTCTGTTCGACCACCACCTTCTGCTGTTCAGTGGTCTTCAGATTGCCGGCCTGCTGCGCCTGTTTGCGCAATCGCTGCACCGAATCCATCACGTCGTTCGGCTGCGCGAGAAACGCATTGCCCAGTTGCGTGACCCAGTCGGGTTTCGACGCCATCGTCGCGAGCACCTGCGGGAACGCGACCAGCGATTGCACGCTCGGATCCCACGGCTCCGAGGCGACGGCCTGCACCGCGGCATCGCCCTGTTGCTGCGGATTGGCCTTCACCCACTGCGCGGCCTGCTGCACCTGTTGCGGAAAGGTGGCGGCCATCAGCACCTGGGCGAGCAGCGCGTCGGGGTACAGCGCGATCGGTGCGGTTAGCGAATCGAGCTGCTGGTTAGAGACTTTCGCCGGGGTTTGCGCGTGCGCGGCCGGCGGCTCGGAGACGCCAGCCACAAGCGGTGCGCCCGCAAGCGCAGCGCAGACCAGCAGCACACGATGGCGTGTTGCGGAACGTTTCATGTTGGGATCCTCTTTGCTGCAAGGTGGACGTAGCGCACCGCGATGCAGGCACGGCCGGCGTCGGGTGCGAACGGGGCGATGGAGCAGCTGAAAGAAAGCGGGCAAGGGCATGGCGAAGCGGCATGACGCCAGACAGTCATGAGGCAATCCTGAGGGTTGGTGATGCTTAAAATTAGGGGGCGGGCGGAAGGCTGTCAATCTGTACGGCACCAGGTTTTAGTTTGGTGATTTATGCGACAGCGGATGGGTTGCATGCCGGTGAGCGGCCATCCATATTGCATGTGGCGCCGTCGATACCGACGGCGCTTGTGACGAGCCCTTGTTCGGTTACGTTTGGATAGCTAACGATCGTTAACGTGTGTGCGGCAGAGCGTGCACACGAGTCGTGCGAGGTTCGGGTGCTGGTGCGGGATATGACAGAGCGTCGCGGCTCGGCCCAGCGGAGTGGGGTGGCGTGCGAGCGGTAAAAAGACGCAAAAAAAGCGGGCCATTGCGGCCCGCTTCTTCAACTGGGAATGAACGTCTGCGCGGCGCGCGTTACTGCGCCTGTTGCGGCTTGTTCGACAGCGCAAGGCGCAGCAGATCGGCCACCGTATTCACGTTGAGCTTTTCCATGATATTCGCGCGGTGCGCTTCGACGGTCTTGATGCTGATGCCGAGATCGTCGGCGATCTGCTTGTTCAAACGTCCCGCGATAATCCGCTCAAGCACCTGATGCTCGCGCGCGGTCAGCTTGCCGAGGCGCTCGGCCGCCGCACGCTGCTGTTGCACGCTGGTGCTTTCGCTGCGCGCCTTGTCGAGCATCCGCTCGACGAGGCGGCGCAATTCGGCTTCGTCGAACGGCTTTTCGATGAAATCCATCGCGCCTTTCTTCATCGTCGAGACCGCCATCGGCACGTCGCCGTGACCGGTCACGAAGATGATCGGCAGCGCCGCGTTGTCGGCGATCAGGCGTTCCTGCAATTCGAGGCCGCTCATGCCGGACATCCGCACGTCGAGGATCAGACACGCGATCTGCCCCGGATGCTGATGCGGCTGCCATGCCTCGATAAACTGCTCCGCGCTGGAGAAGCATTGGACGCGATAACCGTTCGCCTCCAGCAGCCAGCGCAGCGAGTCTCGCACCGCCTCGTCGTCGTCGACGACAAACACGGTTTCCTGTGTGGTGACTGGGGTGTTCATAGCTCTCCCGTAACGGTTTGTGGTGTCCGCGCCTCGCGCCCGCCGTTGCTCGGGCCGTCAGGCTCGCCTATTGGCAGACTGCAGTGGAAAGTGGCGCCTGTGATGTGGCCGTCGGCTTCGACGTTGTTGACCACCCACAAGCGGCCGCGATGCGACTCGATAATCGAACGGCAGATGTTCAAACCCATGCCCATGCCGTCCGACTTGGTGCTGTAGAACGGCTCGAACAGATGCTCGGCGGTTGCTTCGTCGACGCCCGGGCCCTGGTCGACCACGCTGATGCACACGTTGCCCGCTTCGAGCCGCGCGACCAGCCGGATCACCGGATCGACCGCGTCGGGGCGCGCATCGTGCATCGCTTCGGCGGCGTTTTTCAGCAGGTTCACCAGCACCTGCTCGATCAGCACCGGGTCGACGTAAATGACCGGCAGCCGCGAGCGGATCTCGGTGACGATGCGAATCCGCCGTTTGCGCGCCTCGATTTCGGCGAGCCCGACCGCGTCCGCGACGATGTCGGAGACACGGGTGGCCTGCCGTTTCGGTTCGCTGCGTTTCACGAATTCGCGGATCCGCTTGATGATCATGCCGGCGCGTACCGCTTGCTGGGCGGTCTTCTCGAGCACGGGCAGCAGGTTGTCGGGCGTTGTCCGACCAGATTTAACCAGCGCCACGGTTCCAGAGCAATAGTTATTGATCGCGGCGAGCGGCTGGTTCAGCTCGTGCGCCAGCGACGACGCCATTTCGCCCATCGTCATCAGGCGGCTGGTGAACTGCAGCTTCTCGTCCTGCTGGCGCGCCAGTTCCTGCGCCTGCTTGCGGGTGGTGATGTCGGTGGCGATCTGCATCTGCGCGAGGTGGCCGTCGACCCACTGGATGTACTGGCGGCGCACTTCGAACCACTTCTGTATGCCTTCTACATAAACTTCCTGCGCATCCGCGGTGCTTTCGGTCAGCGCGGTGGCGGGCAGCCCGGCGTAAGTGTCGACCATGTCGATCGAATCCGACGACGCCGAATTGCTGTCGAAGCCGCCACCCGCCAGTTCGAGGTGGCCATCCGGGCGGATGCCGAACAGATGCCGGTAGTAGCGGTTGGCGAACAGCAGTTCGGCTTCGTCGGCGGCGAGCACCGACACGGCCGCGTCGAGGCTTTCGAGCACCGTCGTGAAGCGCTCGTGCGCGGCGGCGAGTTCTTCGCGGGCGCGCTTCGGTTCGGTGATGTCGGTCATCGACGACATCCAGCCGGTCTGGCGGCCCGAACTGTCGATCAGCGGCGAGACGTACAGGCGCGCGTGAAACAGCGAGCCGTCCTTGCGCCGCACGCGCAGCTCGAAGCCCGACGACGGCGCCTTGCCGCGCAAGGTCATATCGAGCTGGCGCTGCATTTCCGGATACGCGTCGCGCGGCCAGTAAGGGAAGGGCGCGGTCTTGCCGACCAGGTCGATTTCGTCCCAGCCGGTCATCCGGCAGAACGCCGGGTTCACGTGCGTGATGCGGCCGTGCATGTCGAGCACGCGCATGCCGATCAGCACCGAGTTTTCCATTGCGCGGCGGAAGAATGCTTCCGCATACAGCGCCTGCTGCGCCTCGAAGCGCTGCCGCGTGTGCTTCCACAGGCTCCACAAGCTCCACAGCACGAAGCACGACAGGCCGGCTACCAGCCACACCAGCGTGTTGTTGGTGAAGTTGGTCATCTGCGGGTACGCGTAGACGCGCACCGAGATGCCCTGGCCGGGCGGGTCGAGCGGCAGATCGTAGAACGCGTCGCGCGGCAGCCGCGGGCGCGTGGAGGTGGTGGCAAGCTCGCGGTTATTGATGTCGACGATCGAGATCTTGTACTTCGCGGACAACTCCGGCGGGATGTCGCGCTTCAACATACCTTCGACGGAGAACACCGCGGCGATATTGCCGAGAAACTCGCGGTCGCGGTACACCGGGGTTTGCAACGTCAGATAGCCGTTGCCGACGTCGTCGTACATCAGCGCCGAATACACCTGGCGGCGCGTATTGCGTGCTTCGGCAAAAGCGGCTTTCACCGCTTCATCCATCTGCTGGTCGTTCGGCTTCGCGAGCCGCTGGCCGAGCACCGGCAGCGGCGTGTCCGGCCAGCGCGGTTTCATTTCAGCCGTATACCAGTTCATGTAGAGGATCTCGGGATGACCCTGCATGATATCGGCGGTCGAAACCTGGAAAGAGTGCGGGTCCGCACGGCCCGTGACGAGATCGCGCGACAGCGCCTGGATCTGTTCCTGCGCGCCGGTCATCGACAGGCGGATCTGCTGCTGCGCCCAGGCGACATTACGGTACAGCGTATCTTCCTGCTGCTGCTGCTCGCGCCGGTTCAGGCTCCACAAAATCAGGCTCATGACGATCAGAAACACCAGGATCGACAAAAGCGGCGTGAGCAAATAGGAATTGGACCACCATGGTCCATGGTGCCAGCGGGACGGCGACGACTCCGCCGGCGAACCGGACGGCCGCGCCGAGCGAGCAAAAAGCCGATCGGTCAACATGGCTCGCATTGTAGCGCAGCAGGTCCCGGCAAAATGACGCAGAAAAGCGTGAAAGCTACGTTAATGGGAGCAAACTAGCCTACGTATCAGCGAATAGGGAGTCAATCCAGGGTGCGCCGCAACAATTTTTCGCATTGTGAGAAAGCATCTCGCAATTCGAAAATTTTGTTGCGCGGACGATCGGGCCATCATTAAAATCGCCCGAGTTGTGCCGCGGCCGTGCTCCGTCCGCGTCCGTCCGTTCAAGAGCGTTCCTCTATATCCAGGAGACGAGCATGTCCGCTGTACCTGACGAAGTCCTGAAATACGTCGCTGCCGCCAAAGACGACGGCGACCCGCAAGAAACCGCCGAATGGCTCGAGGCGCTGGATGGCGTGATTTCTGCGGTCGGCCCGGATCGTGCGCACTACCTGATCGAAAAGCAGATCGAATTCGCGCGCGTGCACGGCGAACACCTGCCGTTCTCGGCCAATACCCCGTACATCAATACGATCCCGGTTGCCAACCAGGCGAAGAACCCCGGCGACCAGGACGTCGAACACCGGATCCGCTCGTACACCCGCTGGAACGCGATGGCGATGGTGCTGCGCGCGGGCAAGGACACCAACGTCGGCGGCCATATCGCGTCGTTCGCTTCGGCGGCGACGCTGTATGACGTCGGCTTCAACCACTTCTGGCACGCGCCGTCCGGCGAGCATGGCGGCGACCTCGTGTTCGTGCAGGGCCACTCGTCGCCGGGCGTCTACTCGCGCGCGTTCCTGCTCGGCCGCCTGACCGACCAGCAGGTCGACAACTTCCGCCAGGAAGTGGGCGGCGAAGGCATTTCGTCGTATCCGCACCCGTGGCTGATGCCGGATTTCTGGCAATTCCCGACCGTGTCGATGGGCCTCGGCCCGATCATGGCGATCTATCAGGCGCGCTTCATGAAGTACCTGCAGGCGCGCGGCATTACGAAGACCGAAGGCCGCAAGGTGTGGGCGTTCCTCGGCGACGGCGAAACCGATGAGCCGGAATCGCTCGGCGCGATCGGCATGGCCGGCCGCGAACGGCTGGACAATCTGGTGTTCGTGATCAACTGCAACCTGCAGCGTCTCGACGGCCCGGTGCGCGGCAACGGCAAGATCATCCAGGAACTCGAAAGCGAGTTCCGCGGCGCCGGCTGGAACGTGATCAAGGTCGTGTGGGGCAGCCGCTGGGATGCGCTGTTCGCGCGCGACAAGTCCGGCGCGCTGATGCGCCGCATGATGGAAGTGGTCGACGGCGAGTACCAGACGTACAAGTCGGAGTCGGGCGCGTACGTGCGCGAACACTTCTTCAATACGCCGGAACTGAAGGCGCTGGTCGCCGACTGGTCCGACGACGACATCTGGAACCTGAACCGCGGCGGTCACGATCCGCACAAGATCTACGCGGCGTACAAGGCGGCCACCGAAACCAGGGGCCAGCCGACCGTGATTCTCGCCAAGACCATCAAGGGCTACGGGATGGGCGAAGCCGGTCAGGCGATGAACATCACGCACCAGCAGAAGAAGATGCAGGTCGAGGCGCTCAAGCAGTTCCGCGACCAGTTCCGTCTGCCGATCTCCGACGAAGATATCGTGCACGTGCCGTATCTGAAGTTCGAGGAAGGCTCGAAGGAACTCGAGTACATGCGCGCGCGCCGCCAGGAACTGGGCGGTTATCTGCCGCAGCGCCGGATGAAGGCGGACTCGCTACCGGTGCCGGAACTCGCGGTGTTCGATCCGCTGCTGAAGGGCACGGGCCAGGGCCGTGAGATCTCGACGACGATGGCCTTCGTGCGGATCCTGAACATCCTGCTGAAGGACAAGGCGCTCGGCAAACGCATCGTGCCGATCGTGCCGGACGAGTCGCGTACCTTCGGTATGGAAGGCCTGTTCCGCCAGATCGGCATCTGGAATCAGGACGGCCAGAAGTACGTGCCGGAAGACTCCGATCAGCTGATGTTCTATAAGGAATCGGAAACCGGCCAGATCCTGCAGGAAGGCATCAACGAAGCAGGCGGCATGTCGGACTGGATCGCGGCGGCGACGTCGTACTCGACGCACAACGAGATCATGATCCCGTTCTACATCTATTACTCGATGTTCGGCTTCCAGCGCATCGGCGATCTGGCGTGGGCGGCCGGCGACATGCGTTCGCGCGGCTTCCTGCTGGGCGGCACCGCGGGCCGCACGACGCTGAACGGCGAAGGCCTGCAGCACGAAGACGGCCACTCG
>DATLOW010000493.1:0-6765 GCA_035536055.1 Paraburkholderia sp. | reverse complement strand
GTCGACCATCCGATCAACGAGCGCGTGATGTCGGTGCCGCTCGACATCATCAAAAAGGTGCCCGTGCGCGTGCTGGCGGCGGGTGGCGCCAGCAAGGTGCATGCGCTGGCCGGCGCATTGAAGCTGATGAAGCCGACGGTATTGATCACCGACGAATACACCGCAAAAGACGTGCTGAAGCTGACCACCTGACGGCGTACGCGCACTCACGCAAGCAAACCAACGCGCAAGCAAACCTTCGCCGCTTTGTTCCGTTGATTCGTGCTGCAAACTCATGCGGCACCGCACCGTCGCGCGCGTGATGCACGATGCGCCGTCTTCCAGGGGTTAGTCCCAACTGCGATCCCGCATTTTTCCTGCCACCCGGCCTTGTCCCTTCGCTGAACATACTGCTAACATGAAATACAAAAGTGCTATGCAAAAGCATGTCGTACTCCGGTACGCATTGCCGTTTCACGAACCCTGTCAGGAGACGTGTTCATGCACAACATCACGCCGAGCGGGCTCGCCGCCGACCTCGAAAAGCGCGCCGCGACGGGCCGCCCGATCCGCATCGGCCTGATCGGCAGCGGCGAAATGGGCACCGACATCGTCACGCAGGTGCGCCAGATGCATGGCCTCGAAATCGGTGCGATCGCCGAATTGCGGGTCGATGCAGCATGCGACGCGGTGCGCGTTGCGAACGGTGCGGATCGCGGCTATCGCGTGACGGACACACCGGGCGCGCTCGCGCAGGCGATCGAAGCGGGCCAGATCGCGATCACCCAGGATGCGCAGGCGGTCTGCGCCAGCGGCCTGATCGACGTGGTGATCGATGCGACCGGCAAGCCCGCGGTGGGCGCGCAGATGGGCCTCGCGGCGATGGAGCATGGCAAGCATCTGGTGATGATGAACGTCGAAGCGGACGTGACGATCGGCGCGTATCTGCGCCGCGAGGCGCAACGCCTTGGCGTGGTCTATTCGCTCGGCGCTGGCGATGAACCGAGTTCGACGATCGAGCTGATCCAGTTCGTCAGCGCGCTCGGCTATCCGGTGGTCGCGGCAGGCAAGGGCAAGAACAATCCGCTGAACGTCGATGCGACGCCCGATGCCTACCTCGAAGAAGCGCAGCGCCGCAACATGAACCCGCGCATGCTGGTGGAATTCGTCGACGGTTCGAAGACCGCAGTCGAAATGGCCGCGATCGGCAACGCCACCGGACTCACGCCGGATGTGCCCGGCATGCACGGTCCGAGCGCGACGCTCGACCAGCTGCATACCGTGCTGTGTCCGCAGGCCGACGGCGGCATCCTGTCGCGCAAGGGCGTGGTCGATTACACGATCGGCAAGGGCGTCGCGCCCGGCGTGTTCGTCGTCGCGGAGCTCGCGCATCCGCGTCTGCGCGAGCGGATGGAAGACCTGAAGCTCGGCAAGGGGCCGTACTACACGTTCTATCGCCCGTATCACCTGACCAGTCTCGAAGTGCCGCTGACCTGCGCACGCGCCGTGCTGTACGGCCGCGCCGATATGCAGCCGCTGCCGGTGCCGTGCGTCGAGGTGTGCGCGGTCGCGAAGCGGGACCTGCGGCCGGGAGAGCGGCTCGATGCGATCGGCGAATACACGTATCGCGCATGGGCGATGACGGTCGGCGATGCGCGCGCGCAGCAGGCGGTGCCGTGCGGACTGCTCGAACGCGGCGTCGTCACGCAGCCGATCGCGCGCGGCGAACTGCTGACGTACCGCAATTGCGCGGTCGACGGCAACGCGGCGATCGTCGCGCTGCGCCGCAGACAGGACGAGCTGGTGCTCGGAGCGCCCGCCGGCGTTGCGGCGTGATGCGCGGCAGCGCAAGGAGATTCCCATGCAGCAGCTAGCGGAGTGTGCAGCTTCGGCGCCTGCCGTGTATCGCCGCCGCGATCCCGCATCGTTGCGCGAGGCGCTGCGCAAGATGATCCTCGTGCGCCGCTTCGAGGAAAGCGCCGAACAGGCCTATATGCGCGGTTTGATTCACGGCACGATGCATCTGTCGATCGGGCAGGAAGCCAGCGCGATCGCCGCGACGCTGCCGCTGACCGATGCCGACTACATTACGTCGACGCATCGCGGCCACGGTCACTGCATCGGCAAGGGCGCAGATCCGAAGCGCATGTTCGCGGAATTCTTCGGCAAGGAAACCGGCTATTGCCGCGGCCGCGGCGGCTCGATGCACATCGCCGACGTCCGGCGCGGCAATCTCGGCGCGAACGGCATCGTCGGCGGCGGGCTGCCGATCGCGGTCGGTGCGGCGCTGTCGCTGCATAAGCAGCGCAGCAGCGCGGTGGTGCTGTGCTTTTTCGGCGACGGCGCGAACAATGAAGGCGCATTCCACGAGTCGCTGAACTTCGCGTCGATCTGGAAGCTGCCGGTGATCTTCGTCTGCGAGAACAACCGTTACGGCATGTCGATGTCGGTCGAACGTTCGACCGCGGTACCGCATATTGCGCAGCGCGCCCCCGCATACGACATGCCCGGCGTGACCGTCGACGGCAACAGCTTTGCCGACGTGCTCGACGCCAGCGAACAGGCGATCGAGCGGGCCCGCGGCGGCAGCGGGCCGAGCCTGATCGAATGCGAAACCTACCGGCTGCGCGGTCATTCGAAAAGCGACCGCAACCGCTACCGCACGCGCGAAGAAATCGAAGCATGGAGCGCGCGCGATCCGATCCAGCGTTTCGAACAGGAGCTGATCCGCTACGGCTTTCTCGATGCCGCGACGGTCGATGCGATCCGCGCGCAGGTCGAAGCGGAAATCGACGCGGGCCTCGCGTTTGCACAGGCGAGCCCCGCGCCGCTGCGCGCGGACCTGACCCGTTACGTGTACACGCAACGTTCCGGAGCGAGCGATGACGGACAACGTGCGTGAGCTGACCTACGCGCAGGCAATCCAGGAAGGCATCGCGATTGCGCTGGAGCGCGACGAGCGCGTGTTCGTGATGGGCGAGGACATCGGCGTCTACGGTGGCGCGTTTCAGGTGACGGGCGACCTGTACCAGCGCTTCGGTGCCGAGCGCGTGATGGATACGCCGATCTCCGAACTCGCTGGCGCAGGCATCGCGGTCGGCGCGGCGCTGACCGGCTCGCGACCGATCTACGAGTTCCAGTTCTCGGACTTCGCAACGCTGGCGATGGAACAGATCGTCAATCAGGCCGCGAAAATGCGCTTTATGCTCGGCGGCGAGGTATCGGTGCCGCTGGTGATGCGCTTTCCTGCGGGTTCGGGCACCGGTGCGGCGGCGCAGCACAGCCAGAGTCTGGAAGCGTGGTTTGCGCATGTGCCGGGCCTGAAGGTGATCCAGCCGAGCACGCCGCACGACGCGAAGGGCCTGCTGCTTGCCGCGCTCGACGACCCCGACCCGGTACTGATCTTCGAGCACAAGCTGCTGTACAAGAGCAAAGGGCCGGTGCCGGCCGGCTATTACACCGAGCCGATCGGCAAGGCCGCGCTGCGGCGCGCGGGGCGCGACGTGACGATCGTCGCGACCTCGATGATGGCGATCCGCTCGCTCGAAGCCGCCGCGCAACTCGAACAGCAAGGCATCGATGCGGAAGTAATCGACCTGCGCAGCGTGCGGCCGATCGATCGCGGCGCGATCGTCGACAGCGTGAAGAAGACGGCGCGGCTGATCTGCGTGTACGAAGGCGTGCAGCAGCTCGGCATCGGTGCGGAGATCGCGTCGATCGCGTGCGAGAGCGAGGCGTTCGACTATCTGGATGCGCCGGTGATTCGCCTCGGCGGTGCCGATTGTCCGCTGCCGTACAACCCGGAACTCGAGAAGGCCGCAGTGCCGCAGGTCGACGATATCGTTGCGGCGGCGCATCGCTGCGTGCGCGGGAGGTCCTGAGATGCCTACCGAAGTGATTCTGCCGCGTGTCGATATGGATATGACCGAAGGCACGATCGCCGCCTGGCACGTCGGCGAAGGCGACATCGTACGGGCTGGCAGCACGCTCTTCGAGATCGAGACCAGCAAGGCCACGATGGAAGTCGATGCGCCGGTCAGTGGCGTGATTCGCCATATCTGCGCGCCGGTCGGCCAATTGCTGCCGGTCGGCACGCCGGTCGCATGGATCTATGCGACCGGCGAAGCCGCCGCGGATCGGCCGCCGACGGAGCGGCAGTGTGAAGAGGGCCGCGCGCTTGCGGCGCAGACGCAGGCAGCCGGTGCGGTGCCAGCGACGATAGATGCGGCGCAGGCGCCGCTTGCCGGCGCAGAACCGCCCGGCAGCGAGCCGGCGAAGGTCACGCATTTACGCGCAACCCCCGCGGCGCGCCGCATCGCGCGCGAGCGCGGCGTACCGTTGCAGCACGTCGCCGGCTCGGGTCCGCTTGGCCGTATCGAAGCAAAAGACGTTGCGCACGCATCCATTTCGGCGTCATCCCCCGCGAACGCCGTCGACCCAGATGTTGAACAATCCGCGCCGCAACTGCATCGGCAATGGTTGCGCGCGCATACACCGGGTGAGGTGCCGCTGGTGCTGCTGCATGGGTTCGCCGCCGGGCTGCACAGCTGGCGGCCGTTCTGCCATGCACTCGAGCGCGTGCTGCCGTGTGAGCCAGGCATGCTCGCACTCGACTTGCCGTCGCACGGCAAGTCGACGGTGGAAGCCGTCTCGCTCGACGAAATCGTCGCGTCGATCGACGCCACGCTCGCGGCCGAAGGCATCCGCCACTGCCATCTGATCGGCCACTCGTTCGGCGGCGCGCTCGCGCTGGCCACTGCCGCATATGGCCCATTGGTGCAGACGCGCGTGCGTTCGCTGACGCTGTTCG
Organism: Paraburkholderia sp.; assembly: GCA_035536055.1. Lineage (GTDB taxonomy): Bacteria > Pseudomonadota > Gammaproteobacteria > Burkholderiales > Burkholderiaceae > Paraburkholderia. The sequence goes on along the minus strand of DATLOW010000493.1, from coordinate 1,976 downwards.
CGCCGGCCGGGCTCGGTCCGGACAGCAATGCTGCATTCATCCGCGGCATCACGCAGGCGACGCGGCGCGCGAGCTTTGCCGCATGGCTCAAACAGCTGTTCGCCGATCCCGCGCAGATGGACGAGATGTTCGTCGCGACCGCCGAGCAGCAGTTGGCAAGCCCGCAAGTGCGCGCGCGCCTTGCGGCACTCGCCGAGCGCTTCTTTCCGGACGGCGCGCAAAGTCTCGACCTGCGCATCGCGCTTACCGCGCTGACGCTGCCGATCCGCGTGGTATGGGGCCTGCAGGACCGCATCCTGCCGCCGCGTCATGCGGATGGCTTACCGGGCCGCGTCGCGGTGCACCGTTTCGCGCGGGTGGGACATCTGCCGCAGATCGAGGCGCGCGACGACGCCGCCTCGATCGTCGCGCATAACATTGCAAGCGCAACCCCGACACGCACAGAAAAGGATGCACGCGACGCGCGTTTGGAGTGACAATGCTTCGACGGGCGTTTTCCCCGTGTTTTCCCCCGCGTTTTCCCCGATTCAGTCCGGGGTGAACAATTGTATTATTGAAAAGGCATGATGTTCAGGGCGCCTTAAGAGCACGGAACCTTAAGAGCACGGAAGCATGTGCAGAGAGCCGGCCGCATGCGGCGCGCCGCGCTGCCGACAGGTACAGGGACATCGCACCGCGCGCACCGCCCGCCACCCGCGGCAAAGGCTCCGCGAGAACAATCAGGAGACGACAATGGACTATGTGCGTGGAGCGTTGCTCGCTTTAGCCGTGTTCTGGGCGTTGCAACTGGTCGGTTCATGGTTTCAGATGCGCCGCTGCGGCGATTCGATTCGCGACGCCGCACGCCGCTCACACAGCGGCTATCTCGGCGTCGGCGCCTGCAAGGTCACCTTCGGCCGCGGCGCGCTCGCGATTGTCGTGCTCACCGACGACCTGCGCATTCACGAATTTCACAGCATGTCGGGGCTGACCGTGTTCAGCCGCTTCCGTCGGCACGACCGCTTTGCCGGACTCTCCATCGAAGAATTCATTGCACGGCTGGCCGCGAGCCGGCTGCGCCGCAGCGTGGCGCTCGCCGCTGCCGATGCGCTCGAACGCGCGCGCCGCGCGGCACTCGAGCGCAGCGAGCATGCCGCGCAGGCAGTGCCGCCTGCTGCGCCGCTCGAAGGGTTGCCCGCCTGAGCGGCGGCCTGTCGACGCTGGCCGGATAACGCTTGCACGAGGCCGCGCAAGACCACGCAAGACCACGCAAGACCACGCAAGACCACGCAAGACCACGCAAGTCGCGCGCACCGGCGCGCAATGCACATGGCGCGGCTGTTCGCGAGTCGTGCGAGTCGCGCCGCCCGCTCCGCCGACCTACCGCGCGACGGAGCTTCCTGCGAAGGTGTTGGACCCACTGGGAGAGTCGCCGTGTTGATCCTCGACTGGCTTACGCACTTCGCCGAAGCGTTTATCGGCGTGTTCAATGCAGGCGGCAAAGTCTTTATCGGTTTCGTCACCGGCATCCTGCCGACGCTGATCGTGCTGCTCACCGCCGTCTACACGCTGATCGCACTGATCGGCGAGCATCGCGTGCAGGGCCTCGCGCGCTTTTTCTCGAAGAACGTGATCACGCGCTATACGCTGCTGCCGCTGCTCGCGATGTTCTTCCTGACCAACCCGATGGCCTATACGTTTGGCGTGTTTCTCGAAGAGCGCCACAAGCCCGCGTTCTACGATTCGGCCGTGTCGCTGTGCCATCCGATCACCGGTCTGTTTCCGCATTGCAACCCCGGCGAGCTGTTCGTCTGGCTCGGCGTCGCGGCGGGGCTCACCAGGCTCGCCGAAACGCATCCGCTGCCGTTCTCGGTTCCGAAGCTCGCGCTGTACTACCTGATCGTGGGCCTGTTCGTGAACCTGCTGAAAGGCGTCCTCACCGAAGCGATCACGCGGCTGATCGCGCGGCGCGAAAACATCCAGCTGTGAGCGGCCGC
>DATLOW010000492.1:0-4029 GCA_035536055.1 Paraburkholderia sp. | reverse complement strand
GAAGATAACCACCGATTCGTTGACCGAGTAGCCGAGCACCGCCAGCACCGCGGCTAGCACCGACAGCGAGAACTCCCACTGGAAGAACGCGAAGAAGCCGAGAATGATCACCACGTCGTGCAGGTTGGCGATCACGCCGGCCACCGCGTACTTCCATTCGAAGCGGAACGACAGGTAGATCACAATGCCGGCCACCACGCACGCGAGCGCGAGCAGACCGTCGGTGGCGAGTTCCTTGCCGACCTGCGGCCCGACGAACTCGACGCGCTGCAGCTGCGCCTGCGCGTTGTCGGCCTTCAGCGCACCCATCACCTGGTCGCTTTGCTGCGCGGACGTCAGGCCCTGCTTCAGCGGCAGGCGGATCAGCACGTCGCGCGAGGTGCCGAAGTTCTGCACCTGGGCGTCGCCGTAGCCGAGCTTGTCGAGCGTCGCGCGCATCGGCTCGAGCTGCACCGCCTGCGGGTACTGCACTTCGATCACGGTGCCGCCGGTGAACTCCACCGACAGATGCAGCCCGCGATGCAGCAGGAAAAACACGGCGGCGATAAACGTCAGCAGCGAGATTGCGTTGAAGATCAACGCGCGCTGCATGAACGGGATGTCTTTACGGATGCGGAAAAATTCCATGGTCTCGTTCTCCGGGCCTTAGCGGGACGAACCCGGTTTCTTGGACGGGTTCGACGCCGAGCCGCCCGATGCGGCCGCATTCGGCGGCGTGTCGCGGCGGCGCACGGTCGGCTTGCCGGCGGCGCGTGCCTGTTGCGCGGCGGCCTTGCCCTTTGCCTTCGGTGCGGCCACGGCGCGCGTGGCGGCGGGCGTGCCGGTCGGCTCGTCGTCTTCGATGAAGGCTGCCGGTGCGCCGTCGGCGGTAGCCGGACGCCACACCTGGCCCACCGCCAGCGACTTCAGCTTCTTCTTGCCGCCGTACCACAGGTTCACGAGGCCGCGCGAGAAGAACACCGCCGAGAACATCGACGTCAGAATGCCGATACAGTGCACCACCGCGAAGCCGCGCACCGGGCCCGAGCCGAACGCGAGCAGCGCGAGACCGGCGATCAGCGTGGTGACGTTCGAGTCGAGAATGGTCGCCCATGCATGCGCGTAGCCGTTCTGGATTGCCAGTTGCGGCGGCGCGCCGTTGCGCAGTTCTTCGCGTACCCGCTCGTTGATCAGCACGTTCGCGTCGATCGCCATACCGAGCGCCAGCGCGATAGCGGCGATGCCCGGCAAGGTCAGTGTGGCCTGCAGCATCGACAGGATCGCGACCAGCAAAAGCAGGTTCACCGACAGCGCGATCATCGAGATCAGGCCGAACAGCATGTAGTACGCGATCATGAAGGCGGCGATCGCGATAAAGCCGTAGACGACCGAATCGAAGCCCTTCTTGATGTTGTCGGCGCCGAGGCTCGGGCCGATCGTGCGTTCCTCGATGATGTCCATCGGCGCGGCGAGCGAACCGGCGCGCAGCAGCAGCGCGAGGTCGGTCGCGGCCTGCGGCGTCGGCTGGCCGGTGATCTGGAAGCGGTCGCCGAGTTCGGACTGGATCGTCGCGACCGTCAGCACTTCGCCCTTGCCCTTTTCGAACAGCACCATTGCCATCGGCTTGCCGATGTTGTCGCGCGACACCGTGCGCACCGCGCGGCCGCCCGCGGAGTCGAGGCGGATATTGACCGACGGGCGCTGATGCTCGTCGAAGCCCGCCGACGCGTCGATGATGCGGTCGCCGGTGAAGATCACCTGCTTGCGCAGCATCACCGGCACCTGGTTGCCTTGCGTGAACAGTTCGTCGCCCGGCGGCACCGGGTCGTTCGGGTTCGGATGCAGGTTGTTCGGGTCGGCGAGGCGCGCTTCGAGCGTCGCCGTGCGGCCGATGATGTCCTTTGCCTTTGCGGTGTCCTGCACGCCCGGCAGTTCGACGACGATGCGGTCGTCGCCTTGCTGCTGAATCACCGGTTCCGCAACGCCCAGTTCGTTGACGCGGTTATGCAGCGTCGTGATGTTCTGCTTGAGCGCGGCGTCCTGCACGGTTTTCTGCACGGCCGGCGTGAACGTGCCGACCACCTGGTAGCCGCCGGTCGGCGCCGGTTCGGTTTCCCACTGCAATTCGCCAACGCCCGCCACCAGTTCCTTGCGTGCCGCATCGGCGACGTTCTGGTCGGCAAAGCTCACCACCACCGACTGGCCGACGCGGTTCACGCCGCCGTCGCGGATGCGCTTGTCGCGCAGCAGCGTGCGCGCGTCCGACGCGTCCGAGTCGAGTTTCTTGTTCAGCGCGCCCTTCATGTCGACCTGCAGCAGGAAGTGCACGCCGCCGCGCAGATCGAGACCGAGATACATCGGCAGCGCGTGCAGCGCGGTCAGCCAGCGCGGCGATGCGCTTTGCAGGTTCAGCGCGACGACGTACGTCGGATCCGACGGATCGCTGTTCAGCGACTTTTGCAGCAGGTCTTTGACGCGCAGCTGCGTATCGGTATCCGGCAGCCGCACGCGGATGTTCGCGTTGGTCGCGGAGTTATCGAACGTGACGTCGTCCGGCTTGATCTGGCTGGACGCGAGCGCCGCTTCGACCTGCGACAGCGTGGTCGAATCGAGCTTGACCGTGGCCTTGCCGCTCGACACCTGCACCGCCGGCGCTTCGCCGAAGAAATTGGGCAGCGTGTACACGAGGCCGATGACGAGCGCCACCAGCATCACGGCATATTTCCAGAGGGGGTAACGATTCATGGGATGGGTCCAACGGAAGCTTGGCTCAGAGGCGGAGCAGTAGGCGGTGCGCTGCGGCGGCAGGCGGCGGGATCAGTGTAGCGCCGGATTCCTCCACCTGCCGCAGGGCCGCGCGGGGCGCGTCGGCGGCGCCTCGCGACGCGGCCTGTGCGCTATCGCGCAGGCCTTACAGCGATTTGATCGTGCCCTTCGGGAGAATCGTCGTGACCGAAGCCTTCTGCACGGTGATTTCCGTGCCTTCGGCGATCTCGACGCCGACGTACGCTTCGCCGACCTTGGTCACCTTGCCGACGATGCCGCCGTTGGTGACGACTTCATCGCCCTTGGCCATTGCCGCGAGCATGTTGCGGTGTTCCTTCTGACGCTTCATCTGCGGGCGGATCATGATGAAGTAGAGCACCGCGAACATCAGGATTAGCGGCAAAAAGCTCATCAGGCTCGATTCGGCGCCTCCTGCACTACCTTGCGCGAATGCGTTGGAAATGATCGACGGCACGTTGGTCTCTCCGTTTATACCAGTCAAAAAAAGTCAGCCGATTATTCTACCACCGGCCATTTACGCGACGGCACGCCGATTTTGGCCGCGCGCAGGTCGCCGTTGCCTGTCACATGGGCCTCGGGGCGCGCCTGGGAGGCGGCCTGATGCCCGCTGGACGAGCACGCTGATCCGATGCGCGGCCGCTCGTCGTACACAATCGAAAGTGAATTGTAATGTGTTGCCTGGTGCGACGACCGCTCGGGCGTCGCGGCCTTGCCGCTCCGTTCGCGCGTCAGTCGACGCCGCGCGCCCGGTTCTCGTGAAACTGCTTGCGGAACGTGTCGAACAGGCCGGCGCCGATCGCATCGCGCATTTCCTGCATCAATTCGAGGTAGTAATGCAGGTTGTGAATCGTGTTCAGCTGCGCGCCAAGAATTTCGCCGACGCGATGCAGATGGTGCAGATAGCCGCGCGTGAAGTGGCGGCACGTGTAGCAGCCGCATTGCTCGTCGAGCGGCCGCAGCGAGTTCTTGTGGATCGCGTTGCGGATCTTCACGTCGCCGTAGCGCGTGAACAGCCAGCCGTTGCGCGCGTTGCGGGTGGGCATCACGCAGTCGAACATGTCGACGCCGGCCGCGACGCCCGCCACCAGATCTTCGGGCGTGCCGACGCCCATCAGGTAGTGTGGCTTGTCGGCGGGCAGCTTCGGCGCGATGTGTTCGAGCACGCGCATCATGTCCTCTTTCGGCTCGCCGACCGACAGCCCGCCGATCGCGAGACCATGGAAGCCGATCTCGGACAGGCCCGCCAGCGACTCGTCGCGCAGG
>DATLOW010000491.1:0-10021 GCA_035536055.1 Paraburkholderia sp. | reverse complement strand
CTGATCACGACGAACAGCGCCCACGCCACGATGCGCGTGAACAGCCTGTTGGCGAATTCGCCCATCAGCTTGCGGTCGCCGGTCATGCGGATCAGCGGATACAGCGCAAACGGCAACTGCAGGCTCAGCACCACCTGGCTTGCCACCAGCAGCTTGCCGACGGCCCCGTTGCCAAGCAACTGGATGCCGATCAACGCCGGAATCAGCGCCAGCGCGCGCGTGATCAGGCGGCGCTGCCAGCACGGAATACTCAGGTTCAGGAAGCCTTCCATGATCACCTGCCCGGCCACCGTGCCGGTGAACGTCGAGCTTTGCCCCGACGCCAGCAGCGTGATCGCGAACAGCACCGCCGCGAGCCCGGTGCCGACCACCGGCGCGAGCAGCCGGTACGCGTCTTCGATTTCGGTCACCTGGTTGTGGCCGGTCGAATGGAACGCGGCGCCGGCCAGAATCAGGATCGCCGCATTGATCAGCAGCGCGAGAAACAGCGACGCGATCGTATCGATACGCGACAGCGCGATCGCCGAGCCGATGCCCTGCGCGTTGCGCTTGACCGCGCGCGTCTGTACCACCGACGAATGCAGATACAGGTTGTGCGGCATCACGGTCGCGCCGAGAATGCCGATCGCCAGATACAGCGGCTCGCGGTCGCTCAGCGCGGAAAGCGACGGCACGAGGCCGTGCGCGACCGCCGACCAGTCGGGTTTGACGAGCGCCAGTTCGATGATGTAGCCGATGCCAATAGTGGCGATCAGCGCCAGCATGATCGCTTCGAGATCGCGAAAGTTCTTGCCTTGCAGGCCGAGCACGATCAGCGTGTCGAGCGCGGTCAGCAGCACGCCGGCGGTCAGCGACATCTTGAACAGCAGGTGGAACGCAAGCGCGCCGCCGAGCACTTCGGCCAGATCGCACGCGATGATCGACAGCTCGGCGAGCAGCCATTGCACGCGCACCACACCCGGCGAATAGCGGTCGCGCGACAGCTGCGCGAGGTCCTTGCCGGTCGCGATGCCGAGCCGCATGCTCAGGCACTGCAATACCATGGCCGCGATACTCGACAGCACGACCACGAACAACAGGCTGTAGCCGTAGCGGGAACCGGCCTCGATGTCGGTCGCCCAGTTGCCCGGGTCCATATAGCCGATCGACACGAGCAGGCCGGGGCCGGCGAACTGCAGGATTTTTTTCCAGAACGGTGCGCCTGGCGTGACGGCGACGGACCCCTGCACTTCGGCTGGGCAAAACGGAGCGGTGGCGGTGGTAGGAAGTTTGAACTGCAAGGCCGGTGACCCTCGAGCTAGTTGATGCCGCAGCCGCACAGCCAACCCGTACGCCCCCGACTCCCTCAAGTGTACAAAGAAACTTCCGGCAGTGTCCCTAAAAGGGCGTAGCGCCCGATATCGCGTACCCGGTAGTCGAGCGGATCGTGCAGCGTATGCACGCGCGCGTTGCGCCAGAAGCGGTCGAGCGCGAGCCGCGCGCCGGTGGCGCGCGCGCCGCACGCGTCGAACAGCGCCTCGCTGACGTCGAGCGAAGCGCGATGCGCGAACACCTTCGCCTCGGAAGTTGCGAGCGCAACCTGTGCGCGCTGTTCGGCGGCAAGCGCGCCGCCCCGCTGCCAGGCCTCGTCGAGTGCGTGCGCGGCGCGGTCGGCCATCGCTTCGGCGCCGATCGCCTTCAGCCGCATCTCGCCGAAGCGATGGATCATATAAGGATCGTCGACCGCCCGGTCGACACCCGAGTTGACCCACGGCCGCGCGTTCTGCGTAAAGAACCGGCGCGCCTCCTCCAGCGCACCGAGCGCGATACCGACGAACAGGTTGGTCAGCACCATCTGCGCGACCAGCGTGCGCAGCGTCGCGCGTGGCGCGTCGGGCCGGTGGATGACTTCGTGCGCCGCCAGCGCGACCGCCTCGAACGACACGCTGCCGCTATCGGTCTGGCGCTGGCCGATCGGATCCCAGTCGTCGTTGACGGTGATGCCGGCGCGCCCGGTCGGCACCACGCCGAACACCGGCTTGCCGCTTGCCGGATCTTGCGCGGACAGCGTCATCATCTGCGAGCCGCGGGTGCCCGAGCAGAAACCTTTGACGCCGTCGAGACGGTAGCCGCCGTCGCCGGTTGCGCTGGCAACCAGCCGCGGATCGAGCGGATTGATCGCGTTGCCCCACCACCAGCGCTCGTCGACGGTGGCGCGCAGATAGCGCGCGCGCTGCTCGTCGCTACCCCACAGATCGACACTCGCGACCTGCAGAAACTGAAAGCCCAGCAGATGCCCGAGCGCGGCATCGACCGCCGCCACCGTGCGCACCGCACGGTAAGCGTCGAACCAGCTCGCGCCGGTGCCACCGAATTCGCGCGGCACGGTCAGCGTCAGCACGCCCGTCTCGGCGATCCACTGCTTTTCCTGCGCCGCGTGGCCGCCTGCCGCATCGCGCGCCGCGGCGCTTGCACGCAGCGCGTCGACCAGCGCGGTCAGATCGGGGACCTGCGCGCGCGCCTCCACTTGCGACCGCGCCGGCCTGTAAGCATCGTTCATGCGTTCTCCGTCGACATTCGCGTCGAAAGCGACACGAGTGCCGACAGTTTAGCGGGATCGCGGCCGGTCAGGCGAGCCAGCATCTCGCGCCGCCAGTCGTCGTAAATCGCGTGATACGCGCCGATGTCGGCGCCGAATACGTGCGCCGTATGCGCATATTCGTCGTGCAGGTAACCATCGAGACGACGTTGCAGCGCGTCGTCGGCCGCGAGCACGCTGTCGATCAGCGCTTCGCGCGCGGCGCCAGTCGTGCTGGCCAGCCGCGTGCGCCACCATTGAACGATCTGCACGCGATGCCACTCCTCGTCTGGCCGGATGCGGGTTTCGCCATGCTCGCGCATCGCCGGGTCAGCGATTGTGCCGGTCTTGCGCTGGATCCAAAGCTTCGCGAGGATGTGCAGTTCGTAGTGCCACTCGAACGCGAGAAAGCCGGCGAGATCCGCCACCGGCAGGTCGCCGAGGCGCTGCCAATGTCCGGCGACGCGGCGTTCGATTTCGGGCAGCGGATCGACCCCGCTCAACGCAACGATGCGCTCGCGCGCGAGCACCGCATGGGCGCCGTCGTCGCCGAGCTGGCGCGCAAGGATCAGCTGGAAATGCGCGTCGCCGGCGAACAGCGTATCGATTGCGCGCGCAACCACCTGCACGATAAACAGATCGTGCGCCGCCATCCGCGTGTAGTAGTCGCACACCGCGTCGAGTTCGGCCGCGCCATGCGGTGCGCGCGGCGCAGCGGCAAGCCGTTCGGGAAACGCCGGCACGTGGCGGCGCGCAACCCGCAGAAACAGCCGCTCTTCGAAGTCCGCATTCCATTGCGGCCGGTTCCATGCTTGCGTAGTCATAGCGTCATCGATGATTGGGCAAACCAGGGGAAAGGAAAATCCGCTTGCGCTGCCTGGCTGTCAGGCACGCCGCGTCAGGCACGCCGCGTCAGCCGCCGCACCAGCCAGTCGCCGGTGAACTGCACGGCCGTGACGATCGCGATCAGCAGCACGATGACAGTCACCATCACGGTCGTGTCGAAGCGCTGATAGCCATAGCGGATCGCCAGATCGCCGAGGCCGCCCGCGCCGACCGCGCCCGCCATCGCCGACGAGCCGATCATCGCCACCACGGTGATCGTGAAGCCGCCCAGAATGCCTGGCAGCGCCTCCGGCAACAGCACGTGGCGCACGATGTGGCGGCGCTGCGCGCCCATCGCCTGCGCCGCTTCGATCAGGCCGCGATCCACTTCGCGCAGGCTGACTTCCGCGATGCGCGCAAAAAACGGAGTAGCTGCGATGCTGAGCGGCACGATCGCGGCCCACACGCCAATCGTTGTGCCCACCACCAGCCGCGTCAGCGGCAGCAGCGCGACCAGCAGGATGATGAACGGCGTCGAGCGGAACGCGTTGACCAGCGAGCCGAGCGCCGTGTTCAGCGCGCGACGTTCGTAGATGCCGCCGCGCGTGGTCGCAACCAGCACCAGCGCGAGCGGAATGCCCAGCAGCAGCGCGACCAGCGCGGAGATGCCAACCATCAGCACGGTGTCACCAATGGCGCCCCACAGTTCGGAAAGCCACAGTTCAGACATAGCCCAGCACCTCGACGCGGTTCGCATGGGCGCGCGCCGCTTCCGTCAGCGCGGCGATCTGCGTGCGCGCAGCGGTTGTGCTGCGGGCCGCGGATGTTTCGGTCAACGCGTCGGCAAGGGTTTCGCTGCGCGGGGTTTCGGTCCCAATATCGCCGCGCAATAGCGCAGAAACCACCAGACGCCCTTGCGCCCGCCCCTGAATCCGGTCGATCCCGCCGTGCACGAAACTCACGTGCGCACCGGTGCCACCGAGCGCCTGCGCGAGCGCTGCCAGATCCGGTTCGCGCCCATCCGCACCGGTGTATCGCACGTCGAACAGCACCGCGGCCCCCGGCTGCGGCGCGCGGTCGAGCGGCTTCACGCGGGCTGCCAGATCGGCCGGCAAATCGTGCACCAGCGGACGCAGCAGCGCCCGGGTGGCGTCGTGCTGCGGATCGCCGAATACGCGCCACACCGGGCCGGTTTCGACCACCGCGCCCCGTTCGAGCACCGCCACGCTGTCGCACACTTCGCGAATCACCGCCATTTCATGCGTGATCAGCACGATGGTCGGCCTAAGGCGCCGGTTGATGTCGCGCAGCAGCGCGAGGATCGACTGGGTGGTTTCGGGGTCGAGCGCCGAAGTAGCCTCGTCGCACAACAGGATGTCCGGGTCGTGCACCAGCGCGCGCGCAATGCCGACGCGCTGCTTCTGCCCGCCGGACAGTTGCGCCGGATACGCATCGCGCCGCGTGGCAAGGCCGACGACTTCCAGCAGTTCGCCAACCTTCGCATCGATCTTTGCCTTCGGCACGCCGGCGATCTTCAACGGCAACGCGATGTTTTCGCCGACAGTCTTCGCGGACAGCAGATTGAAATGCTGAAACACCATGCCGATGCGCCGCCGCAATGCGACCAGTGCCCGCTCGTCGAGCGCGCCGACGTCGACGCCATGCACGCGCACCGCGCCCGAGGTCGGCTTTTCGAGCCCGTTGACGAGGCGCAGCAGTGTCGATTTTCCCGCGCCGCTGCGGCCGATAATGCCGAATACTTCGCCACGCGCGACCCTCAGATCGACTTTCGCGAGCGCCGTGGTACCGCTTGCGGTACGACCCTTCGCATCGGCGAAAACCTTGCCGACGCTGTCGAAGATCACGGCGGGTTCTGCCGGATCGGTCCTGAGCGCCTCACTGGCCCGCGTCACCGGCACCGCATCGACGAAGCGCGCGATATCTAGCAGATTAGTCATCAGCATGTGGTCCATTTAGTTACGCTCCGACCGTTGCGCGCACACGCAACCGATGCTGCGCAGCCGAGTGCGTTTCAGTCAGTCGCGCACGCCCCGCGCCGAACAGCTTTTCCCGCAGCGTCGGCGCATCGGCCGCATAGTCTTCCTTGTACACGCCGCGATTCTGCAGTTCCGGCACCACCAGATCGACGAAGTCCTCGAACGATTCAGGCATCACGGTGCGCGTCAGATTGAAACCGTCGATACCGGTTTCTTCGATCCACGCAACCATCTCGTCGGCGATCTGCTGCGGCGAGCCGACCACCGGCTTTGCGCGGCCGCCGAGCGTCATCTGCTCGAGCACCTTGCGCTTGGTCCACACACCGCTCACGCTTTTCTTCGAGATCGCCTCGACGACCGACTGCATCGAATCGGTCTTCACATACGAGATCGGCTCGTCGAGCGCGAATTCCGCGAAGTCGATTCCCGTCGAACTCGAAAAATGCGCGAGACCGCCTTCAGCGCTCGCATAGCGGCGATACTCGTCGTACTTCTCGTGCGCGGCGCGCTCCGTTGCGCCCACAACCACGGTCATGCCGGCGAAAATCTTGATGTCGTCCGGCGCGCGGCCGAAACTCATGGCGCGGCGGCGCAGATCGTCGACGATCGAACGTGTGAGCGGCTTGTTCTGCCCCGCCACGAACACGCACTCCGCGTGGCGCGCGGCGAACTCCACGCCGCGCGTCGACGAGCCGGCCTGATACAGCACCGGCGTGCGCTGCGGCGAAGGCTCGCTCAGATGGATCGCGTCGAGCGAGTAATATGGCCCCGCGTGTTTGATCCGGTGCACCTTGGCCGGATCGGCGAACACCCGTGCCGCGCGGTCGCGACGCACTGCATCGTCTTCCCAGCTCTGCTCCCACAGCTTGTAGACCACGTCCATATAGTCGTCGGCGCGGTCGTAGCGATCGTCGTGGCCGATCTGCTGCGCGAGGCCCATGCCGCGCGCGGCGCTGTCCAGATAACCGGTGACGATGTTCCAGCCCACCCGCCCTTTGGTCAGGTGATCGAGCGTCGACATGCGGCGCGCGAACAGATATGGCGGCTCATACGTCAGATTCGCGGTGACGCCGAAGCCGATATGCCGCGTCGCATGCGCCATCGCCGGTACGATCAGCGCCGGATCGTTGATCGGAATCTGCACGGCCTCGCGCAATGGCGTGCCCGGACCGCCCTGATAGACGTCGTAGACGCCTACGATATCCGCCAGAAAAATGCCGTCGAATTTGCCGCGCTCCAGCGTTTGCGCGAGGCTCGTCCAGTAGTCGAGATCCGTATAGTGTTGCGAGCGGTCGCGCGGATGCGTCCACAAGCCGTGATTGATGTGACCCACCGCGTTCATATTGAACGCGTTCAGCAGAATCTTTTTGCCCGGCATCGGCCGCTCCTCGTTTCGTTGCCGCGTGTCGCGCTTACCACGCGACCGCGTACAGGTTGCCGAACGCCTTGTCGAGCGCCGTGCGCACCGCCGGCGAATGCTGGTAGATCGAAATGAACTTGCGGATACGCGGGTCGTTCACGCTATCCGGACGCACCACCCACTGGATCGCGAAGATCTTGTTCTCGGTGCCGTCGAACAGCAGCGCGCTATTCGGATCGGTGGTGCCGGCCAGCTTGATGAAGCTCGGATAACCTTGTGCGAGGTCGACGTCGTCGAGCGAGCGCGCCAGTTGCGAGGCTTCGAGCGCGACGATCTTCAGATGCCTGGGGTTGTCGACGATGTCGAGCGTGGTGGCGTGGTAGTCGGCACCGGGCTTCAGCTTGATCAGGCCGGCACGCTGCAGCAACAGCAAGCCGCGGCCCCCATTCACCGGGTCGTTGGCGATCGCTACGGTCGCGCCGTCTTTCAGCTGGTCGAAGCGCGTGATTTTCTTCGAGTAAAGGCCGATCTTCATGATCGTGCCGGGCGCGATCGCGACGAAGTGATAGCCGCCCTGCTTGTTGGCGTTTTCCAGAAACGGAATGTGCTGGAAATAGTTGACGTCGATGTCTTTGTTAGCGAGCGCCGCGTTCGGCGTATTCCAGTCGGTGAACTCGATGATCTTCACATCGAGTCCCTGCTGCTGCGCTTCGCGTGCGGCGATTTTCAGCGCTTCGATTTGCGGGCTGGTGGCGGTGCCGATTTTCAGCGTCGCGGTATCCGCCGCGCTTGCGCTGCACAGATGCAGTGCAAATACGGCAGCGCCGACGCAATGCAGCGGCTTGCGCGCGGCCTGTCGCAGCGCGCGAATCATGAAACGGAATGGGTTCATCGGTTGGCTCGTCGATTGACTGCAGCCGATGATAGAAGCCGCCCTGGTGGGCGTCTACCAAGCGATTTTCGAATGGAAATCGCGAAATGCGATATGTGCTGGGCGGGACAGCACCTGCTGCACGGCAAAGCAAATCGGCGTTATCCGCGCGCCACGCGCGAATAACGCCGATTGCATGCATCACACGATCAGAACAAACCGCGCGCTTACCGCTTCGCCACCTGCTCCGGTCCGTTCTGCATGCCGACCGCGCTGCCGTCCTGCGGTTTCGGCTCACCCCATCCGCCGCCCAGCGCGCGAATCAGGTTGACGGTCGCCACGGCCTGCGTGCCGGTCAGACGGCTCGCCTGCAGCTGCGATTGCAGCACCTGCCGCTCCGCATCGATCACGTCGAGATAAGCGATCTGCCCTTCCTGATACTGAGTGGTCGACAGATGCGCGGCGCGCTGCGAAGCGTTGACCGCATCGTTCTGCTCGCGCGTCTGGTCCTGCAGCAGGCGCAGATCCGACAGATTGTCCTCGACTTCGCGGAACGCCTGCAGCACCTGCTGGCGATACTGCGCGACATCCTCGTCGTATTTGGAACGCGCCTGCGCAAGGTTCGCGCGACGCCGGCCGCCGTCGAACAACGGCAGCGTCAGCGCAGTACCGGCAAACGGCCCGAGCAGGAACGCGCGGCTCGACCACTGGAACAGATCGCCGAGCGTGGCCGATTCATAGCCAAATGCGCCGGTGATATCGAGCTTCGGGAAGAAGGCCGATTTCGCGAGCCCGACCCGCGCATTGGCCGCGGCCATCGCGCGCTCCGCTGCAGCGATATCCGGACGCCGTTCGAGCAACGCGGACGGCAAGCCGGCCGGCACGCTCGCGGTCACCGGCACCAGCGGCGTCTCGGGGAACGAGAAGTCGGCCGGCGCCTTGCCGAGCAGAATCGCCAGACTGTGCTCCGCGGTGGCGCGCTGACGCGCGACGCCGACGGCATCCGCACGCGCGGTGGAAAGCTCGTTTTTCGCGCGCGACACATCGAGTTCGCTGATGTCACCTTCCTTGAAGCGCCGTTCGACCAGCTTCAGCGCGTCTTCGCGCAGCACCACCGTGCGCCGGAACAGATCGACCTGCGAATCCAGCTCGCGCAACTGGAAATAGTTCGACGCGACGTCGGCCTGCAGCGACAGTTGCACCGAACGGAACAACGCCTCGCTTTGCTGCGCATCCGCCCTGGTCGCGCTGACGTTCGAGCTGACCCGTCCGAACAGATCCGCTTCATACGACACGGTGCCCTGGGCGCGCCACAGCGTCTGGGTCGGCACGTTCGCGTCCGCCGGCAGGAACTGCGAAGCGGGCGACAGACGCTCGCGCGTCGGCCCGAAGCCCGCGTCGATCGACGGGAACCACGCGGCGCGCGCCGACTGCACCAGATCACGCGACTGCTCCACGCGCGCGGCCGCGGCCTTCAGATCCTGGTTGGCCGCGGCGGCCTGCTGTTCGAGATCGTTCAGCACCGGGTCGCCGAAAATCGTCCACCACTGCCCGCGATGGGCATCGTCGGCCGGTTCGGCCGGCTTCCACGTGCCCGCTTCTTTCGCGTCGAGCGCAGGCGCTTCCTTGAAGGCAGCCGGCGTCGGCGCATCCGGGCGGTGATAGGTCGGCTCGACCGAGCACGCCGCGAGCAGCGCAACCAGCAGCGCGCTCGCCGCCGCGCGGCCCCATCCGCGCATCGATTCAGTTTGTTTCATGTTTTCTCCGTTCACGCATCCGTCGTTGCATGCGCAACCAGATGCGGCGAATCTTTCTGTGCGACGTGAATCTTGCCGCCCGCCAGCAGACGCAGCACCACGTAGAACACCGGCGTCAGCATCAGACCGAACAGCGTCACGCCGAGCATGCCGAAGAACACCGCGATACCCATCGCATGGCGCATCTCCGAACCCGCGCCGGACGACAGCACCAGCGGCACCACGCCCATGATGAAAGCGATCGACGTCATCAGGATCGGGCGCAGCCGCAGCCGGCTCGCTTCGATTGCCGCGGCCATCGGCGAGCGGCCGTCGTGTTCGAGCTCGCGCGCGAACTCGACGATCAGGATCGCGTTCTTCGACGCCAGCCCGACCAGCACCATCAAGCCGATCTGCGTAAAGATGTTGTTGTCGCCCTGCGTCAGCCACACACCGGCCAGCGCGGACAGCACGCTCATCGGCACGATCAGGATCACCGCAAGCGGCAGCGTCAGGCTTTCGTACAGCGCAGCGAGCACGAGGAACACCAGCAGCACGCTGATCGGGAACACCCACAGCCCCGCATTGCCGGCCAGAATCTGCTGATACGTGAGGTCGGTCCATTCGAGCTTCACGCCGCGCGGCAACACTTCGGCCGCGACACGTTCGGCCGCC